>JBBQSV010000033.1:0-2907 GCA_038213615.1 Saccharimonadales bacterium (SeqCode) | reverse complement strand
AAACCTGATTGACACCGACGAAGCTAGACTGACGCCTGACCTGGTAGCCCTCAAAGCTCAGCAGACGCAGATGAAGCAGTTGTTGGCAGACAAACAATACGCTGCATACAATGCCCAGGTCAGCGACTTTAACGCCAAAGCCGCTAGCTACAATAGTCTAGCCAGCACCGTTAGGGATTTGATCTCTCAATACAATACTTTGTTAATTGATCGCAACAATTTGGTCGTACAAGCAAAGCAGCTGCTCAAAGCCATAGACAGCCGGCCTAACAACGTTAGTAGCCAATAAACCTAGACAGGTTGATGCGTAGCTGACACAATGGCCTACATGGCCAAACGGGATTCAAAAAGCTACATTTGCAATAGTTGTGGAGCGGTTAGCCCTACGTGGAGTGGCAAATGCCATACTTGTGGTGAATGGAACACTTTAGAAGAGCAAATCAGCTCTGGACAACTGGGTGGTTCTAGTAAAGGCCGGGCTCTTAATCCCCAGACACTAAAAAAGTCCTTGGCTAAAGATCAACTGCGCTTGGCAGTGGGTATTGCAGAGGTAGACGTGTTACTGGGTGGTGGTGTAGTGGCGGGCAGCGTTACTTTAATCGCCGGCCAGCCCGGGATTGGTAAAAGCACTCTGCTTTTGCAGCTGGCCCATGCCATGGCGGCAAAATATCCAGTGTTATACGTTAGTGGCGAGGAATCGGCACATCAAATTGGGCTCAGGGCCTCTAGGCTAGGGGCCCACTCCGACAAATTGCAGTTGGCCACCAGTAATGTGGCCGATGACATTGCCAGCACTATTTCTACTGGCGAGTTCAAATTAGTGATAGTGGATTCTATCCAGACTACAACTTGCACGGCTATAGCCTCGGCCGCTGGCACGGTCAGCCAGATAACCAGTAGCACCCAGCTACTAACTAATGCCGCCAAACAAAGCAATACCGCCGTAATAATTGTTGGCCACGTTACCAAAGAAGGCTCCATTGCTGGGCCTAAAGTCCTGGAACACGTGGTAGACGTTGTATTGCAGCTAGAGGGTGACAGATACGGCGGCTTCAAGGTGCTAAGGTCGGTCAAGAACCGCTTTGGCTCTACAGATGAAGTTGGCATTTTTGAAATGACCGATAAAGGCCTAGAGGTCGTAAAGAACCCCTCGGCTGCGCTTTTGGCCGAAAGGCAAGTAACCGACGGATCGGTGGTTTTAGCCACCATGGAGGGCACTAGGCCATTATTAGTAGAAGTTCAGGCCCTTGTAAATAGAACCAGCTACGGATACCCCAAAAGGGCCGCTAGTGGGCTAGATTTAAACCGCCTGAACTTGCTGGTGGCCGTTTTGGAGCGTCGCACTAAGTTGAATCTAGCCGATCAGGATATTTATGTGAATATTGTAGGCGGAATACGTCTGAGCGAGCCAGCTAGCGATCTAGCAGTATGCATGGCTATTGCCTCGGCAGCCAAGGGTCTGCAGCTAAAAGGCAATGCAGTGGTGTTTGGTGAAGTTGGGCTGAGTGGTGAAGTCCGCCACGTACCGCATATTGATAGACGTGTGAACGAAGCCAAAAAGCTGGGCTTTACCTCGGCCATTGGGCCAGTCATTAAATCTGGCAAAAAGGTTAGCGGTTACGTTGGTGTAGCAGAAATACGTACAGCCCTGAACACGTTCCTAGAAAAAGATTAATCAAGACTCTTACAGTTTGCTGAAGTTTATGGTCGCACTAGGGGAATCGCCCGGGTTGTTGTCCTGTACGTATATCGCAAAACTTGCGGGCGAAGAACTACCGATGGTGACTGGACACGGGTTTGCTATACAAGCATGTCCAACAGGTGAACCACCATTCTTACTAAGGAATACGGTGAAGTTACCACTGCCACCCGTCCAGCTTACCGGTACGCTGGTCGTCGAACTTCCTACATGAGCGCCATCCGATGGCGAGGTGATGGTAATGTTACTGCCAGCGCCGCTGATGCTGACCGACCCGCTGGTGGCGTCATACAACACGCTGTCGATCACTTGAGCCGTGGCCTGCTTGGTGCCGCTAAACGTTGGATGATAGCTGATTGGTACGTTACCAGAAGCACTAATACCTCTACTGCCGACTGTTTTGCCATCGACAATAAAGTTCACGGTTCCCTTGAACTTACTACCAGACAGGGCATGAGTACCCTGAACAACGGTGGCAGTCAGTGTGTAGCTACCGCCTCCATTATTTGAGGCAGACAAGGAGACGCTTGGTTTAACATCATCGCATTTGTGGATGTCATCTTTGCCGCTGACTTTAGCATTGACGAATATATCACCAGAGAATGAATTAGCGTTCGCGCCGTTGACTACTTTTTGAGCTAGTTTGGGCGTACATTCGGTGGCTTGCTTGTTAGAAACCATGTCGATAGTCTGTATCTTGCCAGAGGCAGCCGTGCTAGGTGGTTTGTACCAAGAAGGGAACAGATCCAAGGTGGGGCTGGGTTCTTGGGATCCATAGCCCACGTGACTGCGCACCACAAAGGCTGGCAAGGTTTGCACCCCACTGGGTTTTTGCCAATCAACTGGTTTTAGGTTTGCGTGCGCAGCTTGCATCCAGCCTTTCCAAATTGGATAGGTCATGTTTTCCATTGGTCCGCTCATTGCTACTCGCCGAGTATGGTTACCAACCCAGATGCCAATAGCATACTTAGTGGATATCCCCATCATCAAGCCATCTTTGGCATCGTTGGTGGTACCAGTTTTGGCTCCAAAGTGCCACGTACCCTTACTATTGGTATAAACCTGCGGTTTGCCGCCGGCCGGGAAGTAGCTGGGGCGGGGGTCGCTGATCATATTGGTAACAATATACGCTGTGTCAGGGCGTATGGCTTGCGTAGGCTTAGGTTGAGTCAATTGATAAAGAGGCTTACCTGCCGAATCATCAATGT
>JBBQSV010000032.1:0-3755 GCA_038213615.1 Saccharimonadales bacterium (SeqCode) | reverse complement strand
TGACTTTACGCGCTTTTCTATCTTTTGTTGCCAAGCAATATCATTCTTGGTTGGTTTTGCTGGATTATTATACTTCATAAAACACAGTATATAACGAAAATAGCCGTTATTTAACAACTATGGCTTGAGGGTATAATTGCCATGTAAGCGATGTCTATAGTATGGCATCAAGGAGTAGTCTCTTGATAGATTTAAACGTTAACAGAGGTGATATAATGCGTCCTGATGAGAGCATATAAATCCAAGGCCCTTGTATTACCAGGTACATCGTATGACGAAGTTCAGGTTGCTGCACGCCGGGAACATAAATAAGTTATAGCCTTAACTAAACGGCAACCTTACGCTAGATCTGCCTATTTTAACAAGAGTAAGGTTTTCCTGTCTCCATTCTGGGAACATACTATGCAGAAAGGTCGTAAATCGAGGACGGAAAGACTAAAACTGTACAGTGCCGCAATTGATTTAATCCGCAATTCTCGCCACGATCCTGAAACCATCATTGAGAATAATAGCCCGTCTGTCTTGTTACACAGGTTTTACGGGATCACAAAAGACGTTGTTGGATATTGTGTCCAGATCAAACAGAACAAGAGAACTGGTCGTCTGGATCTTATGTCGGTTTTCGAAAGAGCTTGCCCATAAAACAAAAAACCCTCCGCTGTGTAGCATAAAAACTACGGCCGAAGGTTTAATGCGAAAGGACAACCATGACAGTTGTCTACGTAAATGATACCACACACATAAGTCTATGTAAACACATTATTATAGGCACGTCAAACCGTAAGTGTTAGCATTGTGGATGCAAAATGAAAGAGCCTCCAGAGGGCAGAACAGTCCTGTGGACTGTTACTGTCGATACCAGCGAAGCGTCATCACACAAAACGCGATAGATTCTCCTTGTCGTATGATTGGGACACCGCTCCAATCAAAAAGGATCTCCAGAGGGGGTGGGCACCGCTGGAGATCCTTTTTGGGGACGAACTCGTCATCCCCGAAATACACCCTTCAACCCACCCGAGTAAAACATCATCGTCTAAAAATCCATCGAGACGTGTGTCGGCTGCCGAAGCAGCCGTGCTGGCGCACTTACTTTGAACCGGGAACCCCTCACCTAATTTTGGACCTGATATGATCCGTAAACTGTAATCACGGCACAAAATTAGGTGAGGGGGGTCAGTTAAAGGGGTTAGTCTGTTTTAGAACGCTTTAGGGTCTAACCCAAAGCTGAGTAAGTGGAGGGTAACAACTTGCAAAGCACGTTCTAAAACAATCTAACTTTTTAGCCCTTACCGAAGTAAGAACTGTTAGAATGGGGGTATAAGGTACGTAAAAATCCCTCACCTTTATGGGTCATTTCACCTTATCGTCAATAGACCAAAGCCTAGTAACCAATAAAGGTGAGGGACTTACAAGTTGCAATTTTAGCAAATATGTTTCATTATGTCAATACTAATTAAGGTTTTGAAATGAAAGTCAATACGCTTAAGCTTACCGATCCCTTGTTGGCAGACAACCTAGCCCAAATTGCGGACCAGCCAAAGCAACTCTATTATCTGGGCAATCTAAAAGAAATCATGAAACGCCCCCGAGTGGCCATAGTAGGTAGCCGCAAAATCTCGCCGTATGGGCGGGAAGTCACCACCAAACTAGCTAGTGACCTAGCCAAGCAGGGCATAGTCATCGTCAGCGGGCTGGCCCTGGGATTAGACAGCATAGCCCACCAAGCCGCCCTAGACGCTGGCGGCCTAACTATGGCCGTATTGCCCAGTATTAGAAAGATATACCCCGTTAGTCATACCCAGCTAGCCAGGGACATCCTGCTAAAAAATGGTGCCTTGATCAGCGAAGCAGATAACGACTTTAATGGTGCTATGAAATATCAGTTTATAGCCCGCAACAGATTGATAACTGGCATCAGCCACGCCGTAATCATCCCAGAGGCCGCCGCCAAAAGTGGCAGCTTGCACACTGCCGAGTTCGCACTAGATCAAGGACGGACGGTTATGGCGGTGCCCGGCAACATCACCAACCCCAATAGTGTAGGTACCAACAACCTAATCAAAATGGGCGCCACGCCGGTAACCAGCGTAGACGATGTACTACAAGCCCTGGGCATGGATCTGCCAACCCCTAAAGAAGTTATGGGCGATAATGCTCAGCAGACTAAAGTGCTAGAACTCCTGCAGAGCGGTATCAGCCAGACAGATGAACTATTGGCCCATAGCCAGCTAGACCCAGCCATATTCAACCAAACGCTGACATCCCTAGAAATTGCCGGCAAAATCCGACCGACCGGCGCCGGACATTGGGCCATCAACTAAACCTTGCCAAAATCACCAAAAAGTTATAAAGTTACGGTGTTGTTTTCCTCTCTCGGCCCCTGTGGGGTAGTCTGTCGCACCGCGACAAACTAGGGATTCACGCACCTCAGCATCGAAAGGAACGTCATGCGTTTTATCCGGTTTGCCGCTAAGCACGGCACCGTCCGCACAACAGCCGTGGGCGCTATTGCCTACGTCCCGGCCATGAACTGGCTGGAAGCCGACCCGGCTGTCCAGGTCAAGTTCGCAAAACAGGGCTTCTGGGCCTTTGCGCTCACCAGCCTGAGTGCGTTCAGGGTCGCCTACACGTCAAATCGGCACACGACCACCATCGTCCATGGGGTCGTAGGGATCGCAACAGGTGCTATGGCGATTTTTGCTGGACTGGAATGGATGGACGCCTAGCACCCGCGCACGGCCAAGGGGTCACAGTCCGACAGTCCGTTGGACTGTGACCCCACCGCGCGCCGCGCAACCCTTTCGATGCTGAATTACACTTATAAATAACACTGTCTTTAGCAATTTATAACTTAAGAGTTAAAATATACGTTAGTGGCAACCATAACAACCATTTATATAGGCATATTCATTGGCTCATCACTGGGCGGTTGGTTGGGCGCCGCCATGGACCACGGCAATTTCTTTGGCCTATGGAGTATTTTGCTGGGTGGTGTGGGCGGTGTAGCTGGCCTGATCGCCGGATATAAACTAGGCAATCTATAATTTATTAGCTTGCCAACAGACAGGGATGTAGTGTAGCCTTACGCTTTGACGTTTTATATAAA
This sequence comes from Saccharimonadales bacterium (SeqCode), assembly GCA_038213615.1. GTDB lineage: Bacteria > Patescibacteriota > Saccharimonadia > Saccharimonadales > OMJO01 > JBBQSV01. Next base: position 649 of record JBBQSV010000032.1, on the reverse strand, counting down.
GCATAAGGTATACTAGCAATCACATGGTCAGAACCCACAACATAACCACCCTCGGCCTGCAAAAGTTGTCGGATGTCATATTTGGTTTTTTTGCTTCGCGATATATTTACCAATATAGCTTGGCGCAAGAAAATCCAAATAGTTACCCCCGAACAACTCTTTCAATACCAAGTAGGTCACGCCGTGGGTTCTAAACACCTGGTAATAGTCGAGTCTCCGGCTAAAGCCAAAACAATCGAGAAGTTTCTGGGCAAAGATTATTCTGTAAAGAGTAGCTTTGGTCACATTCGTGATTTGCCCAAAAAGGGCATTAGCATAGACATCGAACACGACTTTGCCCCAACTTACGAGATCAGTCCCGATAAGACCAAGGTCGTCAACGAACTCAAAAAGGCCGCTCGGAACGCCGATGGTATCTGGCTAGCCAGCGATGAAGACCGCGAAGGCGAGGCCATAGCCTGGCACTTGTGCGAGGCTCTAAAACTAGACCCCAAAAAGACCAAGCGCATAGTGTTCCACGAAATCACCAAGCCAGCTATAGAGGCGGCTGTAGCTAATCCCAGGACCGTTGACCTAAAACTAGTTGATGCTCAGCAGGCCAGGCGCATCCTAGATCGCCTGGTGGGCTATGAACTCAGTCCGGTACTAT
>JBBQSV010000031.1:0-6103 GCA_038213615.1 Saccharimonadales bacterium (SeqCode) | reverse complement strand
CACTAGTTATAGCCCGTGATCCGGCTGGTCGTATGAGGGCCACATTCGTTGATAAGGACTCTGGTCAACTCGTTTGATCTCAAAAACTTCCGAGATATAATTTGGTGCGGATGAAAGGACTTGAACCTTCACGCCTTGCGGCACTAGCTCCTAAGGCTAGCGTGTCTACCAATTCCACCACATCCGCACATCTTCCTAATTATGAATGCCTTGAAGCTATTTGGAAAGGACTTGGTCACGTTCCGCGACCCCAAAACTTTCGTACTTGCTACAGGTGGCAAATCTGAAAGGTTTTCTTGCAAACTGCCACAGGCAGTTCTCACCTCCACGCCTTGCGGCACTAGCTCCTAAGCTGTGCTAAGTCTACCATCCACCAGCTGGCGGACCACCACTCGCGCATTGATGGCTATTTTACCCTGTTCTTTTGTAAAAAACCAGCTGGACATCACCGTAATTCTTTTGGTCAACTATTTGCAAAGACTCAATAGCGGGTAGGTCTTGCTTGCCAGGCCAATCCAAAATATATAGCCCATCAGGTTTTAGGTGCCCCGCTAGACGACTAACCAGAGCTGGCTGCAGATTGTCGTAGGGTGGGGCGGTTACCACAATATCGAACTGCTGATCAGGATTGTTAGCCGACCAACTACCAGAGTTAGCCTTAATCGCTTTGATTCTACCCTGAACTCCAAGTTTGGCAATGTTTTGTTTGATAGTCAGGTTGGCATTCTGATCGCTATCAATGGCCACCACATGACTGGCACCCCGACTGATGGCCTCTAGCGATATAGCCCCACTGCCAGCAAAGGCATCTAGCACAGTTAACCCCTCAACATCACCAAGAGCGTTAAATAGTGCCCCCCGAGCTTTGTCACTCATGGGGTGGGTTTTGTGACCGTGTGGGGCATCGAACTGCCGGCCACCCAGTGACCCAGCAATTATCCTCATGACTTTATTAAACCAGCCTCAGCCATTGCGCTATACCAAGCCAATGTTACCGTGCGCACCAGCGCTGGGCCAAGTTTGTGTCTAATCTGGTAAGCGTAGCGTGGAGTCCAGCCCTTGAGGTAGAACTTGTCATAAAGATTCAGGGCGGCAATGTCGCGGGCTGTTTGCTTGAACAGCTCTAGGATACCGATACTTTGTAGCTCCTTAATCTCTTCCTCGGTGGGCATGGCATCATTTAATGGCACCGGCGCCAACAGCGTAGATACGCCCCATTCAAACCAAAAATGAGTAGAAAAAAGTCCCTTGAAGCCCCACATTTTCCAGTTGTTTTTAACTTTTTCTTTGGCTGTGTCACCAGGTAAAACCATCTTTTCTTTTATGGATGTACGGTTTTCTATGCTGTCGCCGCCCAAAAGTTCTGTTAACTTTTCTTCGTACGGATAGTGGTGCGCTGGAGTTAAGCCGTCTACTAGAGCATGTGCTAGCCAGGCTGCCTCGAACGCACTGCGTTCAGTATGTTTGGCCTTTAATTCATGCACGAGCTTGTCGTAGTGGGCTTTTATCAACTCTAACAATTTAGAGTCATCGTTATCAAAAGGGCTGTAGTAGTGCCACGGCTCATCCTGGGCTGGGCTTTTACGTTTGATAGCGTCTGGTCCGTTTTTGCCTTCGAACTGCAAAATATTACGGCTAGCCGGAAAAGCTGAATCGTCATCAACGAGCTTGGCCAGGTGCTTGCGAGCCACTCGGTCAATCTTTTGGTGAGCGCCTAAAATGCGCCCAGACGCTTTTGTTAGCGTTGTTCCAGAATACAATTAATGTTCCTTCGTTTTAATTTAGATTAGTGACAGCTCTGAGCTGGCTTACAGTGTCGTTCAGATGTTTATAGCTTAACATTTTATCGCCTCGATCAATAAATTCCTGAGCTGACTGCCGGGCAGCGGCAATTAACTTGGTATCCGTTAATTTGGCCACCCGCAGGTCCAGCTCACCGTGCTGAAAAGTACCATAAATAGCCCCTGGTCCACGGATTTCTAGATCCAGCTCGGCCAGTTTGAACCCGTCATTAGAGCTTTCTATAGCCCGCAGCCGGGCGCTGGGCGCCGAGCTATCACCCATCATCAGGTAACAGTAACCTTGGTAGTGGCTGCGGCCCACTCGCCCACGCAACTGGTGAATCTGCGCCAGACCAAAACGTTCGGCATTTTCTATCAGCATGACGGTAGCATTCGGCACATCAACACCTACTTCGATCACCGTAGTGCTGACCAAAATATCCAAATGGTGATTTACAAATTGCTGCATAATCTTGTCTTTTTCTTCGGATTTAAGCCGCCCATGCAGCAATCCAACCCTGAACTGTTTGAATGGTCCTTTTCGTAAAGTTTCATATGTCTTTTCAGCAGAATTGGCCGACAAAGCCGTGGATTCTGTGATCAGTGGGCAAACTACAAAAGACTGACGTCCAGACTGCAACTCTTTAACGATCTTGACGTATAACTGGGGTCTAGAATTTGGTGAACAAATCTTGGTAGCGATTGGCAGACGATCAGCTGGCTTAGTGTCAATAATCGAAACATCTAGTTCGCCGTAAAGAGTCAGCGCCAGGCTACGGGGTATCGGCGTAGCCGTCAGGTTCAACACGTGGGGCATGTGGCCAGCTTTGGCTTGCAGCTTTTTGCGCTGATCCACGCCAAAGCGGTGTTGTTCGTCAACAATAATTAGCCCTAACTTGTGCATGTCGACTTTTTGCTGAATCAAGGCATGAGTACCGACAATAAACTGAACCTGTCCGCTTTTAATGCCCGCCTGGGCAGTGGCTTTTTGGGCCGAACTTAATCCACCAATTAACAAACTTACTTGGTCTGCCATCCCTAGGGGTTCTAGCAGCTTGTGAATGGTGTCGGCATGTTGCCTGGCTAATAGCTCCGTAGGAGCCATCAGGGCCACCTGAAATCCCTGTTTCATGACCATAACTGCGGCCATAGCTGCCACCACCGTCTTGCCAGACCCCACGTCGCCCTCTACCAAGCGATTCATTGGCTGAGACCGCTCCATGTCCTTGTAGATCTGCCAAACTACGCTACGCTGGGCATCGGTGAGTTTAAAGGGCAGGTTTTTAACAAATTGTTTGGCTAGGTCTGGTTCGAACGGGATATTCAGGCTATGTTCACCAGCAAGTTCTTGTTTATTGAGTAGTGCCGCCAGGGTTAGTTCAAACACTTCCTCGAAACCCAGTCGATGCTCTGCCTCGGCAACATCTTGGGCCTCGTTAGGAAAATGCATGGCCATGATGGCGCTGGCCCTTGGCATTAGCTTTTGCTTCTTTATAAGCCAGTCAGGCAAAGTCTCTGGTAAATCTTTGATTAGTGGTACAGCTGCGCGTACTAACTTGCGGATTTGGTGCGACTTAAAACCTTTGGTCTCGCGGTACACGGGCACTATACGGGCTGTATTGACAGTAAAACCCTCGGCCAGTTCCACTGATGGGTTCTGGATACTGTGTTGGCGCCGATGAAAGCCAAACTCACCAGAGATAAAGTACTCTTGGTCGGGCTTAATCCCAGCCTCGCGGTAAGGCTGATTAAACCAAACCAACCGCACACTGCTGGTATCATCACTAGCGACTGCCTCAGTCACATGTAACCCACGGCTGACATATCGACCTTTTACCTGTTTGATAGTCGATTTGATTGTCACAGGCCCGGGATTTATCTGATCAATGGAGACAATGTTTGAGTAATCTTCGTAACGCCTGGGGTAATTATTGACTAGGTCGCCAATAGTCACGATATTTAGGATTGCCAATTTCTTGGCAACCTCTGTCCCCACACCTTTTAGCTTGGCTATATCGTCACTCAGCTGCATAACTAATAGATTAGCCCCAAACTAAATATCAACAATAGCAAACTGGTTTTTACCACGTTTTAACAGATTGCTACCCTTGTGAAAAGGGTATTCATTACTGGCATCGACTTTTTCGTCGTTCACGGTTACGGCATTGCTGGCAATGAAACGTAGCGCCTCGCTGTTAGAACTGGCCAGCTGGGCTCGAACCAATACTTTAGCCAATTGTTCGTCAGGCTTAACATCTACGGAAACCAGTTCGGCCTTAAGCAGGTCGATGTCCTTAGCGTTTAGATCGCTAAACCGTCCAGCGCCAAATAGGCTTTCGGTAATCCGCATCACACTATCCGCTCGCTCTTTGCCATGCACTATCTTAGTTGTTTCGTAAGCCAGAGTCTTTTGGGCCGAGCGACTGGCTTTATCAGCGTTGAATTCCTTCATAAGTTTTTCGATAACCGGCCTGTCCAATTCAGTGAAGACTTTTAGATAATCCTCTACACTCTCATCAGTGGTGTTTAGCCAAAATTGGTAAAACTGATAAACGCTGGTTTTGTTTGCGTCCAGCCAAATAGCCCCTGCCTCGCTCTTGCCAAACTTTTTACCAGTCGACTTATCGATAACTAACGGTAGTGTTAGCGCCTGTACCTCGGCACCACGAGCTTTACGCACCAAATCCACACCAGACAAGCAGTTACCCCACTGATCAGACCCTCCCAGCTGCAAATTACACTTGTATTTGTCGTACAAATGCAGGTAATCCATGCCCTGCAAGATGGTGTAGCTGAATTCGGTGTAACTGATGCCGGAACCACCCTCACCCAGGCGTTTGGCGATGTAGTCGCGCTGAACTAGTGGCGTCATACTAAAGTGTTTGCCGACATCTCGCAAAAAATCCAAAACTTTCAAATTTTTAGTCCACGACAAATTGTTAACTATCTCGAACTTCTGATCGCTAAACACAATGCGAAACTGCAGTTCGGCCTTGGACACGTTATTTGCAATGGTTGCTTCGCTTTGCAAAATTCGTTCTGAATCTTTGCCGCCTGGGTCACCAATCAAACTTGTAGCGCCTCCGGCCAGAATAATGGCCGTGCAGCCGTGGCGCATAAACACCTTATCAGCCATCATAGCGGCTAGATTACCAACTGCTTGCGAATCGGCCGAGGCATCGTAGCCATGATAAAACGTCCATTTTTTGCCATCCAACGACTTAATGTCTTTGAAAGTAGACTGGTTTACAAACCCACGCCAAACTAACTCTTCTGATAATGTCATATATATGTAAAGTATAGCCTATACTAAGCGGTTTGGTAATTGCACAACTTTGCTATAATGATTGTCATAAGATCTGATTAATATAGTTGGTAAACAAGAGAGGGTAATTGATGGCTCAGTTAGGTCCTAACAGGGGGCGTCGTTCGGTCAACAAACGTAATACCTATGTCACTAAAAGTGGCCAATCTATAAAACTTAACCGTAACATTTCAGATAGATGGAAAGCTCGTCGCGAACAGTTGATACGTTCCAAAGCACAACGTCTGGCTGGCATGCCAAAATCCAGAGTCGGCCGATTCTTTTACCGCTTGAACCCCAAGCGAATGTACCACTACTGGTTCAGTCGTGAAGGCGCCTTGATGGCGCTCCGAATTACTGGCATCGGCATCGTTAGTGTCTTTGTTGTACTCTTGGGTTTGTTTGCCTTCTTTAGAAAGGATCTGCCCAATTTAGATAGTATTAGTGGCGCCAATTTGGGCGGCAGTATGCGTTATTACGATCGCACCGGCAAGGTACTACTATGGGACGATGCCGAAGGTGTCAAACGCTACCCCGTAGAAGATAAGCAAATCTCTAATTATATAAAACAGGCGACTATCGCCGTAGAAGATAAAGACTTCTTTAAACACGGTGGTTTTGATGTGCGTGGCATCGTGCGTGCTGGTGTCAGCGATACATTAGGGCATGGCACCAAACAGGGTGGATCTACCATCACCCAGCAGCTAGTACGGCTGACCCAGAATGGTGTTGGCCACCAGCAAACTATTTCTAGAAAAGTTAAGGAACTTATCCTGGCCGTTGAATTAGAACGTAGCTACACCAAGCAACAAATACTCACCGGCTACCTCAACTCTGCACCTTATGGTGGCATCGAAGTCGGCGTAGAAGCCGGGGCCCGCGATTACTTCCATAAATCTGCCAAGGACTTAACTTTGGATGAGGCAGCATTTTTGGCATCGATGCCCAAGGCGCCGACCTATTACTCACCCTACAGCCTGGAAGACTTCGATCAAAAGGCTCTGATTGGCCGTCAACA
>JBBQSV010000030.1:0-6121 GCA_038213615.1 Saccharimonadales bacterium (SeqCode) | reverse complement strand
CAAGAAAGTATTTCTTTTTTCACTGGTAATAACATTGGTTTTTTCAGTGATGGTATCGTTCGGCGCTCGATTGCCCTAAATTTATTTAGCAACCTGATTAAAAGTGCTGACGGATGTGGCTGAATGAAAAGTCCCAATCGGCATCAGTCTTTTTGTGCGGGTTAAAGATGTTCTGGGGGTCAAATATATGTTTGGTTTTTTTGAACAGATCTACAATTTCTGGCCGATACATTTGATTCAGCCACGGGCCACGAACCATGCCGTCGTTATGCTCGCCACTTAAACTACCGCCATATTTGAGCACCAGCTCATTGACCTCTTTCATAGCCGGCTGCAGTTTGGCGCGTTCGGATTCTTTCTCTATTTCCATCAGCGGAATAACATGGAAGTTGCCATCGCCCATGTGCCCAGCAATGGTAGCTAACAGTTCGTACTTGTTGATAATAGCTCGCAGTTCTGGCAAAAATTGCGGCAAATGCTCCGGGTTAACTACCAAATCATCAATGAATGGGGCGGTGTGTTTGTCGTGAACTTTTTTGCGAAGCAAGTTGAAGCTTTCGCGTCGCATGATCCAAAACTTTTTGGCCTTGGACTCAGTTTCGTCTTCTTCAAATAGCGCCTCATGACCAAACTCTTTCATGTCTTGTTTTAGAGCATGAACCTTTGCTGTCACTTCTTCTGGGGTGGCGCCGTTGAACTCTACTAGTAACACCATTTTAGGTATGCCACGGGCCAGCTTAAATAAATCTGGCAATAACTGTATGCCGAGCTTGGCCATACCTAACCAACCCAGAGTTTGATGAAAGTAATAAAACAACTTAAAGCTAAGCATCAGGGTGTAGTTATCAAAACCCTCGAACGTAGCCGGATTGTGGGTCATAACTTTGTTGATGACATTACCTAGATCATCGGTCTTACGCAAAAAGACCACCAGCGTACCAGAATGTGTTGGCGCCTTTACTAATCGAAACTTGATGTCCGTCACCAAACCAAGCGTTCCCTGCGACCCCACAATAGCTTGATTCAGATCAAAAATGCCTTTTTCTTTATCCCAGACGTTCCACAAATGATAGCCGGTAGAGTCTTTGGTGACTTTGGGCTTGGCTGCCTTGAGCGCTAGGTAATTTTGGTCTACCAGTTCAAACATATTTTTGTACAGTTGGCCCTCGTAATCATTTTGGGCCATCTTTTTATCTAGCTCGGGCTTGGTTAGTGGTTTGACCACGTAGCTTTTGCCATCCGTCAGCACCACGCTCAGTTCGTTTACAAACTTTTCGGTCTTGCCGTATTGCAATGACTTTTCCCCGCCCGAATTATTGGCCACCATGCCACCCACCGTACACAGTTCTCGGCTGGCTGGGTAGCAAGGCAATAACACGCCTTGTTTGAGTGTCTCTGCCTCGAAATCACGATAAAAAACACCGGGCTGAGTGTGAGCCTCCGAGGGTGTAACACCCTCTATCTTGGTCAAATACTTGTTAAAATCTACTATCACGGACTCGTTAATGGCCGCACCCGACATATCGGTACCGGCACTTCGGGCCGTCAGTGACAAACCAGGCTGGCTAGCTTTGAGTTCATTTACCGTCTGTACTAATAGCTGAACATCATTCGCCAGTTTAGGTGCAACTATCAGCTGAGGTACTAACTCAAACAACGAGGCATCGTGACTATATTTTTCTTTGGCTTCAGCACTGCTGTCGGTGTCGCCGGTAAAGCCTTTTTGTTTTAGTATTTGTACAAAATTTTCCACCTCTACATCTTATCATGAGCCGCTTATGGTAAAGTTATACAAATGAGTAAACAGAAAATTGTGATTGTTGGTGGTGGTTTTGCTGGCTTAAAGGCGGCGTTGATATTAGCCGACAGCCAGATGTTTGACCTAACCCTTATTACTGACCACCCCGACTTTCGTTACTACCCTACCCTGTACCACACGGCGGCCGGTGGCAAAAAGGTTATGTCCAGCATCCCCCTGGCGCAAATATTCAAAGACAAGTCGATTACGATTGTTCAAGATAGCGTAACCAGCCTTGATCGGGCTGATAATAGTGTCAAGACCAAAAGTCAACGTAGTTTTGCCTATGACAAGTTGGTCTTATGCCTAGGCGTAACTACCAATTTCTTTGGAATCAAAGGTTTGCCCGAATTTTCTTATGGCATAAAAACTAATGATGAAGCCGAGCGACTCAAACGCCATTTGCACCAACAGCTAATCGACGAAAAACACCTGGACCACAACTACGTGGTGGTTGGTGGTGGCCCCACTGGCGTAGAACTAGCTGGTGCCCTAAGCGCTTACTTACGGCGCATTGCCAAAATGCACCAGATTAAGAAACCAAAAGTACATATTGATTTAGTAGAGGCAACCGATAGGCTAGTGCCCCGCATGCCAAAAGATATGTCCCGGGCTATCAAGCGCCACCTTAAAAGATTAGGTGTAAAGATCTACCTTAATACGGCTGTTAAGGCCGAAACGGCTGACGAATTAATGATTAACGGCAAGCGTTTGTCTAGCCATACCGTGGTTTGGACGGCCGGCGTGGCTAATCATAGTTTTTTTACCGAACAGGGTTTTGAACTAGCCAAAAATGGACGGGTTAGAGTCAGTCAATACCTAGAAGCCGAGCCAGATATTTTAGTACTTGGCGACAACGCCGACACAGCCTACTGCGGTACAGCCCAAACAGCGCTTTACGATGGCAGTTTTGTAGCCAACAACCTGATCCGCCAAGCCAGCCAAAAAGACCCCAAGCCCTACTCGCCTAAACGACCAATTTATGTACTGCCCATCGGTGAATACTGGGCGGCGGTGCTGTGGGGGAGTGTACGGATTTACGGTATTGCTGGTTGGGCCTTGCGTAAACTAGGTGATCTAGTTGGCTACCACGACTACCAGCCCTGGGCCAAGGCCGGCAGGTTATTATTGCACGACAATGAGCACGAAGAACCTTGCCCTATTTGTGGCCATCTTTAGGCTTTGGGCTTGGATTGATCTTTGCGCCACTTGGCAATCTCAGCGTGGTTACCAGCGGCTCCGCCTTATGAGGACAACCTACGGTTTTCCTCATCGCGCAGAGAACGAAATAAATTCGTTACTCTGGCTGCTCTTTTCCCTTTTTAGCAATAGAATTTTTACTCCTCCAATTAGCTATCTCTGCATGATTACCACTGAGTAAAACATCCGGTACTTTTTGGCCCCGGAAATCTTCTGGCCGAGTGTACTGCGGAAACTCCAGGGTTTTGCCATCACTAAAGCTTTCTATCTCGGCGCTAGCTTCGCCGCCCAGTACACCAGGAATTAGCCGTACCAGGGCGTCTATCACAGTCATGGCTGGAATCTCGCCACCGGTCAACACATAGTCACCAATAGAAATCTGCCTGTCTACCAGCTCTACTACTCTTTCGTCATAACCTTCGTACCTAGCACAAACAAATATTTTATCCTTGCCATCATCGGCTAGTTCTTTGGCCATGGCCTGATCAAAAGTCTTACCGCGCGGGGTCATCAAAATAACCTCAGCCTGGGGGCTAGATTTTTTGGCATGCTCGATTGCACCGAACAGCGGCTGCGCCATCAGTAACATGCCGTCACCACCACCATAGGGGGTATCGTCCACTGTTTTTCGGGCCCCCAAACCAAAATCACGCAGATTGACGTATTCAAACTGCACAATTTTTTTATCCTGGGCCTTGAACAGCATGCTTTGATTCAGCACGCCCGGAAACATCTCTGGAAACAAACTAATAATTTGAATTTTCATACGTATATTTTACAATAAATTTAGCTATGAGTCATACAGAGAGTTTTTGGGAAATAGTCGAGCAATCAGAGCCACTCGATACTGATGATAGTTCCGATACTACTTGCTTTGGGGAATTAACGCCGCAACAAGCTATAGATGAAGCTAACTTATTGGACTGGTTAGTCGAACGCGGTCACTTTAGTGCCTGCGAAGCAGCTGATTTTTGGCTAGACGTAGACTATATGTAAACAAAAAGAACCCTGGTTAGGGTTCGTTTTGCCACATAAAGCTCCCATCTTTCGATGGCTCGCAATGAGCTTCTTGCCCTCCTAAACTTTCAAAGAAAGTTTGGCGGGTAAATTTGACTTTTTTACGCTGAGGCCTCAGCCGAAACGTAGGTAACAGTATAGACGAACTTATCCCTTGGTTCAAGCTGCTACCCCCTTTCAAAAACACCTTTGTTGGAGGACCGAAGACCAGATTGACCGAGGACTTAGCGAAGCGATTCCGCAGGTCAGTATGGTTTGAGGGCTGTAAACAATGGTTTGGTTTTTGGACTGGGGGCGGCATTTTTAGCATACCTTTTGCAGCTGTAGGCAAAAGGTATGTCGATTAAAGCCGTGAAACGGCTTAGCGAAACTATTTTATGAAGCTAAATGTCGAGGTCATCAAGATCATCGAGCTCTTTGCGCGTCCTAGCCAAAGTATCACTTTCCTCGGGCTCTGGGGCTTCTTCTGCCTCTGCCGGTTCGTCGGCTACTACTTCTTCCTCGGGAGCCTCATCAGGAGACTCATCAGGAGCCTCATCGGCCACTTGGTCATCTTGCTGGTCATCTGCCTGGACATCATCAGTCGACGCTACCGAATCATCGGCAACAGCTGGCCTGTCGTCATCATCGCGCCTAGGTGGCGCTGGGTGGCCATCGTCAATGATCTTTAGGTTGTAACGGGCATCGTTCTTGGTGCCCAAAGCACGAAGTAGCGTACGCAGGCTCTGAGCAGTTGCGCCTCGTTTGCCAATCACACGGCCTAAGTCTTCGCCGTCTACTGTTAACTCTAATAAGACACCTTTTTCGTCCACGCGTCGTTCTACTTTGACAGCATCTGGGCTGCCTACGATTGATTTGACTATATACTCTATGAACTGTTGGTCTATGGTACTCATTCTACAAGTCCTCCTGTTACGGTAATTACAAGCTAATTATAGCAAACTCATGAGTGCTTCTACTGGCAAAAGTATTGCGGGTCACCCGCCTACTCCTGACTCAAAACGTATTTTGCGTAATCTTTGGCTCGATCTTGCAGTACTGGCCAAACATCTTTTCTACTCACAAATTCTTCAAACGAAAGCAATAAGTATTCTAAGCCCTCTGGGCCAAATTTGATGTCTTTTTCGGCTGAAGACGGCAACTTGGCTACAGGGAAATGGGCGTACTTACCTTTTTGTATTTTGCTGGGGTAGGTTTTTTCATAAACAATGTGTTCTGGCTTGATCTCTAGATCGAATTCTTCTTTTACCTCTCTCTTGAATGTATCAAATGGCGTCTCGCCTGGCTCTGGGCCACCACCAGGCAAGTCAATATACAGTGGATACAAGTCCGTTTTGTCATCTCGACGATAACACAACACCTTATCACCAATTAGTACCACGCCTTTTGCCCCCATCGTCTGCGGGTCGTATTTGAAGAAGCTATCCATATTTAACATAATAGGATAAAACGTATGCTGGGCAAAGCTGCTTGTAAAGTAGGCTTTAGGAGAACTAGGCTTTGACTTCGGCGGTGTCGGCTTCTGAGGCTGGTTCAGCCTCTTCGGCAGGAGCCTCGGCGGCTGGTTCTGGCTCTTGGTCGGCGGCTTCTTGAACTGGTTCAGCTATAACTTCTGGATCAGCTTCTTCGGCCGATCCTTCGCTAGCTGGTTCTTCTTGGTCTGTGACGGATGCAGTCGGATTACTCTCGGCAGGCGCAGCTGTATCAGCAGCCACTGGCTCTGCAGCTTCTGCGGCTGGAGCTTCTGCTTCGGCGGGCTTGTCCGCCACGGCCTCTGTGTTAGCGGGCTTGTCCGCCACGGCTTCGGCGTCGGCGGGGCGGTTTCGGCGGAGTTTTTCTGTGTTTTTGATAGAACGCTGCTTTTTGTCATCAGAAACCTTGACCCATGATGGCAATTTAACACCTTGCGCCTGAAGTAATCTGACAACTCTAGGTGAAGGCTGCGCGCCATTACCCAGAAAGACAGCAGCCTTTTCTACGTCGATAACTGTTTCTTTAGAGTGTGGGTTGTGATGTCCCAGCTGAGCTATCACCTTGCCGCTAGTGGGGCTGGTGTGGCTGTCTTGAACAACAACCCTAAATTGGGCGTGGCCTTTGCGGCCAGTG
>JBBQSV010000029.1:0-6312 GCA_038213615.1 Saccharimonadales bacterium (SeqCode) | reverse complement strand
AAGAGGCTCCGCCGATTCTAAAAGAACTAGGTGCCCGCAAGTTTATTTTGAAAGCCGAGATGACACCCCGCCAGGTGGCCGACATGGTCAAGGCCGAGTTGGCAGTCTAGACACTTGCCAGACGATGTGTGGCTTCCATGTCTATGAGTAATGTCCACCCCGGTACTACCGGATACCAGTCTTCTAATTCACTCAGATCTAATCTTGCACCCAGCACTGCTGCCCCACCCAAATACGTTCGTTCGGCTTCGATGTAAGCATGACTGTCTGGGGCGTGATCTTCCATGGATTCCCGAGCCGTTATCGAACTTGTCATTATTCTGTGCTCCGCACGCGGTAGCTCTATCCTGGCCAAACGTGATACGTTAGCCGCTGTGGACCAAAAATGCTTAGTTGGAGCAGCATTAAACCCAGGTTTTCCTACATGGCCCGTAAGATAACGCTCTTTGATAACAAACCCAAGATCCTCAAGATTGTTATATGCACGAGCGGCATAGGATCTTGCCCTGCCGGTAGCCCCGGCAGCATCTACCACATATAAAGGCTCGTCAGATAACGCTACAAGAGACATTACAGATGCCTCAAACTCGTAGGATATTCGCTCTCGGGCTCTTGTTACCATATATTGGGATTAATTATCTACTCTAACTCCATTTTTGCAAGCATGAGCTATTTTGGTGCTGTTACAATGGTAGGTATGAAGATTGCTATTTTGGGGTACGCCGATAATGGCCAGTCGGCCTACGAATACTGGAACCGTGATGGTAACCAGCTGACCATTTTGGACCAAGACAAGTCCAAACAATTGCCGGCGGGGGCTAAGTCGGTGCTGGGGCCAGATTATCTAAAAGACCTAGACAAGTATGATTTGATAGTGCGTACCAGCGGGCTGCCACCACAGTTGATAATAGACGCCAACGGCCCAGAAATCGCCAAAAAGGTGACTTCTGTAACCAACGAATTTCTGCGGGTCTGCCCCACCAAAAACGTAATTGGCGTGACTGGCACCAAGGGCAAGGGCACTACCAGCACGCTAATTGCCAAAATACTGGAGTCTGCCGGGCACCGGGTGCACCTGGCCGGCAACATTGGCATCCCAGCGCTGGAACTATTAAAAAAGAATATCGACCCAGATGACTGGGTGGTACTAGAACTTAGTAGCTTTCAGCTGATTGACCACCAGTATTCGCCACACATTGGTGTGTGTCTGATGGTAGAACCAGAGCATTTAAACTGGCACGCCGACATGCACGAATACATAACCGCCAAACAGCAGCTATTCAAATGGCAAAAGCCGACCGATATGGCTATTTTTTATGCTGATAATATAAACTCGCGCAATGTGGCGTCGATTAGCCCCGGGCACAAAATACCGTACATGCAGGCACCGGGTGCACTGGTACTACGTGGCAACATAGTGATAGACGAGCAGATTGCTTGCCATACAGACGAGCTAAAATTGTTGGGCAAACACAACTGGCAAAACGTTTGTGCGGCAGTAACTGCCGTGTGGCAAGTAACTCAAGACCTGCCGGCTATTCAATCTGTTTTGACAACTTTTACTGGCCTAGAGCACCGTCTGGAATTAGTACGAGAACTAGGTGGCGTAAAGTATTACGATGATAGTTTTGGTACCACACCAGAAACCGCCATTGTAGCCTTGCAGGCATTTACGCAACCCAAAATTGTAATTTTAGGCGGGTCAGACAAGGGCGTAAATTTTGACAGCCTGGCTGAGGCTGTGATAGCAAACAATGTGCGAGCCGCAATTTGCATTGGCCAGATGGGGCCAGTAATTGCTAAGGCACTAAAAAAAGCTGGCTTTGACAAAGTAATTGAAGGTGGCAAGACCATGCCCGAAATTGTAAAAGTTGCACAGCGCAAAGCAAAAACTGGCAACGTAGTCTTGTTATCGACTGGTTGTGCCAGCTTTGGGATGTTCAAAGACTACAAAGACCGCGGTGAGCAGTTTAAGAAAGCTGTCCTAGCACTCGCTTAAGCTGGACTATAACTGGCTGTTCTGGCTGCAGAACCTGTGCCCGACCCTGCGCAGCTGCTAGAATTTGCTTTTCTATCCAGTGGTAGTGAGTGCAGCCAAGCACGATTACATCGGCCCCGGTATCGCATATAGTATCTATGTCTCTTTGGATACGCTGCTGGTCCATTTGTTTTGACTCGATAAGACTGGTCCAGTCACTACAATCTGGTTCTACAACTTTGATATCTTTGGCAAAACTACCTTTTAACCAAGCATAACGCTGACTGCCCAGTGTCCGTGGCGTAGCACAAACGGCGATGATCTTTGACTTGGTTACTCGAGCTGCTAACTTAACCATAGGCTCCATGGCAATGAGTGGTATGGTTACTTGACTGCGCAATTCTTGTATTAGATTGGTACTAACGGTATTGCAGGCTATGACAATAACATCGCAACTAGAAGCCATGTCTTTAATAATTGGCGTAACGTAGCCGCGAATTTGATCGATGGTCTTGGTGCCATAAGGCAAGTGAGCACGATCGTCTTTAAAAACTACTTGGTGCTGCGGCAAGGATTTTTTGATGGCTGCAACTACCGACTCGCCGCCAGCACCAGAATCAAAAACGCCAATAATCATTAGCTTAGTCTAACATCAAAATAAACCCAGATTTATAATTGCAAGAAGGTGTACTGGGCTACTTATGTACTCGTTGGTTCTGAAAGCGGGTTTTGTGACGCAAGTGATGGTCTATGAGGCCTGGCGTCATTAGCCGAGGCATTGGGGCTTCGACTAACCATGACGCTCGTATACCTTTAGGTAGCGGCTTCTCTCTACCCTCTACACCGCGCCTCCAAATGGCCGCGATACCTGCCACTTTGTGTTTCATAAATGGCATCTCTAAGGTCCGATTGACACTAGTTAGCTCGGTGGTTACATCCTCTATGAGCACAATGCGCCTGGCCAATACAAACCTAGCCAGGTTTTTGAAGCCACGGGCAAGTGCAACGTCTTTACCGCCCTGTTCATTTGGTGTGGCCACCATCTCAACAACTGGCAGGCCAGTTAGATGGCCAATGGCATGCGCATAACCGCGAGCCCCGTTGGGTACGTAGGTCAGAGCATTAGGCTTAAATTGCCTGGCTTGCACAGCCAGGCGCCCCACTACTTCGTGATAAAGTTCTGGATCTGAAGTTTCTAGTGTCTCCGCGTCCAAGCCTAATTTGTTGTTGGCTGTTTCGCCGGAGGCAAACTCATATTGGCCAACTTGGAATCCTGCTGCAATCAACGGCCCTTTTAAGTCTAGGTTATTTTGCGAGCTTATGGGGGGAGTGGTCAAGGTTCAGTTCCTCTATTAGTTTCTGATACGCCCCCACCGGCTTGCTAGCTAGAGTAACCTGTCGGCCGACTTCTATCAAGTCGGCGCCAAGTTGAAGTGCTTCCGCTGGAGTGAGCACATTTGATTGATCGTGATGATCAGTCCCGTGCGATCTGCTACCGTTGGCCATGACAAATAACTTTGCAGTTTTGGGGTCAGACTTTACCAAGCCAACCTCTCGTGCCGAACAAACCAACCCGTATAGTCCAGCATCGGCGGCGGCCGATGCAAACTGCGGCACTTTTTGAGCACGGGTTTGGCCACCGTAAATTTGTTTTGTCTCGGCATCGTCAATGGATGTCAAAACCGTAACACCAAATAGCTTCACTTTGCCGGCGGCCTGCTTGGCAGCTTTTAGTGCTTGCTGTCCGGTAGATATATGAATGGTTATAGCAAATGGTGCGTTATCCAAAGAAACCAAATTGCCTACAGCTGCAGAGACGGTGTTGGGTATGTCGTGTAATTTAGCATCGGCCATCCATTGGAGGCCGTATTTTTTTGCCAAGTCACCGCAGAATTGCCAGCTAGTGGCAGTAGCCAATTGCAAACCATACTTTATATATGTAGCCCCGCAATCTTTGGCCAGTTTGGTTAGTCGACGAGCAGTTTGTTTATCAGACGTATCTACGGCAAGCACTACCCTGCCAGCCGGAGACATCTTAGCCATTGACCATTTCGCGGGCTGCCCGGATGACATTTTCGAACAAGGCGCAGACCGTTAGTGGGCCAACCCCACCCTTTAGCGGTGTGATGGTAACGTTTGGCAATTCGCGTACAGATGCCGCTACATCACCCACCAAACCATTGCTATCGGTAGCCACACCGGCGTCTACAACTACAGCCTGTGGTTTGACCATTTCACTTGCGATTAAACCCGGCACACCAGTGCCGCAGATCAAGATATCGGCTTGGGTGGTGAGTTTGGCTAGATCTTTGGTGTCACGGTCGGCCACGGTAACGTCCAGGCCAGATGCCTGCCACATTTTGGCCAATGGCTTCCCAACCAATCTGCCCTGGCCAACAATGACAATTTTTTTGCCTTTTAAGTCGATGTTGTAGCCAGCCAATAACCAGTCGATGGCCATGGGTGTAGCCGGGTCAAACACTGACCCCTGCGCTAGGCCATCAACATCTTTGTTTGGTGTCACTGCATTTAAAACCGCATCGGTTTGGGATGGGTCTGGCAAAGGTATCTGCACAATGATGCCGTGCACCGACGGGTCTTGGTTCAACTTGCCAATGACGTCCTGGACCTTGGCCTGGTCTACGTCGTGCACGTCTACGTCTACCAAAATATCTTGGCCATATCTGGTCTTTAGACGCATGTAGCTATCCACTACCGGGTCTGGATTAGTGCGGATAATTGCCAGTTTGGGATTGATGTCGTGAGCTTGGCGCAAACCACGCACCGCCTTGGCCTGGCGCTCCTGTATAAATTCAGCCAACTCTGCCCCGTTAAGTGTTTTCATCACTTTAGATTGTACCACCCCAGGCCCTAGGGGTGGGTAATCTGATAGCTGAGATATTGCTTAAGCCAAGGCCTGGTGCTAGACTGATGGCAAGTAATAATTCAGAAAGGTTGTCATGGCAACAGCAGAAACGAGCGAAAAACTGCCGGGCGTCCCAAAAACTTGGCCGGGCGGATTTGGTACGTACAAATATTCTAAGGCCGCCGTCATGGTTAACTTAGCCGTATTCTTTGGATTTATGGCCATAAACTGGGCCAGTTCGTCTGTAATCAACGCCCTAACCGGCGGGCATCATGCCACTACTATAGCTTTGAGTGTTCTGCTGAGCCTGCTGCTAACGGCGTTCTTTATGGTAGCTAACGCCAAGGTGTTGCTAGCTGGCATAGACCGAAAAACCGTCAAGTTCGAAGAAGTGTTTAAAGAAAGTGGTGAGCAGATTTGGGAAATGCTACTACTGCTGGTGCTGCAAGCATTCATCGTAACGGCAAGTTTGTTGCTGTTTGTGATCCCATTCTTTTTTGTGGTGCCCCGACTGGCGCTGGCCAGCTACTACTTAGTAGACAAAAAGATTAGTGCAGTTGATGCACTAAAAGCTAGCTGGAACCAAAGCAAGGGCCATTCGGCAAAAGTTTGGGGTATCGTTGGTGTGTTCTTTTCGCTAGTGCTACTAATGATAACCATCATTGGCATACCGTTCGCCATCTACTTCTTCTTTATGTATAGCGCCGCAATGCCGGTGCTTTACCGCTTTGTGAGCAGTAGCCCCAAACAAGCACAAGTAGTATCTAGCTAACTGTTTAAAGTTGGCCTATAATTCGATTCAACAACTATTTAAAAGAAGAAAGAAGTAAATGAAAAAACGTAACATTTTAGGCATACTTGGTTTGACTATCATAACTTTTGGTATCTACGGCATTGTGTGGCAAGTAAAGACCAAGGGCGAGATGAATGCTTTGGGCGCTAAAATCCCTACGGCCTGGTTATTGATCATCCCCATAGTCAACATTTGGTGGGTATGGAAATACAGCGAGGGCGTGGAACAGGTAACCAAGGACAAGCTGAGTGGGATCCTGGCGTTTATCTTGCTGTACCTACTAGGCATGATCGGCGCTATGATAATCCAGAACGAATTCAATAAAATTGCCGGCAGCCCAGCACCGGCCACTCCAGACGTACCAGCACCAATGCCAGCACCGCCCGTTGCTCCTGCTGCTACAGTCTAGTATCGCCAGCCAAAAGGCTTGAAAAAACAGAGGTAATCTGCTATATTTTGCTGGTTACGGGCCAGTAGCTCAGCTGGTTAGAGCACCTGCCTCTTAAGCAGGGTGTCGAGGGTTCAAGTCCCTCCTGGCCCTCCAAAGACACATCAACAGATACCAATTAGTTCTAATATCAGCACTCCGTAATTTTTGGAATAATTTGTATCTGTTATTTAGTTCTAGTCTACTTTGGTATTTGATATGATTGATTTATGAAGAACCTAGAAGAT
>JBBQSV010000028.1:0-7967 GCA_038213615.1 Saccharimonadales bacterium (SeqCode) | reverse complement strand
TCGTGTGCCAGCTTCAATGCTGCTGCTGTCTGTTTTGTTAGGTTACCGTCTTGTTTCTCAAGGCCAGCCAGCAGTTGCTGGTACTGGCTGAGTTTTTGGATTTTCTTGGCCGATATGCCGCCTACGTCATTGACAAGCTTGTCGATGATTGGCTGGGCGGCCTCGATCTCTGACAGGTTGGCGTTGGCTATATCACGTAATTTTTCTGGTGTTATCAGGTGCTGTTTTAGATCGCTGATAGCGTCCACCACACTCTTGATGTAGTAACGGGCACTCAGCAAGGGGCTGTCAAACGGTAGTTTGTGCACGATCTGCCCTACAATCTGTATCTGGCTAAGTTCATCTACTGGCCGCTCCAAACGAATATCGTCAGAACGATCTACAGAAATTTGCTGAAAGTACTCGCTGTAATTTTTGATGATGTCACTACCAAAGCTGTGGTAGGTGCTGATAGCTACATCATATGCTCCGTCGCCGATAAAGCTCCTTAGTCGTTCCCGCATATTCTGAGCACCAGATTCGGTAAAGGTAAGACACAGTATATTGCTGGCGTTGGTATCGGTACGCTTCAAGATGTTAGCCACGCGAAGGGCCAGCAGTTCAGTCTTGCCAGTCCCTGGCCCAGCAATGACCAGCAACGGGCCGTCAATAGTATCAACGGCTTGCAACTGTTGCTTGTTTAGGCGTTTATAGCTTTGTTCAAAACTGGGCACACTTATATTGTACCTGGTAGGTTACTAAAGTAGCTGATGTAAAAAGTTGTGGTTGTACTGCGATCTACTCCACAGCAAAAAGAATACAGCAGCCGCTAGCAGCAAGGCCAAAATTACAGTTCTATGCCATTCTTTCATGATTGTTCCTTTACAAATTTGGCAATGATGACCTGACGCTCTTTAGACGTCCATAGTGGCGTGCAGGTAAACAGGGTTAGTTGCTTGTCTTTGGTGGGGTTTTCTATGCTGATTTCCGTAGGCTGCACTACTTTGGTCTCGCTGACCTGGTAGATGTATTTTTTTTGATTCCACCAAACACCTAACAGGTCGCCTTTGGCCAGTTTGTCTAAGTTATAAAAAGCCGAATTACTGCCGTAGATAAACCTATGTCCAGCAATCACCATGTTGCCGCCCTTTACAGGATCACCCGTCCCAGGCCTGTGCCAAACACCGTGCTCTAGAGCACTTAGTGTCGTGCCCTCGTTTAGCTTTGTGGTCACAAAAAGCTTGGGTATGATCAACTGATCTTGCTGGGGCTGTTTGTTAGCAAACAGATTATCCACTGTTACAGACCGGTTGCCGTGAGTTAGCTTGTTAATATCAAACTGCAGTGACGGCAAAAAAGGCTGAACCAAGGTGTACAGACACAGGCTAATAACCACCACGCTGATTACGTTGTTAACAGTTCTAAGTTTGGGCCACTTCATTACAACTCATACTAGCATTTGCCTGGGGGTTTTGCACTGTAGTCCAGCAGCGACATCATTCATGTCTATTTACAATATTGCGTACCTGTAAGCGAGGGGCTATGATTTATTCATATTAATACAAGGGAGCGCACAGCAATGAGTTTAGTAACTAAAATAGATGAACAACTAGAGCCTGTTTTCAAAAAGGCCCCACCACTATCAGAAAGTGCTCGTAAAAGTTTGGCCGATTTTTGGCCATGGTTGGCACTAATCTTTGGAGTTTTACAGCTTTTTGCGGCCTATAAACTTTGGCACCTAACCCGTATTGCCGTCACACTGGGTAGCTATCTTGGCAACATCTACTCTGGCCACGCACTGATTAGTAACAGCGACAAGACCATCATTTACCTAGGCGTTATCGTGCTAGCTGTGGAAGGCGCCATCCTATTAATGGCCTACCCCAAACTAAAAGCCAAACAACGCAGCGGCTGGGACCTAGTGTTCTTGGGCGCCCTACTAAACGTTGCTTACTCGGTACTCAGTATATTCACCTACGGCCGAGGTTTCATGAGCTTTGTGTTTAGTCTGATTGGTTCAGCTATTGGTTTTTGGTTGCTATATCAGGTCAAGAGTCAGTTTAGTTCCAAGGGCTAGTTCTAAGGGACTGATACAACTTTTGATTGGCCCTTGCCGTTTACGCAGACCGGTTCTATCTGCTTGCTGATGTTGTATTTGGTTACTAGTTCGCACGACGGTCCATATCCAGAAACCGTGCCGCTGGCTTTGGCTGGTAATAAGTACTGTTTGGGCATCAGCAATGTCCACGACTTGCCACTTTGGATGGCCATAGCGTAGCTATCTAGGCTGGTGCCACAGCCATAAGCTATCTTGGCAAATTTACCCTGGTAGGCCTGGTAAATGCTCCAGATACCGGTGCTTTTGGTGCCGTTGCAGTACGATTGGTTTTTTAGAAACGCAACTAAACTAGCGGGCACCTTAACGTCGGGGTCGTTAATAACAACTGTGTTCCGGTTATTTGATAATGAGCCGTGGGCCTGCCACAAGACGCCCAAAGAAACTCCGGCGACTAAAACAAAGATCATTACAGGCCAAACGGCCATGACTTTTTGTAAATATGTCGATTTTTGTTTCTTGCCCACTATTTTAATATAGAGCATGAGCTTTTTAAATGCAAAGTAGCTGTTATAATCAGGGGCAAAGATGAAGCTGGCTGGCCTACATTTCAAAAACCGTACCGAACCTGTTTGGCACGTTCAAATTGCTGTTTTGTGCGCTATCGCCCTGCAGCTACTGGTTAGCAACGATCTTGTGGTTTGGCCCAAATACGCCACCGCCGGGCTAGAGGTAGTTCTACTATTTGCTCTTTGGATAATTCGCCCTGGCGAACGATCGGTACGTTTTCATTTGCGCCGTATCATAGCTGTACTGCTCATTGCGTTGGTATCCATCGCTAACATTGCAGCGTTGGTATTTGTTATCAATGCTTTGTTTAACGGTGCAGTAATAAATGGCCATGAACTCATTATTTCGGCGCTGGCCATATACCTGACGAATATAATTATTTTTGGATTATGGTATTGGGAACTCGACAATGTCCAGGCCAGTGAACGGGATTTTTTGTTCCCGCAGATGGCAACGTCTGAAAAAGTCACCGGGCAGACTAACTGGCAACCGACTTTTTTTGACTACCTGTATATCTCGGTAACCAATGCCTCGGCTTTTAGCCCAACCGATACCCTGCCCCTAACTAAACGCATCAAATTATTAATGACCCTGCAGTCCCTAACGTCACTAGCTACTGTGGCACTGGTGGCAGCCCGGGCTGTTAACATCTTGGTCTAATCAGCATGGGTAAAATGCCTGGGCAATCTTTACGTCGCCTGCTATCCTGGGTAGCAATTTTTACGATCACCATCAATGGTTGTTATGCACTACTGTTGGCTGCCAGCCACCAGCCCCAAGAACGGTTTTTGGAACCATTTATATTTGATGGTGTTCACTTTGGGCGCAATGTCTTGCTGGTTGCCGGCTTGGTATTGCTTTATTTGGCGGTGGAGCTAAAACGCCGCAGTGTTTGGGCCTGGCGATTTTCGGTTATGGTTTTGGCGGTAGTGGTTGTTATCTCGGCTACCAGGCGACCATTCTTAGTTCTGGCACCGGTGCCCCTGATTAGTCTGGTTATCCTCATTTTAGAGCGCAAATATTTTGACGTAGCCAGCGAGACGTCCAGTATATCTCAGCGATTTCTGCAAGTTGGGGTCGTTATTAGTGGGCTATATTTGTATACCGTGGCTGGTCTGTGGCTGATGAGCCGTCGTGACCTGGGTATCTACATCGGCCTTTTTGAATCCCAAAAACACGCTGTTTTACTGCTATGTAATGGTAGCGTGGGGAATTTGACCATACATTCTAGACACGCCAAATTGTTTATTGACTCTATAAACTTGGCGCGGGTAGTGGCTATTATCTTGGCTATAGGGGCGTTCTTTCGCCCGTTGCAGCCCAGGAGTGATGATCAAACCCTACAGCGCGGAGTGGCCAGGCAGCTATTAGAAAAATACGGGGGCAGTAGCGAAGATTTCTTTAAGCTGTGGCCAGAAGATAAACTGTTTTTCTTTCACCACGACTCTGGCCTGGCCTACAAAGTTGTTGACGGCTTGGCCATGATATTGGGTGACCCAATCGGCAAACCGGCCGATTTTGAATCTTTGTTGCTGGCATTTTTAGATTTAGCCCGTCGGTCGCGTTGGAACGTCAGCCTGGTACACATTGGTGAGCATTGGCTAAAACTTTATAAAAAACACGACTTTGCCATCCAAAAAATCGGCGAAGAAGCCGTAGTGTCCATTGATCAATTTATGGGGCAAACCAGCAAAGACAAACACTGGCGCAACATCAGCAACCGTTTTGCCAAAGCTGGCTACACGGTCCAAACTCATCAGCCACCCCACAGTGCCCACTTGC
This sequence comes from Saccharimonadales bacterium (SeqCode), assembly GCA_038213615.1. Lineage (GTDB taxonomy): Bacteria > Patescibacteriota > Saccharimonadia > Saccharimonadales > OMJO01 > JBBQSV01. The sequence continues at coordinate 3,580 of JBBQSV010000028.1, read as the reverse complement.
TCGGTAGTCTAAAAAGTATCAACGACAGTTGGCTGGCCAAACCAGGCCGTACAGAGCGGACTTTTACGCTGGGCTACTTCGACACCGATTATCTAAACAGCTGCCCCATCATGGTAGCCTACGATGCTCAATCGCAGCCAGTGGCTTTTGTGAACATGATCCATTCGTATGATCCATCCGAATCTAACATAGACCTGTTTAGGCATTCGGTCGATGCGCCCAGTAATATCAACGATTTTATATTAAAAGAGCTGATCGGTTACTTGTCACAAAATTCAGCTGCCAAAAATCTAAATCTGGGGCTGTGCCCGCTAAAGGGCGTAGGTGACGACACTGAAAGTAAACGTGGCATATCGGCAGTTCTAAAACTGTTTTATGACAACGGCGATAAAGTCTATCCCTTCTCTTTCAAGGGTCTAGTGCAGTTTAAATCCAAGTTTGATCCGTCCTGGCGCAGTCGATATCTGGCTGTAAAGACCTTCCCTGGCTACGTGCTCAAAATACCGATTGGCCTAAATAAAGTTGTGGCTCTGGATGCCGAAGATCAACGTACTCCAGAATAAGTCGGCGAAACTTCAATTTTGCGCATCACACAACTATCCTCTGGTAAACAGTTAAATTGCCGACAGTACGGAGTTGTGTTATAGATATAGTCATATGCTAGGTATTGAACTCAGGCCATTAGAAGTAGACAGACAATGGCGCGATATGGGGAGGATCTTATGTATCCCAGCTCGGGTTGCTGCCCACCTGGGTCAGACTGTTGCTGCCCTGGAGCATCATCACATGCCCACTGCCCGGCACTCCCAACGCGTCGGTATGCTGGCGACCAACATAGCCCAGTTATTAGAACTAGCACGCGTGAAACCTCTATTTTATGGTGGCAGCCTGCATGATTGCGGCAAACTAGATGTCGATTCTGGTTTGTTGTCAAAGACTGGTACTTGGACGCGAGATGATACAGAGGCCCTGAGTGGGCACCCCATGGACGGGTATCACAGGGTTATGGCTATGGGCCTGCACATTACAGCGGGCATAGTAGTCAGACATCATAGATTTCAGCCACATCCTTATCCGGTTACCGAGGACATACCCTCTTGGGGGAACATCTTGCCTGGCAATGTTACTGAAGAAGTTGATAGTTGGGCCCGTTTGGTGGCACTTGGCGATTTCTATGATGCTGCACATCGGCCAAATTCTGATGGTGCCCCCAATGGCCAAAAAGTCAGAGAAAGAGTATTTGGCCTAAATCCTTCGGAAGACCACAAACTGATAGCTCGGCTTTATGATGTGGGTATTTTTAGCGTCGACGATGCCGATGTCGGTCTAAGGCTATAAAGGCTGCATTAACAGGTGTAGCTGTATACTAAAAGGGTGAGCATTACTAGCGCAGATCGCCACAATGGTTATTTTGGAAGATCTTCACTGGCGGCTTCAAAGACGGTAGTTATTTTGCCAGTGTCGCGGCAAATATTTGCCAGGCCAGTAAAGACTTGGCTACAAAACTAAGTATGACGTAGGCTTTTTCACCGCGTAGGTAGTTAGCCCACTTCCCTTTTGCGCGATACTGCTTGTACTGTACCAAAGCAAAACAATTGAAAAATACAAACAAAGAGACGACTATGCCGTAAACAAACCCGGGGGCCGTTGTGCCAGCCGGACCTTTTGGTGTTAATAATTGAACCAAGATAATAATCCATGGGATCACGCCGGCTATGCAACCAAATATAAATGGCAGCCACTGCCCGTCTCCTGGTGATGTGTACTCCTCTTGCAGCCAGCCAAATAATATCATCGACACGTTGACTCCAAAAATTGCTATTAACGCCGCATAGTCACTTATGCCGTTTAGCTGAGCAATTAAAAATATCATTATCGACGAGCTTAGTGAATATTCGACCCAGCGAAAAATATTTCTGTTTTGTTTCAACCCCGCCGCATACCTAGGAAAGTATTTTTTAGAGGCCACAATAAAATGAAACAATGCCGACAGACCAAAAAATAGTGCAATTGTATAACTAACGTTGTTACTAAATAGTAGTATTGGGTTTGTAGAAGTAGTACCTGGTGGCCCTGTCATATATGTAGCAGTCACCGGTAAAGAAAAGTTATTAGAAAGTACCAATACCGCAATCATGGAGGTTAGATGCAAAAATCCCGCCGCAATATTCCAATTTTTTAGTGGTTTAATTTGCTTGTCCTCTACATTCTTCATAATTCATATTCTAGCACGAAGGCAGTCTGAATTTGATCTTGGCAATCAATGGGCAGCTTTCTTAACCGGCAAAGGTATGAACATGCTTGTTTTAAGCTTATATGCTTGATATTCGGGATTGTCTGAGTATTTTTTTTCTAGCATTGGCACGCCAGAAACTTTGATGATCAAAAATGTAATAACAGCGGGGCCTACAAATGCCAATAAACCGTAGCTGTAGCCAGCAGCAATAATGCCAATTGCCCACCATTGGGTAACTTCGCCAAAGTAATTTGGGTGTCTTGTATAACGCCATAGACCGCTCTGCATAACGTGGCCTTTGTTTCTTGGGCCTTGTAAAAATTTGGTTAGTTGTCTGTCGCCAACTGACTCAAAAATGAATCCGTATATCCAAAGCGCCGTGGCTAAAATTATTCGTAAACTAACATCTCCATGGGCATAGGTGGATATTAACAGTACCGGCGAAACTATTATCAGTAGCAAAAGTCCCTGTAACATGAACACTTGCAAGTAAGAGCGTAAATTAAACCACTTGCCCCAACTATCCCTCCAGGTTTTATAACGAAAGTCTTCTGACTTTTTGATATTTCTTAACCCGATGTGCAGACTCAGACGTGAGCCCCAGATTACTACCAACCCAAATGTTAATAAAGTCGTAGGTGATGTATTTTGATTAAATATCACCCCCGTTAGGCTTGCGACAACAAAACCAAAACCCCAAGCAACATCAGCAATATCATTTCTTTTTATAATTACTGAAATAATAAACATCACGGTCATATACATCCAAACCACCATAGCAACCATAATCAGTGTTTGTATAAATTGATTAAGCATATTTATTTAACAAACGTATTAAGTAAAACAACTGAAACCGTACAAACTGCGGCGGTTAACATCGTTCCCCACAGTAGATCGACTGCCGTGACGATTGCTGGCCAATTTTTTAATGTTGCTTGATTCGTAAGATCATACGTAGCGTAGGTAACAAGCCCAAAAACTGCTCCCATTAATGCAACTTTTATATAACTATCTGCATTTTTCCAGCCAGGGTAAACTACGAACAAAGCGACACCTAATATAAATACTAAATAAAAAGCAACCGCGGCGTACCAGTTGGGCTTGCTACCCATAATAAAACCAATGTGTTTTTTATAGAACTTTGGCGCAATAAATCCCAACCATGCGGCGTCTAGGACTGTCATTGTGATCAGTGAAGTTATGTATGCGTAAAAATATTCAACCACATTAGTAATTTTACCATTAATCATTTGCCTACTCTTCACAACAATAAAGCCAGCCTCGCCTTCAGTGATCGCTAGCGCATCCTGTCTGAAAAATCTGAAAGTTCCACTTGGCTGGGGA
>JBBQSV010000027.1:0-9076 GCA_038213615.1 Saccharimonadales bacterium (SeqCode) | reverse complement strand
CCCAACATAGACTGTTTGTAGCCAGCCTTCTGCAAGGCTGGCAATATGAATGGGTTATACATGCCGTCCGTTAATTCGGCCATCTGCCTGGCGACTGCCAGTAACTGACTAAACCCCTGGGTGATTGCCTGTTTAACACCGGCGTTTCGGTTAAAAGTCGACAGTTCACTGCCTGGCAAAAAACGGCTAAACTGCCGTTCAAATTTAAAGATAGTCGCCCAAAGCTCCGAAAATATTGTCCCGGCTGGTTGATCCTCCGGCATAACTAGCCCTATGGTCGAATCACTGCCCAGTGCCACTTTTGTTTGACTCAATACTACTGACATACAGTGCCGCTCGACGTCGTAGTACAAACTGGCGTACGAACTGGCGCGGGGGTAGCCACCGGTGTAGTGGTGATTCGCGTTTGGGCCGGCCGAGAAGCGGTAGCTTTCGGGGCCACTGCCTTAGCCTTGGGGGCACTGGTATTAGTTGATACCGTAGGTGAAATACTGTTGACCAGTTTATCTAATTCGCTCTGGCGGGCATTCGTGAGTGTGCTGACACTCTGTGACTTGCCGCTCGAAAAGCTATTTATCGGGGGCAGTGTCTTCACAATATCACTAACCATAACCACTAGGCTTCCCAGCACCATGCCAATGGCCGACAAAGCATAGACATTGGCTGGCCAGCTCCAAAGTTTACCTGTTTGACGCGTTGGACCCTGGCTAAAGGCTTCGGTCACTATTTGACTATGCTCAACCCCGTTTTCCAGCAGAGTAGATGCCATGGCTTTCATGAATCCCGGAGGGCCACAAATGAAATAGTCTTTGTCTTCAAACTTATTGTTAGTCACCTGCTGCAGCAATTTCGTGTCTATGCGCCCATGCTCTATCTGTTGTCCTGGCAATCTGGCACCACTGTCATCTCCAAGAATGAACACCACTGTAAAGTTTGGATTCTGGGCTTGCAACTTAATCAATTCCTGCGCAAATGGCACATCACTATCGGTCTGACAACTAAATAGCAGAACCATTTTGTTTGGTAGGTGCAGGCGTGTAGCATAGCGAATTATGCTTATAAACGGTGTTATACCTATGCCCCCCGCCAACATAACCAGTTTGTGGTGTTTATCGGCGTCAAACACGAAACTACCATATGGGCCTCGGATCGACACGTCTGCGCCGGGCTGTATCTTTGATAAAGCAGTCGTAAACCGCCCCTTGATTCTCGTACTCAATTGAATATGTTCGGGGTCCGTCGGTGAACTAACTACCGAAAAACAACGGGCTGGCGTGCTCCGACCATGACGCAAAAAACTCATGGCCACGTATTGACCAGGCAAAAAACCAAACACGTGGTCAGGCTCGTCGCTTTTAAGCGTCACCAGCAGAGTACTTGGTGTGTTTTTTTCTACGGTTTCGACAACAAACTTATACATATACTACAAAGAGTATATCGTTAATCCTTGGATTACGCTGAAAACTTCACGTTCATATTTACGCAACTGTTCTATAATATGTAGCGTAACTAGCAGGAGGCGCACCATGAGCAAGCAATTCGTATTACCAAAACTACCTTATGACTTAGATGGGTTAGAACCACTAATCTCTAAAAAGACCCTGGAGTATCACTATGGCAAACACCACGCCGCCTACATCAACAAGCTGAACGAACTAATTGGCACAGGTGACCAAATAAACATGCCCATAGAAGACATTGTGGCCAAAGCCGACGATGGCCCACTATTCAACAACGCTGCCCAAGCCTACAATCACACCTTTTATTGGTATGGCATGAAACCCCCCAAATCGGCCGACCAAGCCAATCCTGCCACTGGCGACATTGCCGACGCCATAAAAGAGGCCTTTGGTTCATTCGATGAATTCAAACAGCAGTTTACTGACACCGCCCTAAAACATTTTGGCAGCGGCTGGGCATGGCTACTCAAAAACAAGTCTGGCAAGTTAGAAGTTAAAGGTATGCACGACGCCATGACGCCCGTTAAAGATGGCGACACACCGCTGCTAGCCTTGGATGTCTGGGAACATGCCTATTATTTAGATTACCAAAATGCCCGCCCTGACTACATCACGGCCTTTTGGCAGCTGATAGACTGGGATTTTGTGCAGAAACAACTACTGGCCCCTAGCCGCGAACCGTTGATGCTGGCAGAGTAGCTAAAGCCCGCCCGCGTGTTAGATATTTCTCAGCCAGCCCTAAGCTAAACGCGTTAGAATAGATAACATGAGAATACTGGTAGTTGAGGATGAGCAAAAAATAGCCAACGCTATCAAGCGCGGGCTGACTCAGCAATCATACGCTGTCGATACAGCCTACAATGGTGATGACGGGCTCAACATGGCCGAAACCGAGCCTTATGACCTAATAATTTTAGACCGTATGCTGCCTGGCAAAGTAGATGGCATAGGCATACTGCGTAAACTGCGTGAAGCCCAAAACCAAACACCCGTTTTACTGTTAACAGCCAAGGACAGAGTTTTAGAGCGGGCTGAGGGACTAAATGCCGGTGCTGATGACTACCTGGTTAAACCATTTGCCTTTGTCGAATTGATCGCCCGGATTCGAGCTCTGCTACGTCGCCCAAAAAGCGCGTTGAGTAATAAACTAAAATACCAAGACCTAACTCTAGATACTCAGAACTTTGCAGTTAAGCGCAGTGGCCAAAACATCGACCTCACACCGCGTGAGTTTGCACTATTAGAATTCTTGATGCGCAACCCAGAGCGTATACTTACCAAAGATATGATTATGCAAAACGTTTGGGATTACGATGCCGACGTCCTACCAAACACTATTGAAGTTTACATTGGCTATCTGCGAAACAAAGTTGATCAACCATTTAAAAACAAAGGTCTCATCCACACAAAGCGCGGCTTTGGTTACTTTTTGGGCCTAGACAATGTTTCGTAAAGCATCTGTAAAACTAACTGCAACCTACCTGGCTATCATCATGTTGATCAGCCTCTTTTTTAGTTTTGCACTATATAGGCTGTCAGTGCGAGAACTTAACAAAGACTTAAGCCGTCAGACCAGTTATGTGCGTACTCTGCCAGGTTTTTATAACGACGTAGATGACTTCCTAACTAATCGGACTCAACAAATTGTCCTAGCCAAAGCCCACATTGTGTCTGACCTGATGGTTGTCAACTTGGTGATACTAACAGGTGGCGCTTTCTTGAGTTACTTCTTGGCTAGGCGCACCCTAGAACCAATTGAAAAGGCTCATCAGGCCCAAAGCCGCTTCGCAGCCGATGCCAGCCATGAACTGCGCACCCCCATCGCCGCCATGCGCAGCGAAACCGAAGTGTCTCTGATGGACAGCAAGCTAACCCTTAGACAAGCCAAAGACCAGTTGAATAGTAATCTGGAAGAACTAGATAAACTTACTTACCTGACTAACAGCCTACTTCGCCTAGCTCAGACTGACGAAACCAGTCTAGATTTTAAAAAGGTCGATACTAACCGATTAGTAACCACAGTAATAAAGCGCTACGCCAAACAAGCTAAAAATAAACGTATTAAAATTGAGTTTTCACCAAAATCTAATTCTAAAATATGGGGTGATGCCGACATGATTAGCGAGGCCCTGGCTACAATACTGGATAACGCCATTAAGTACAGTCCCGACAAATCCTCCATTGTTATAGAAGCCCGGGTCGTAGGCGCCGAAACGCAGGTATCTGTCGGCGACCAGGGTATTGGCATCAGCAAGCCAGACCAAGAACACATGTTTGAGCGTTTTTATCGGTCCGATCAAGCTCGCACCCAAAGTGGCAAAAATGGTTACGGCCTAGGACTGTCTATAGCCAAACAAATTATTGACGTGCACCATGGCCGCATACATATTAAAAGCCAGCCTGGCAGTGGCACAACTGTCACGATATCTACCCCTAAAAAATCAGAACCCAGCTAGCCTGCAGATAACCTACGGATTAACTGCGAACTCACCGGTAACTTCTGGGTTTAAATGATCGTGGAACTCGTACACGCCCGTTTCTGAAAGTGTTATTGTCCCGTTCTGTCCTTTTCGCACAATTAATTCATCAACCCCGCTGTACACTTCATGGTGCTCATGTGGCCCGAACGCAATCTCACGTGACCGACTATCATTATTTATAAATGTTAGCGTGTCGCATTTAGTCGCCGCTGTGTGCAACGGGGTCACCCTACCATCCTGGATAACAACTTGATGATTGGTATGCTGCCCTGCGCAGGCGCCGGTCTTTTTGCTACCGATCTGAGCAATGTCTTCGTCGTTAATCAGTCTTTTTGACTGATCTTGGGGCGACATATTGTAATGTAAGTTGTGAATTATCATGATAGAGCCACCCACCACTACCAAAATAACGCCAACCGTTGCCATAAAGAAGAAAAAGTTCCAATTAGGTTTTGGTCCTCTGCCTAAATGCAAAAAGAAGGTTAGCTGAACAATCATTTGCCCAACTCCAAATCCCAAAATCGTTGCTAGCAAACTCGTCCCCGAAAGTTTGTGGTTAACCACCAGATAGTACGGTATGAGCGTAAGAACCAACGACAATACAAACCCAATCACGTACGCCCCTACCGTACCGTGTTCACTCTCCAGCCGGTGTGATTGGCGATGTTGCGAGCCACTCATTTAATGGCTCCTAAATACACCATTGTGAAAATGAATATCCAGACGATATCTAAAAAGTGCCAAAACAAGCTCAGCAAGGCTAGCTTGCGCACAAGATGGCTGTTCAACCCCCGCTTCACAATAAAGACAAGTGTAGTGGCCATCCAGAGCAAACCAGTGATAATGTGCAGCCCGTGCGTACCCACTAGTGCAAAGAATGCAGACATAAAAGCATTGCTTTGTATGGTATGCCCGTCGTGGACGAGTGTAGCAAATTCATGTATCTCTAGGCCCAAAAAGCTTAGCCCTAAAACGAAAGTGGTGATAAACCAAAAGAGTGTCTGAGACTTGTTGGCCTGGCGCGCCGCAATCATACCAATGCCACAGGTTAGGCTACTAGTCAGCAAAATAATCGTACCCGTTAGGGCAATCGGCAACCTGAATAATTCGCGCCCGGTTTGCCCTCCGAATGTACTGTTGTGCAGAACGGCGTAGACGGCAAATAAAACTGCAAACATCAAAAGATCTGTCATCAAATAAACCCAGAAGCCAAACATTGTCCTGTCTAGGGCTTCGGCCTGGTGGCGATTCATGCCGTGCTGCGTCACGTTCGCCACCTTTTGTTTCGCAGTACATCTTTACCAAAAGCAAATACCACTCCAATAAATTCCCACACACCAATGTCTTCAATCTGGTCAGTTTTTTTGATGGGTCCAGCCGACCGATCTTTCTTTGTTCTAGCATGCTCTAGCTGCCTTACTTGATCGGCCGTCAAGGTGTATTCTGTATGCTCGTCATAAGTACGGGTAATCAAACAAACGATGATGCCGATGACCGCTACCACGATTAGCCAGACAATATTCCATACGAACCCAAAACAAGCTAGCGTGGCAAAGGCAGAAATATATACACCTGATGCCGTGTTCTTGGGCATATGAATATCTTCATAGTGAGGTTCTGGCATACTGTGCTGCTTCATATCTAAATATGCGTCGCGCTTATGAACATGGGGGACAACTGCAAAGTTATAAAACGGTGGTGGTGACGACGCAGCCCATTCCAGCGTTCGTCCATCCCACGGATCATTGCCTACGCGGTTTTTTTGTACAAAGCTAGCGATGATCTGAGCAAACTGCAGGGCTACACCAACAGCAATTACAATCCCCCCGATCAGCATCATTACAAACAATGGCTGCCATCCTGTAGAAGCGTCGTAATGATCAAGCCGGCGAGTAGCGCCCATCAAGCCCAGCACATACATGGGGCCAAACGACATAAAAAAGCCAATTATCCAGCACCAAAATGCCTTGCGGCCAATGCGTTCGTTAAGCTTGAGCCCAGTAAACTTTGGGAACCAATACGACACGGCACAAAAAATACCAAATAACACGCCACCAATAACAGTGGAATGAAAGTGTGCTACCAAAAACAGGCTGTTGTGCAGTTGAAAATCGACTGGTGGTACCGCCAACATCACACCCGACATGCCACCAAGCGTAAAGACGCTGATGAAACCCAAAAACCACAGCATTGGTGTTTCAAACCGTATTCGTCCCTTGTACATGGTGGCGATCCAGTTAAATACCAGTACTGACGTCGGGATGGCGATTACCATGGTCATCAGACCAAAGAATGCGTTTACATCAGCACTGGCTCCCATGGTAAAGAAGTGGTGCAGCCACACCGACAACGCCAACGTCGAAACCCCCATCATACCTAGCACGGCCGATGTATAGCTGGCGATCGGTTTACGACTAAATACCGAAACTACCTCTGAAAACACACCAAAGGCTGGCAGAATCAAGACGTATACTTCGGGATGTCCCCACATCCAAATTAGGTTGGTGTACATCATAGGGTCGCCACCGCCTAGGGTTGTAAAGAAGTGGGCGCCCAAAGCTCGGTCAAAATAAACCAAAAATAGCGTAGCCGTAAGTAGTGGGAATATCGTTACTGCCATTAGCATGCTGAATAGTGATCCCCACGTAAATAGTGGCATCATCATCAGCTTCATACCCTTGGCCCGCATTTTTAGGATAGTCATAATAAAGTTGATGGCGCCCAGCGTGGTACCAATACCAGAAATCATCAGACTCCATATCCAATAATCTACTCCGGTACCTGGGCTGAACTGTTTGGCGGCCAAAGGCTGAACTGCCAGCCAGCCAGTAGCAGCGTAGCTCCCTCCAAAAACAAAGAACATATTTACCATCACTACGCCACCGACGAATAACCAAAATCCCAGCGTATTCATAAACGGTGATGCCAAATCACGGGCACCGATCTGCAAAGGCACAATGTAGTTTATGAGTCCAAAGATAAGGGCCATGGCCACAAAAAACACCATGATATTGCCGTGGGCTGTAAATATTTGCTGGAAGTGATCAGACGAAAGATAGCCATGCGATCCGCCACTGGATAGCGCTTGTTGCAGCCAGATCATCAGAGCATCTAGCCCACCCCGGACCAGCATAGCCCCGCCAACAATGAAGTACATAATGCCAATCTTTTTGGGGTCGACAGTAGTCAGCCATTCATCCCAAAGCCATTTCCAACGCTTCAGGCGGGTTATGGCCACTACGGCAACTAAACCTAAGACGAAAAAGGTTAATGTCCCAGCTATGGTAAACCATTCGTGCGGTAACGAACTCCAAGTCAGGTTGCCGATAAGTAATTCTTTCATAGCTAGTGTATATGCCCCCCTGGCCCCTCGTATTTGGCAATCACATCAGCATATAGGTTGGGGGTGTAATCCGAATAAAATTCAGACGGATTGTATTGACTGGGCTTTAGCAGGTCCTTGTAAGCACTACCATCCAGCTGGTTGGGGGACTGTTTTACAGATTTGACCCAGCTATCAAAACCTTCTTTAGAGCTGACACGAGCTGTAAATTTCATCCCAGCGAAACCGGCTCCGTTTATCTCTGCCGAGCTGCCAGGGTAATCCCCTGGTTTGCTAGCCATCATGTTCAGTCTATTAAGATGGCTAGTCATTGTGTATAGCTGGCCTTCCAAATTCGGAATCCAGAACGAACTCATTGGTGTTTCGTCGGCTGTCATCTCAAACGTGACCGGCGTGTCCATAGGCAGCTGCACAAAATTGAGTGATGCAACTTGCTGCTGGGGGTAGATAAATAGCCACTTCCAACGCAATGATATAACTTGAATGGTAAGCGGTTTGGCGTCAGACAGCGCCTTGCGGGGGGCTAGTTTGCGGGTCATGGGTATCATGACGCTCGCTAGCAACAGCATAACTAAAGTTGGAAATAACCAAATACTGCCGACAAACGTTTTACTGTGCTTAGCACCGGGACCATGTGCTAGTTTGTGATTTGTTTCCCTGTATTTCCAGGCGATAAAAAACAGCATACCCAGCGAGGGGATGGCAACAGCTAGCAACACACCCAAGATAAACATCATTAGACTGTGTTGCTGACGGGCAATCTGCCCCTGTGGATTAAATAATGCTACGTTCCGGCCGTGTATGAAGTATCTAATAACTAGTGCCAGATCAGCCAGGCCTAGACTGATTAGCAGTAAATGTTTGCCTAAGCTAAAGCTTCTATTTTGCGCCGACATCAAACGAACTCCCCCTTAGGAAATAACCATTATCACTACCCTAACTATAGCATGGCAAAAGGCGGCAAATGAACGCATTGTACTAATGTTATAGTACTAGTAATGAAGGTGTCCCAGACATGGATAAGTTAAAGGCATACTATTACCTGACCAAGCCCGGTATTATCTATGGCAATGCCATCTATGCCACGGCTGGGTTTTTGTTAGCTTCCAGACACAGCATTAACTTTGCACTGTACGCAGCAATGATGGGCGGCACATCGCTGGTTATTGGGTCGGCCTGTGTTATCAATAACTTTATCGACCGTGATATTGATAAATTCATGGAGCGTACCAAAAAGCGGTCTTTGGCAACGCGGGCTATTAGCAATGAGGCGGCACTAACTTTTGGGGTTATCCTAGGAGCCATTGGTTTTAGTGTTTTGATTGGCTTTACTAATCGACTAACGGTAGCAACCGGGGTGACCGGCATGTTCTTTTACCTAGTGGCTTACAGCTGGAGTAAGCGCCACAGTGTTCACGGCACTCTAATCGGTGCTGTATCCGGAGCCATGCCACCGCTTGCTGGGTACCTGGCCGTCACCAACCACTTTGACGGGGCCGCCCTAGCCCTGTTTGTGATCCTGGTCTGTTGGCAAATGCCCCATTTTTATGCCATTGCCGTTAGACGCCTAGATGATTATAGGCGGGCCAAGATACCGGTTCTACCGGTTGTTCAGGGCGTCCAACAAACCAAAATTCAGATTACTGCTTATATCATGGCTTTTGTAGTTGCCTCCCTGAGCTTAACGGCACTTAGCTACACCGGCTACAGCTACGCTATCGTCATGTTTATTGTCGGCGCCTGGTGGTTTAAGTTATCAGTTGACGGCTTTAGCGCCAAAGACAACACGGCTT
>JBBQSV010000026.1:0-9749 GCA_038213615.1 Saccharimonadales bacterium (SeqCode) | reverse complement strand
CAAAACAGTCAGCTGCAGCATTGCAGCTGGCCCACGAGCACGCCGACCAGCTAAACTCTCCAACGCCACTAAACGCCTGGAAGAATCAATGGCTCCACAAAGACGGCAACGATAATTTTACGCTCAGCGAACCGCTAGGTAACCAAAAGATGCTAGAGCTGGCAAACATATACCAGGCCTACCAGCAACAACTGCAGCAAAGGGCCGCCTATGACTTTGACGATATGATCTTGCGAGCCATCGATGGTATCGACAGCAACGACGAGCTACGCTTTAACTTGCAGGAGCGCTATCAGTACATCCTGCTGGATGAGTTCCAAGACACAAACCCCTCGCAGTTCGAGCTAGTGAAACAGATTGCTAACCACCCAGTGCACGAGGGTAAACCAAATATCATGGCTGTTGGTGATGATGACCAAGCCATTTTTGCGTTCCAGGGTGCCAATGTTGGCAACATGAAAGATTTCTTGCAGGCTTTTCGCGAGGTCAAAGTTATAAACCTGACACATAACTACCGGTCGCACCAGGATATTCTGCACCTAGTAGGCAAGGTAGCTGATCAGATACAAGACCGACTGCATACCCAGCTGCCAGACATCAACAAGGTGCTGGTAGCTAGTAGTAGCGCCATACCAAAGGAAGTCCAGCTGGGGCGCCACGCTTTTAGCGCCGAGGCGGCCGAATACGCTTGGGTTAGCCAAAAGATCGCCCAGCTGATCGATAGTGGGGTCGATGCATCAAAAATTGCCGTACTCTCGCCCAAACACAAACTGCTAGAAAACCTGGTGCCGTTCCTAAAGCAGCACAACATACCGCTAACCTACGAGAAACGAGAGAACATTCTAGAAACAGAGATTGTGTCAGGACTACGTATAGCTGCACAGCTGCTAGATGCTCTGGCAACCAAAAACACGCCACTAATTAATTACTACTTTCCGCTAGTTCTCAGCCTACCGTATTGGCGACTGGCCGCCAAAGACATCTGGAAGATAAACTGGCAGTTTGCGCTGGCCGACGAAAAACGCAGCTGGGCACAATTAGCCCTACAGTCGCCAGCGCTGGAGCCAGCTGTTAGCTTTTACCTGGCACTTAGCGCCACGGCTAGTAACGAACCGTTAGAATTTACGCTTGATAAGTTAGTGGGCTCGACGCCGGTAACCGATGGTGATGCAGAAATTATCTCGCCACTCAAGGCCCATTACTTTGACATCAAGCGAAGTAGTACCGACGCACTCAAATATTACGAGGCGGTGTCTCACCTGAGCGTTATCCGCTCACGGCTGCGTGACTATCAAGCCACAACCGACAAACAACTGGGGGTCAACGACTTTTTAGAATTTTTTGCCATGTACGAGGCCGCCGAGACAGCCCTGATCAACGCCCACCCGGTGGCCCAGAGCAGTCAGGCCGTGCAACTAATGACCGTGTATAAAGCCAAGGGGCTAGAGTTTGACGTCGTGTTCATTTTGCAAGCACATGATGATGTCTGGGGTAGTGCCAGCCGTGGCAACAACAATAAACTAAGCCTGCCACCCAACCTGGCCCATATCCGCTACGCCGGATCTAGTAACGATGAACGTATCCGATTATTTTTTGTAGCGCTAACTCGTGCCCGCCACAACTTGTATATCACCTCGCACACTACCAAAGACAGTGGCAAGGCCACTACACCACTTAAATACTTAGCCGAAGCTGACGGCGTGTCGCCGTATCTACCTGAAAAGGCTCAGGCAATCGTCCAGGAAACCACCAAGCCTCAGCAGCTGAGTCAGGATATCGAGACCTTGTGGCAAGCCGGTCATGTTAGTCTGCCGGCAGATTTCCGCAGTCTACTGGCTCATCGGCTCAAAACCTACCAACTTAGTCCTACACACATCAACACGTTTATAGACACCGAACACGGCGGGCCAGAGAAATTCTTTGTCCAGACCTTGTTACGGTTTCCGCAAGCGCCAACTGCCAGCGGTGAGTTTGGCACCGCCGTGCACAATACACTAGAGTGGTACCAACATCAGCTCAATGCCGGATCAAAGCCAAACTCAAAGGCACTGCTTGTGCAGTACGACCGCCAGATAGACAGCCGTTACATGGGCGAACAAGATCGCACACATGCCAAGAGCAAGGGTAGGGTAGCCCTGCAAAAATATATCGCTGCCCGGGGCGACATGTTTGCCCGCCCAGCCAAGGCAGAGGTCAACTTCTTTAGCGAAGGTGTCACCGTTGGCGAGGCCCACCTGAGTGGCAAAATAGACCGGCTAGAAATCGACAAGCAAGCCAGGACTGTACGGATCGTGGACTACAAAACTGGCGCGCCGTTTACTAGCTGGACTGGTAGCATCAAATCGCTCAAGTACCAGCAACAACTATACTTTTACAAGATGTTGATCGAAGGCAGTAATAGTTGGCGTGGTTACAAGGTTACAGAGGCACGGGTAGAATTTGTGGAGCCATCCAGCCCTAAAGACAACGCTATACAACCAGCACTGCCTATTAAGTTCGATGATAAAACAGAGCACGAGATGAAACAGTTGATCCAAGCAGTGTGGCAAAAGGTTATGGATCTAGATTTTCCAGATACCAGCAAATATCCGCCATCATTAAAGAGCGTCAACCAGTTTATAAAAGACCTATTGGCAAAATAAATACTCCCTGGATTTAAGCCGGGGAGTATTAGTTTTATGTTTGTTAATGCTTAACGCTTTTTGGATCGGCTGGCTGGCTTTACTGGCTCTAACATAGTCAGGGCATACACGTTCATACCAACAACTACTCCAACGATTGGTCCAGTTATGTAAGCAAAGTTCCAGGAACGGATACCTAAAGCCACAGCTGGGTTAAGTACGCCGTTGGATCCCAATGAGGCCACCAAAATACCTAGGAACAAACCAGTACCAATTAGAGCAGCTCTTTGCAACCCAGTTAGGTTTTTGTAGGTTGCTCCCGCGATAGCCATACCAAAAATCATGGCACCTACGGCCTCGGCTACAAATACTCGCCAGTCAAATTTGGTAGTAGCCAAGTTCACCAAGTTGGTGTTCAGCAAATACTGACCCAGCTTCCAGGCAACTAAACCACCCAGCATTTGGGCGGCAATGTAAACCACAGCTTGTTCGGTTTTGATCTTTTTTAACGTCCACATACCCAGTGTCACGGCTGGGTTGGCGTGTGCACCAGACACGTCACCAACTGCTATCACGAGTAATAGCATTGTGAATCCCGCGCCCGCGGCTGCGAAAAACGGAAAGCTAGTTCTAGCCACCATCGACAACACTACACTTGATAAAATTCCCGCACCCAAAAACTCAGCCAAAATCATGGCGATTTTTTGACGGTCAAACATGGATCTCCCTCCACTTAACTTATGATGATTAAATCATAATACTTTTTGGATAGAATTCAAATAGCTGTTTTAGCCGCGATGTTTGTGGCGACGGATGTTAGCTACCTGCAGGCGGACAGAGTGCCTATCTACCATGCTCTGAGCTTTGTCTAACGACAATTGGTCGGTGGCTTCGCTCAACATCCTTTGAGCCCGTTCAAAGGCCACCTGGGCAGCTTTTTCATCGATCTCATTTTCGTGATCGGCGGCATCTACCAGCACCCGCACAGTTTGATCTGCCACCTCGATAACACCACCGTTGGTGGCAAAGTATTCCATTTGCCGATCGCTATCACCAGCTTTGCGACGAATCTTGATGACGCCAGGCGCAGCCAGGCTGACCAGCGGCATGTGATTCTCAAACACCCCAATGTAACCCTGTGGCGTAGGCAAGACTACTTCGTAGACTTCTTCGCCAAATTTGGTGCCGTCTAGAGTTACCAACTCAAACCTGATCATTTGGTTTGCTCCCTTGGAGCGGAGTATGGAGTAAGAAGCATGGAGTAAGAGTAATCCATTATCATCTAATCCTAAGTTTGGTTGACTTAATCAACCAGGTTAGTAATTTATGTGCCTTGATACTTAGATTATATAGAGTTTCTCGCTCTGACTCACTGACATATTGAACATCTTCAGCTATATACAAAAAACTTTGTAACTCAGTTAGCGAACCCTGAGCCATACTATAGAAATGTAGTTTGTCTGGCATAGTTGAGCGACTAAAACCCTCTGCAATATTAGCCGCTACAGAACTAGAAGCTCGACGCATTTGATTGGTTAACCCAAATTGCTCGTCTTTTGGAAAGTTTTTTGTAGCTATGTAAATTTGCTTAGTCAATTCACGAGCCGCCTGCCATGCATGAAGTTTATCAAAAGAATCTAGCTTGGAACTTTGCTTAGCTTCTCCATCCTCCATACTCCTTGCTCCGTTCTTCGTCAAAGACTTAGTCTTTGACATCGGTGATGTCGCCCTTCATGTAAAAGGCGTTCTCACTCTTGCTATCATGTTTGCCAGCTAAGATTTCTTTTAGCCCAGCAATAGTGTCTTTTAGCGGCACGTACTGACCGGGTTTGCCAATAAACACTTCGGCCACAAAGAATGGCTGGGTTAGAAACCGCTGGATACGGCGGGCGCGGGCAACTGTTTGCTTGTCTTCGTCGTTTAATTCTTCCATGCCCAAAATAGCGATGATGTCTTGCAGGTCTTTGTAGCGTTGCAAAATACGCTGCACTTCTCGGGCCACGTTGTAGTGGTCTTCGCCTACGATTTCTGGATCCAAAATTGTAGAGTTACTGTCTAGTGGATCTACCGCGGGGTACAACCCTAGTTCTGTCAAACCGCGGCTAAGCACAATGGTGGAGTCCAGGTGGGCAAAGGTAGTAGCCGGCGCCGGGTCGGTCAAGTCGTCGGCCGGTACATACACGGCCTGCACTGATGTAATAGAACCATTTTTGGTACTGGTGATGCGTTCTTGCAACTGTCCCATTTCTTGGGCTAAGTTGGGCTGGTAGCCCACGGCACTCGGCAAACGACCCAGCAGGGCAGACACCTCGGCACCGGCCTGGGTAAATCTAAAGATGTTGTCTATAAACAGCAATACGTCACTGCCTTGATCCCGAAAGCCCTCTGCAATTGTCAGGCCACTCAGGCCCACACGTAACCGGGCACCAGGGGGTTCGTTCATCTGGCCAAACACCAGCGAAGTCTTGTCTAGCACGCCAGATTCTTGCATTTCGTAGTACAGGTCGTTGCCCTCGCGGGTACGTTCGCCCACGCCGGCAAATACAGAGTAGCCCTCGTGGAACTTGGCAATGTTGTTGATCAGCTCGGTGATCAGCACGGTCTTGCCCACACCAGCACCACCAAACAGGCCAACCTTGCCGCCCTTGGTAATTGGTGCAATCAGGTCAATAACTTTGATGCCGGTTTCTAAAATCTCTACTTTGCCTGACTGGTCGACTAGGGCAGGCGGGTTACGGTGGATGGGGGAATATTGCTTGAAAGTGCCCGGTTTGTTATCAATTGGTTGGCCCACTACGTTAAACATGCGGCCCAAAGTCTCTTTGCCAATCGGCACGCTAATGGCACTGCCGGTGTCGACTACATCTACGCCGCGCTCTAGCCCGTCGGTAG
This sequence comes from Saccharimonadales bacterium (SeqCode), assembly GCA_038213615.1. Lineage (GTDB taxonomy): Bacteria > Patescibacteriota > Saccharimonadia > Saccharimonadales > OMJO01 > JBBQSV01. The sequence goes on along the minus strand of JBBQSV010000026.1, from coordinate 4,236 downwards.
AACCTAGGGCTACCGCTCGTACGCTGCCTTCACTCAAATGTTGGGCAACTTCTAGTATTAGATCTTTGCCATCTAGCTTTACATTTAGGGCGTTATAAATGGCTGGCAAATGCCCGCCTTCAAATTCTACGTCTACCACCACGCCAACTACTTGGCTGACTTTACCGTTCCGCTGTACGGCGGATGTTTTTTCTTTAATTACTGCCATCGTTGTCTCCTTCTTCACCTGATTTACTACTTATCCACGGAAATCCCCATCCATAACCTCGGTAATCCTGACCACGCATAAACATGGTAGCGAAAATATCCCTCACCAACTCACGTGGTAAAACAAACGCGCCCACAAATCGTGGCACTAAAGGAACAGTCTCTTTAGTGCCATACCCATAGGAATCCAAAAGCTGGTGTACATCTGGGTGCTCATTATGCAAATTATTGATTTCATCCCCCATAAAATCGCCGCCTTCTCCTACTTTTGCAGCAAGTTGCTCCGGAGTCGGCGTATAGCCATCCAGCAAGGCCCGATAGAGCCACGAATCTATCCTGTCTACATGACCCATGTATAAATACCCCGTTCCAACTAATCTATTACGATCTTCTATATCAAGCGCAGCAAGTCCAGGATTTGGGAAATCAGCAGGGACATCGTCGATAGACTGAAACTGTACTGCCTCTAACTCCACCACCAGTCTATCTGCATACAAAATCGCTTCAGGAAGTAGGGCGATACTCTCACGCTCTCGCAGATCAATCATTGTCATTTCATGGCCTCTGAGCCGCCGGTTATTTCTGCCAGTTCCTGGGTGATTGCGGCTTGGCGCACACTGTTGAATTCCAGAGTTAAATCGTCAATCAGATCACTGGCGTTGTCGGTGGCGTTTTTCATGGCCATCATGCGCATAGTTTGTTCGCTGGCCTGGGCCTCGCTAAAGGCTTGGTTTAGTTGTGATTCGATCAACCGCACGGTAATCTCATCCAGCACTTGCTGCACAGATGGCTCAAAGTCGGCACGCTCTAAGTCCTCGCCAATTGGCACGGCCTCAAACGCTGCGGGCAACAGCCGCAGGGAAGTCACAACTTGGCTGATGCTGGATTTGTAGTCGGTAAAGATCACATCTACAGCATCTACTCTCCCAGCCACACGTAACACAGTAGCCTGCTCATCTACAGAGCTAGATGACTCTGCTACTGCTTGTGGTGTATCACTGTGTTGACGACTTGCGGTACTCGCTTCATCGTATCGTCCATACGACTCGTTCCGTTCCGCGCCGTCGCCTTGTGCTGCATCCACATACGAGTCGCTGGGGGCACCAGTGTACTTTTGGATAATGGTGTTTAGAATAGGGCGGATGTCGTTAGCAGTTGGTGTTTCCGAAAAGTGATCATAGGCCGCCACTAGCTCTACGCCCTTTAGTTTGGATACATGGTGACCACTTTGCTTGCCAACGCTAATTATTTGGCTAACAACAGATTCTTTTTTGTCCTGTGCCAGTTCAACATGCAGCTGCTTAAACAAGTTATTGTTGTAGGCACCGGCCAAGCCGCGGTCGCTAGAAATAATCACGTGCAGGCGGGTTTTGACTGTACGGGTGTGATAAAGCGGATGTTTACTAACGTCGGTTAACTCAGCAATGCGTGTTAGGATGGCCCGGGCCAGCTGATTGTAGTCTCGCGTTTTGCCAGCATAGTCCTGAGCGCGGCGCATTTTACTGGCCGCCACAAGTTCCATGGCCTTGGTAATCTGGCGAGTGTTCTTGACACTGCCAATCCGGCGCCGAATTGCAATGGTATTAGCCATTCGCCCTCATTGATGCTGCTACTTCTAAAATAACCTCGTGTGGGATTTCTGTTATGAGCCCACCACCAATTTCACGAGCTACTGCGTCTATCCGCTGCGCAAATTCTACAACTGCGTCAGCACTGCTCACTAATCTTTCTCGCCGGTCGTCCGGAAGACTCCAGTAATCCGGGATTAACGCCATACTACCAGCCGAATGCCAGCGACCATCGTTCTTAGTAAAGGATCTCTCGCGTGGTCGGAAAGTTTCAGCACTTTCCATTGATTCTATTGCTTTTCTCCTACCATATTGTGACAAGCTTTCAGACATATTTACTCCTCGTCTCCCACTGCATTAGTTGGCTCACTAGCAGTGTACTCTTTGGAGATTTTGGTGGCTACATCCAGAATTAGCTTGGTCATTTTGTCATCTGGTTTGTCGCCCTTGTTTAGGATATCCATGTCTTTTTTGTGCTCTTGATCTAGCTGGTGTAGTAGGGCAGCCTGAGCCTTTTTGACAGAATCTACTGGCACTTTGTCAAAACAGCCCTGAGTGGCAGCAATTAGCGATGCGGTTTGCTGCCAAACGCTAAAGCTAGTGTACTGTGGCTGTTTGAGCAACTCTGTCAGGCGTTGGCCGCGGGCAATTCGGTGCCGAGTTTCTTCGTCCAGGTCGGTAGAGAACTGGGCAAAAGCGGCTAGCTCGCGGAACTGTGCCAAATCGATACGCAAACTTCCGGCCACACTTTTGACGGCTTTGGTTTGGGCATTGCCACCCACACGCGACACACTCAACCCCACCGACACCGCCGGGCGAATACCCTGGTAGAACAAACTAGTTTCTACAAATATCTGACCATCGGTAATACTAATGACGTTGGTTGGGATGTAGGCACTGATGTCGCCAGCCTGGGTCTCGATAATCGGCAGGGCAGTCAAGCTACCACCACCAAGTGCGTCATTTAATTTAGCCGAACGCTCCAGTAAACGCGAATGCAGATAGAACACATCCCCCGGGTAGGCTTCGCGGCCTGGTGGGCGGCGCAGCAATAGTGACATCTGTCGGTAGGCTGCGGCGTGCTTGGTTAGGTCATCGTAAATAATCAGGGCGTGTTGTTTATTGTCGCGGAAATATTCACCCATGGCTGTGGCCGCGTAGGGCGCTAAGTACTGCAGGCTGGCTGGGTCGGCCGCACTGGTAGCCACCACAATGGTTTGGTCCATGACGCCCTCGGCCTTTAGGCGTTCAATTAAACGTGATACTTTGCTTAGCTTTTGGCCAATGGCTACGTAGATGTTGATAACACCGGTCTGCTGACGGTGCTGGCTGATCATGGTGTCCACGGCTATGGCCGTTTTACCAGTTTGGCGGTCGCCGATCAAAAGCTCACGCTGGCCACGGCCAATAGGCACCATGGCATCGATTGCCATGATCCCAGTCATCAGTGGTTCGTTAACACTTTTGCGGTCTAGCACACCAGGTGCTTGGCGCTCCACACGGCTAGTTTGCTTGGCCTTAATGGCACCTTTGCCGTCTAGTGGCTGACCCAGCGGGTCCACCACGCGGCCAACCATTTCTGGGCCCACAGGTACTTCTAGTACCTTGCCGGTTAGTCGGGCGGTAGCGCCGGCCTTGACCAAAACATCGTCCCCCAAAAGTACAGCCCCAATTTCGTCCTCGCCTAGATTCAGCGCAAAGGCTGTAACCTGACCGCCCTGGTCGCTGTCGATGTCGATCATTTCGCTGTAGCCACAGCCACTCAGCCCGTAAATCCAAGCCACGCCGTCACCCACTCGGGTAACAACTCCTACGTTCTCAACTTTGGGCTGAGCCTTGAGTTGCTTGATGGCTTCGCGGACTTCACGAGATAATTCTTGTACAGAGATATTGGACATATTTATTCCTGATTATTCTTGGCTTGCGGCTAATTTAAGTTTATTTAATTTACTGTCCACGCTCATGTCTAACTGCCAATCTAGCCCGCGCACCTGGGCGCCAGCAACTACATTTGGATCAGTCTGATAGTTAAAGATGGTCTTTTGGCTACCCAGTTTTTGGGCCAGGGCAGTTCTGGTAGACGACGACAGTTCATCGACACTAGTTACCATGACTTCTTGCACGCTGTCTTGCTTTTGGCGCAAGGCTTGGACATCACGCATCACTAAATCTATGTCTTTACTGCGGCGTTCGGCTACCAAATAACTAGCCAGAGCATCGGCCACGTGCTTACTAGAATGACGCTGCAACAAGTCCAGGGTAGCCTGAGCAATCTGCCGGCGGGTGGCACTCATGATTTAACTCCATTTAGTAGCCTAGTTATCAGGGCGTTATCTTTTTTAGCGTCGATCTTTTCGCCAACTACGGCTTCGGTGGCTTCGGCCACCAACTGAACCATTTCGGTTTTAAGCTCATGACGAATCTTTTCGGCCTCGCTTTGCACGCGCAAGTGGGCATCGTC
>JBBQSV010000025.1:0-9757 GCA_038213615.1 Saccharimonadales bacterium (SeqCode) | reverse complement strand
TTTCTTTCTCGGCCTGCATTTCTAGGCCCAGGGTGACGCCTTGTTCGATAGTCTTGCGACGTTTTTCTAACATCTCGGCAATTTTGCCTAAACCAAATTTTTTAACTACCCAAAACAACACCAAGAAGGTTACCGACTGAGCCAAAATGACCAGTGGGTCCAAACCCAAAGTACCAAGCCCGGTGGGCTCGGCGGCGGCTGCAAATAGGTGGGGTAGTATTAGCACTTAAAAACTTTCTAAAACTTATTTTAGTAAGAACGCACCTAGTAGAAAGGCCAGCAAGGCTGTAATTTCTATCATGGCTGCGATGATGATCAGCTGGTTGGCTGCTTTACCGGCTTCTGGGTTGCGGCCCAAAGCCTTCATGTAGTTAGAGCCGACTAGGCCTAAACCTATGGCCGCTGCAGCAAAAGATATGCCGACCATCATGCCCTTGGCCATAACGGCTGCGCCAGCTGCATCTGCAAATAATTGAACCATGTTGTTGTCTCCTTTTTTTATACCTTAGTTAATTTAAACCGCCGCACTTACTGATTCCTGGTTCTTAAGTTTATCAGGTTGTGGGTGGCTTGTGTGATGATCATCGGCGTGGGCAATAGCTAGGCCCAGGTAAGTAGCGCTCAGTGACATAAATACATAGGCTTGGATGTAGGCCACCAGGGCCTCGAACATCATTATCGGCAACACTACGAACGGCGTGCGACCAGCTGCTAGGATAATGGAAGTAAAGACTAGTAGCAAGATTTCACCCACGGCAGTGTTTAGGAATAAACGTAAGCTCAGGCTTAGGATCCTGGTAAGCTCGGTAAACATCTCTAGTACACCAATAAACAGATACAGCGGATTTTTGGGTTTGTTGCTAAAGTAATGCAAGAGGTGCTTTTTGGCACCCTGTTCACGGATACTCAGATACTGCACCATGATGATGGCGATTACGGCCATGGCCACAGTGCCGTTCAAATCGGCAGTAAAAGGTCGGAACAAATCAACCCTGAGCCCATGCTCTGTTTTATAGGCACCAGGACCAACAAAAGGCATCAGCTCCATCAGATTGTTGAATATTATGAAGAAAAAATAAAACCCAAACACTGGCATAAATCGAATAGCTTGCTCATAGCTGCCGAATGGCCCGGTGAGCAGGTCAACAACGTAGCTAACCGTCATATCCATCAGAGCGCTGGGGCCTTTGCGCGGGATCATCTTAATTCGACGGGCGGCCACAACCATGATGGTGGCAATGATAACTGCGCAGACCAAACCGTAGACTATAGAGTTAGTAACCGTCAGCGGACCAAGTTTAAACAGCGGCTCCGCCCGAAGGCTAACCTGTAAGTCTAGACCAAATAAGTTACCTGGCATTTAATAACTCCCCCATGCGACGTAATGTTCGGTTCGAGAAAGTCGTCGTCATGGTTGTGGCGGCGGCTAAAATCATATGGCTGTAGTATAGCCCATTAACAGATTACTTTCAACGTATTCATAGCGTGTTCTGGCACTCTACAGTCGACAATGCTAAAATGTAAGTATGATTACTGTATATTCCACAACCTGGTGCGCTTTTTGCCACGCGGCCATGAACTACTTCGATAAATTAGGGGTTAAGTACACTGACTTTGACATAGAAAAAGATCCCTCTAAAGCCAAAGAGTCTATAGACAAGTCTGGTCAAATGGGTGTACCTGTTATTGATATCGATGGCGAAATTGTTGTGGGCTTTGACAAAGCCAAAATTGACAGCCTGCTCAAATCCAAAAAACTGATTTAAACTCCAGTAGTTTAGCGCCTAAATTTTATTGCCTACACAATATGTGTGGTGTATAATTCAGCCATGTCCTACGGAGGTCAAAGTATCCAGCGAAATAGCCCACCCGTTGAGTCGTGCAATCTAACAGAAGCAGACTTTGAACACATGCGGGACAAAGGCTTAGGCTGTGAAGATGTTAGAAGTCTACTCGATGCCCAGGAATCAGCAGGCTGGCCAGGAGTGATGAACGAACCGATGCCCGCCTCTTTTGCCACTAAGTATCCAGATATTGCGAATCAGTTTGCTACAAATGGTCAATTTTATGATGTTGAAATTCGTCCAGGCAAACAATTAGAAGACGCAATTTATGAAGATCCATTTATGACAATTATATTTGACCACACACGACGGAGAGTGATAGAAGGTAGACAGGTACCAAATGACCCACGGGGCGTAGAGGTACATAAAATTCGCCGATCAGCACTAGCATTTATACTAATCCAGTGCGGCGACTAGGCTACACTAAAGCTTATGGCTTTTGAGAATTACAAAAACAAAGACTCTGTCGTAGTTGTCTATACTGGCGATGGCAAGGGCAAAACCAGTGCGTCAGTCGGGCTAATGGTCCGGGCCCTAGGCAATCGTTGGAACGTGGCTTTTATTCAGTTCATCAAATACTGGGGCGTGGGCGAGCACGTGTTCATCCACGACATTTTGCCGCTGTACAAAGACCAACTACATTTTTACAAAGGTGGCAAAGGGTTTTACAAAGCCGGTGAACTTAGCGAACAACACATCACCGAAGCCCAGCACAAACAAGCCGCACGGCAAACTTATGACGAGGCCCTAAAGTGCGCCACCAGCGGCAAATTCGACCTGGTAATCTGTGATGAGATCAACAATGCTGCTCACGATGGGCTAATTACCAAAACCCAGCTAAAGAATCTGATCGCCAAAAAGTCGCCCAAAACTAGTCTGTGCCTAACAGGGCGCGACTTTCCCAAAGACTTGTTGCCACTAGCAGACATCGCCACCGACATGACCAAGATCAAACACCATTTCGACGACAAGTTCCTGGCCAATCGCGGTATAGATTACTAGACAACAACCAAAAGCCCGTCGGCCTCAGCCAATAAATCATCTACTTCGGGCATGGAATCGATCGCATCAGGATCAGCCCGCTGACGCAGGCTACGGACGTTCTGAATGGCAAGCCCAAGCGTTGCAACCAGCTTGGTGCGGACGTCTACGGGAACGTCAGCCCTCCAACCCTCTATGCCACCGTGTGAATTCATAACGTGAATTATATTTTGGACGGCTTCTGTCTGCCTTAACAATAATGACATGACCGGGAGTGAACGTTGCGCTTCTAACACCGGGCCTTGGTTAACCATAAATAAATCTGTTTGCTCCGAGGATAAATCGGCCGCTCGTTGTTTGACAAAGTTTGCCACAGTCGCTGAGTTCAGAGTATTGTGCCTTGCCATCATGTGACGTACATCGCTAATAAAGTAGCCGAGCATGGCAAGCTCAATCTTAGATCCGGGTACACCCCTGGAACGATGGTATGTGTAGCTAGCCTCGAGTAAAGGATAAAACTTAACCGCTGCGGTATACCCCAGCACATCACTCTCTACATAGTCATGCACCCCGGCTGGCAACAAGACATAGTGCAAAGCATCCCGACATTCATGTTCAGAAAAAGGGGAATCGTCAATAAACTCAGCTATGCTTCCATAAATTTGGTACTGCATGCCATATAGAAACATCTGATTTATTAACCTAGCTTTGTCTTGAGGTTTTGGTGGCTTGTAGACATTTTCGCTGCCTTGAATCTTCATGATGTCCAGCATTGTGTCCGTGGGCGTCAAAAATGCACTAACACCTACCTTGGACTGATCCTTTTCTAGGCCATCGACAGCGCGCTTCATGGCTAGGGTGCGTCTGTGGCCGGCCAGCACTATAAAATAATTACCGTCACTATTAGGCACAAGGTCATCAAGACTGGTGTCGGCCTCCCAACTACGGTTTGTAAAATCCAGGTATTCCTCGGCCTCGGCGGGCGTCATTACGGACAAAAGAATAGGGTTCCTGAGCCCAGCGCTAACTATGCTGTGTTCTAGTACTACCTGATCTGCGGTGTCATATTTAGTACGATACTGGCCAACAACATTGGCTTGACTTAGTGGGACACGCTGCAAAGACTCTGGGGACGGCCCGAACAGCATCTCGAAATCTTGTAACCCGCCTGCCTCAACAGCTTTTTCTATTGGTAATCGTACTGCCATATTCGTACCCCTAAAGCTTTTAATCAAGTTTACTACTTGCGCTTACAAAATGGGGTATGTCAAATAGACAGCACCAAAAATAACAACAAAGCGATAGAATGTAGTCATGAGCCGACAGCCAACCAACAAACAGTTGTACAAACTAGGGATGTCGTTAGTAGTAGCCTTGCTGGTTTACCTGCTTTCTGGGAAAGCACCCGTAAAAACACCAGCCAAACTGGCTCAGCAGTCCCAGCCTGGCTTGTATCAAGTTCTGGTTTTTGATGATGGTGACACCATCGCCGTGAACATGAACGGCCACAAAGAAACGGTTCGATTCATTGGCGTTGATACGCCAGAAACTCATGACCCGCGCAAGGTGGTGCAATGTTTTGGCCAAGCAGCATCTAACTACACCAAAGGCCTAATTGGCGACAACCGAGTCCGGCTAGAGGCCGACCCCCAGGACACTAATCGGGATCGCTACGACCGCCTGCTGCGCTACGTCTACCTGCCAGACGGCCGGCTAGTAAATGCCGAGATTATCAAAAACGGTTACGGCTTTGCCTACATTGGGTTCCCGTTTACCAAACAAGCCGAGTTCGAGGGCTATCAACGCCAGGCCAGGGAGGCCAACTTGGGGTTATGGTCTGGCTGTCAACCGACCGTCAACAAATACGGCGGTTACACCTCTAACCCAGCTAACTAGACATTGGGTTTTTGCGGGCTACTTTTCGCTCACCAAATAACCCATGTCTAATAGAACGTTTGTTTTTAGCAGGGTCATACATCAGCCGGGCTGGCCACGTGACCAAATATCCGAGTGTGTAATAACTGGTCACCAGCCGAGGTGCCGCGCTACGTATGCCGTGTTGGCGATATGACCGCCGGAACATCTGCCCGTAGTGCAAAAAATCAGGCCATTTATCATCATAACGCCGGGCCGAGGCACCCACATGCAGCCACTTGCTGTAAATGATCTTTTTGCCCTGGCGATGCAAGTGTATGGCCAGGTCTAAATCTTCGTGGATGTTACGACGCTGGCAAAGTTTGGGTTTGATATCTTGCCATGCCTGGCGCCGGATAGCCATATTACTACCAAACAAAAACGGGCAGTCCGGGGCCAAAACATTCAGAAGTTTGCGCAGTGGGTGATCTAGCCAAAAATTAAACCAGGGCAAGGGCATATCATAATAAGACACTGGCCCAGTCACGGCCGCGACATCTGGGGCATCAAAAAATTCCCGTAGTGTGTGTAGCCAATAGAGTGGCAGCAGCGTGTCGGCATCAATCCGGGCAATGATGTCGCCTTTGGCCACGTCAAAACCACGATTCCGCGCATAAAGCACGCCCTGTTTGGGTTCTTTGACAACCCTCACAAACTTGTAGCCCTTGGCTATGCGCACCGTTTTGTCGGTAGAGTTGTTGTCTACCACAATCACTTCTAGGGGCTTGATGGTCTGTTTGGCAATGGCGTCTAGGCAAGTCGCCAGGTAGCCTTGCTCGTTATAAACGGGTATAATTATGCTTATCGTTAATAATTTTTTCATTGGTCGACTAATATTAACAAATGACTGTGGGCAAAAAGAAATCAAAGAGTTTAGTCGCTAAAATGGTCAGCTGGCCTTGGCATTATTGGCTAGGTGGTGGCTGGTGGCGAAAAGTCTGGCTGAGCCTGATGGTAGTGGTGATCTTTTGCTTTGGTGGCATGTATGGTATCGCCCGTTGGTACATCGCCAAACACGCCAAAGAACCCTTTGCCATGGGAGTAACTTTTGTGCCCGACTACACCAAGGCCCTGGGGCTAGACCCTAAGCAAACCATGCAGGCCATGATTGACGATCTGCACGTCAAACGCTTTCGCCTAGTTAGTTATTGGAACGACATAGAATCCAAAGAGGGCCACTACGACTTTAGCCAGCTAGACTGGCAATTCGCCATGGCCAACAAAGGCCACGCCAAAGTTTCATTGACACTGGGCTTACGCCAACCACGCTGGCCGGAATGTCACGAACCCAGCTGGGCAGAAAACACCCCAAAGTCTGTTTGGGAGTCTAAACTTAATGATTTTATTGCGGCTGTGGTGGGGCGCTACAAAGACAATCCGGCCCTAGACAGCTATCAGCTAGAAAACGAATACTTTTTGACCGTCTTTGGCAAATGTACCAACTTTGACCGAGACCGCCTAGTCAGCGAGTACAACCTGGTTAAGTCATTAGACCCCGACCACACCCTGGTGGTTACAATGAGCAACAATGCCATTGGCACGCCAATTGGCGCACCCACACCAGATAAATTTGCTATCTCTGTTTACAAACGGGTGTGGGACAAAACCCTAACCCATCGCTACTTTGAATACCCCATACCGGCTTGGTACTACGCCTTTAGGGCTGGCTGGGTACAGTTAACACGCCATCGTGATTCTTTCATCCACGAACTACAGGCCGAGGCCTGGACACCCAATGACCTATTTATTACCGATGCATCGTTGGCCGAACAAAATAAATCGCTCGACGCCGCTCGGCTAAAAGACCGTTTTGAGTACGGACGGGCTACTGGCATGCGGACCATGGATTTGTGGGGAGCCGAATATTGGTACTGGCGCATGGTCAAAGCCCACGACCCCAGCCTGTGGAACGTCGCCAAACAAGAGTTCAATCGATATTAGTAGTTCTTTGTAATGTTTAGGTGGTTTGTCAATAGACCTTATGCTAAAATAAATGGGTTATGAAGCGCAAAAATAACAGCACCAAGCGAATCAGCAACAAGCGCGCCTACCATGATTATGAACTAGGCGACTCTTTAACTGTGGGCATTGCCCTGACTGGGGCAGAGACCAAGGCTTTGCGAATGGGCCACGGCCAACTTCGCGGGTCGTATGTAACAGTTAAGGATGATGAGTTGTGGCTACTTAACTCGACTATCTCATCAACAACCGGCATTAGTTTATCCGAATCCGAACAAACCCGTACCCGCAAGCTTTTGGCCAAAAGGAAAGAAATTGACAACCTGATTGCGGCTAAACAACAGGGCCGCACAATTGTGCCCACCGAAATGATCATCCAAGGACGGTTCATAAAGCTAAAGATCGCCGTGGGGCGTGGCAAAAAGCAGTACGACAAACGCCAAACGCTAAAAAAACGCGACGATGAACGTAATACCCAACGCGCCATCAAACAAGCAACTAACACTACAAATAGACATGAATAATCCTGACGGAGAAGCTACCCCAGAGGTCCTTAATGAACCATTCCACGAGACACTTCAGCTAGCCGCGGCCGTCGGCAATCATGAAATGAAGGCCTTAACTTTGCTTGTGATGGCCCAAGAGCACCGAACACTCAATGTTAACGGGTTAGATTCTGCGCTAAGGCGACGGCTAGAAGCTGCGGACGCCCAATGGATACCAAGTAAAAATGTCGCTTTTCAATATTGTCAGTCAAGTTTTGAACCTATTGGGCAGGTGGTGAAGGCCGAGTATTTACATAGAGACAAAATTGCCGTGGGCTATGACCTGACCGAACAAGGTAAGGAGGTTGGGGTACCATTTGCTGGTTTAATATTAGGCTGGAGCCTAAAACATCGCGACTTATCCGTGCAAAAATTGTTTGGCCCGACAACCAGCTCCTCAGACAACAGAGCCCCCGAACACAGAGCTGGCGTCCTATTGCAATTGCTAACCCATCCGTCAGCCGGGGCAGGCCTGACAGTTGTACAATGTGCCGGTATTGAGAACCTGGATGCTAGTACTCCTCAATACCGCCAAAGGCTAGTCAATACTGACGCGGCCGTAGAAGCTCTAGACAAGATAGGCGTAATAGATGTTAAACGAGATACCGAAAACGACCGCCAATTCGAAATAGTAGAAGTGCTAAACCCAGCTGATGGCCGACGGCGCAAACTAAATGGCGTATTAGACAGTGTCTATAGGTATGCTGATCAGCTTGTAGCGTCTGGGCAAAGAACTTTTAGTGCAGGCGCCTGTTTAGACTTTGTAGTCAAGAACGTCCTATCACATGATCCCGCTGCCGACCCAGCGAATATCAGACTAGCACTCTCTTCGATCCTATCGGGTGATGGCGCCAATAAAGGCCTAGATGACAGAACCCAGAGAGTCCTACCCGGCATAAGAAGGCTTACCACCTTCAACGATGGTGGACATACTAGAGTTACTGTAAACCCAGAATTCAGAGACGCCATAGACGAACTAATACAAATAATTGTCGGCATTGATTATATGGACCCAGCCACTCTGCAAAGAGGCACTAGGCTTGCCCATGAGATCATGTCCAATAGGGCAAATATAAAAACCCTATCCGCCAAAGCATACAAAAATTCCAGCAATGCTCAGAGGCAGCCACAAGCAACAACTGCGGGTCAGCTTATAAAAATTCTGGGCAGTAAAGAGCAACCCCTTAAGACTGACGATCTGGTCGAGGCCTATGAAACTGAATTTGGTCGCAAGATATCCGCTGCAGCCGTACAAACAATCCTTAAGCCACAAATTGAAACTGGTCAAGTACAGCTCGAGCAGAAACGCCGTCTAGATACTAGAAAAAGGGCAGTAAACTACTACCAGCTGCCAGCCCCTGATGGTGAACCGCCCGTTTCTTGATGCCAAAGCTATAGAAGACTAGGCCGCAACAGCCTCTGCCTCATTAAAAAACTGCATGGCCAAGGTAGCCACAGTTAGCCGGGGGACTACACTGTCTAGAAAGGGCTTAATATCAAACTCCAGGCTACTACTAATTTCACCACCCATGACCACATTTATGGCCACCGATGCTGAATCACCTGAATCATCTAATTCACTAGAAACAAGTAGCTCCTCACCATTTTGGCAGGATAGTGTTAAGCCACCGACTACCACAAATCTGTTATCGTCACCAATATCGCACCAGACTTCTACACTCACACCAGGCAAATTAGGTGGTGAATATGTAAATGTAAGCCCGCCCTCTAGCTCAGACTGCTCCACTTTGCCATATGTAGTCGCTTCTTCGGTTAAGTCCGACAAACTGAACGGCTCCATCCCAACTGGATAAACTGGTGCCCTGAGTACTGATTCCAGGCCTGCTTCAAAGGCAACTAATGGTCTTGCTTCTTGTAATTCACCCATTACTATAATTTATACAACTTCGTGCGCAAAAAGCCAAAGCCAAGCACTGGTTTGCTAGAAACTCCTCTGTTCGCTATAATTCCTGGGTCCCCATCAGGGAAAATTATCCCAAGTATCTAGCATATTCCGGAGTAGCTCTTCGCTGTACAGCGAAGGTGGAGCAGATTAAAATATTAAGATGTACTTTGTATATGCTATCTACAACAGGGAAGCTGGCCAATCCTATATAGGTCAGACCCGCGACTTGAAAGGTCGACTGAGATTGCATAACGAGCACACTTTCAAAAGTTACACTGCTAGATTTCCTGGTGTATGGGAGCTGATTTACAAAGAATCAGTTGCCAGTCGTTCGGAAGCCTTACTAAGAGAAAAACAGCTTAAATCAGGCAACGGACGAGTGTTCATAAAAGGTTTTATTCCGGAGTAGCTCAATGGTGGAGCAGGGCGCTGTTAACGCCAAGGTTGCCGGTTCGAGTCCGGCCTCCGGAGCCAGACCAAGCAGAGAAAAGTGCAGACCTAGTTCCTAGACCTGAATTAACTTCTCTCCTTGGTCTCAAAGAATCTATTTTCCCGATACAGGGATCAAAATGTTGGAACCACCAGAAATGGTGGTTTTTTCATGCCAC
>JBBQSV010000024.1:0-9939 GCA_038213615.1 Saccharimonadales bacterium (SeqCode) | reverse complement strand
TGGCGACCGGATACCACGCACCCCAACAACATTTATGCCATCACTAACATTCAGTCCATACTTGTAGACAATAATGACGCGGTAGTTACCGGTGGTAATGGACCGCTAGTAGATGTAATGAATGATAAATTTGGCCTGAGTGCTAGTGGGCTAGCTAGTTTTGCTGGTGGAGCATCACTGAGCCAGTCGTTTATTGACGCTATATGTACGGACTTATCGGCCGGTAGTTGTAGACTGACCACCACCACAGTTGTCCACATGGGCTATCTGAAGTAGGTTTTTGCCATAGACGCTTTTACACCTATAAGTACTAATGTTATAATTGGCCTATGAGTTCTAAACGAGGGTTGGCAAAAATGTGGTCTAACCCCAAAAAGTTAAGTGTTCTAGTACTGATACTTTTGTTTGCAACTGTTGGTACAATTTATTTGTTTTCATCCAAGGCAGCTACGAATGGTAATCTTAGTCTAGAAGCAGAGAATGGCGCTAATTGCCCGGCAAGCAGCGTTAACAATGCCGGTGCATCTAGTGGTGCGTATACCAAGTTTGGAGCCTCGGCTGGTTGTGCTGGCATCAGGGCTATTGCGGCTGGTGATATAGCCTGGGCCGGTTCAAAAGATGGTTCTGCATTCACAGCTGCGGTAGTTAAGTCTATTGCACCGGCGGCTGTCATAACACTCGGTGACCATGCTTACGTCTATAACCAAGACTTTCAGTACGACGCCACTAAGTCACCACCAGGTGGTGATCCAAACGCTACTTGTAACGGCTACTCCTATGCACAAAAGTATTACGACAAGTGGGGTACATATCAGGGTTTTGATATTAGGGCCATAACTCATCCATCTATCGGTAATCACGAATATCTGTACGAGCCCAATTCCACGGATGGTGGCGCCCATAGTTTCACCTGTAATCGTACGCATGGCAAGACTTCAGCCGACCCCGCCAAGCCTTACTTTGATTACTTTAAAAACAAAGGCGTAAATGATGCCGGCATACCGGTTAGCTCCGATACAAGCCGCGAGGGTTATTATAGTTTTGACCAAGGCGACTGGCACTTTATTGCTCTGAATTCGGAGTGTGCCCCACTAGCAAGCAATCCAAATGGTGCCGTTCCAGGCCCCAGCGGTAATCGTTGTGGCCCTGGGTCGCCGCAATACACGTGGTTGGCAACTGACCTGGCGCAACATAAATCGGCGTCATGTATAGCGGCTTACTTTCACAGACCAGTTTGGTATGCAGCTAACGACGGTGGTGGTGCAGCGATTGCCGGCGGCAAAGTAGGCGGCATGTTGATACCCAACCCGCAAACCGCTGAAGAGAAATTCTTCAACCAAGATGCAGTAGAAGATTTGTCGGACTACACACTAAACGCAGCGAGCGGTTTGTATATACCCGCAGCTGCAGGCCATGGTGCAAATACCACCATGTACCCCATGATGAAGTTGCTATCGCAGTACAAGTCTGACGTTTTATTAGTTGGGCACGCCCATATCTATGAGCATGTTAAGCCTAAATCGATCAATGCCTCTAACGCGCCTGTCAGTGACCCCAATGGTCTGACAGAATTTGTAGTAGGTACCGGCGGAGCTTTGATGTCGCCACTAACACTTAACTCATCACAAGCAGTTGCGCACTCTACCAAGAGCACCGATCATGGAGTGCTCAGCATGTTGCTCAAAAAGGGTAGTATGGATTACCAGTTTGTGGGGGCTGGCACGACCAAAGCAGCAAGCGATGAGATTACTAACCGAATTAACGATCACGGCACACTGACTTGTCACGCCAAACCCTAATCGCTTTTGCTTACTCCTAATCTCATCTGCTAGCCTATACATATGAATAGGCGGTTTCGCCGCACCACAATCATAACTGCTGGGCTATTGGGGTTTTTGGTTGGGTTAGTGTTGGGGCGCCAGGGAGTCAGCGCGACATTTATCTGGCTGGGACTAGGCATTGGTCTATTACTCGGGCTACTCGGTCGCACAAAGGTTCTGGGGCTTATGGCTGTTGTGCTGCTGGGCATAACTCTTGGAGCCTGGCGAGGTAGCGGCTTTAGCACAAAGCTCAAACCCCTGACTGTTTTGTTTGACCAAAAGATTAGCTTGGTGGCGACGGCTACTAGCGATGCGGTGTATGGCAGCCACCAACAGCTAGACTTCACCGTTAACCAGCTAGACATAGTTACACCGTCTGGTGGTAAGGTGCCTGGGAGTTTACGGATCGAAGGCTTTGGTAGCAATATGATACACCGTGGCGACACGCTGAAGATTAGCGGCAAATTGCATAGCTTTCAGGGTTCGAATCAGGGCATCATCGCCTTTGCTAAACTAGAAGTTTTAAGTCAAAACAAAAGTTGGTTCGAGGATGTGCGGCACAAGTTTTTGGCTGGCCTAGAATCAGCCTTGCCCGAACCAAATGCCTCGTTTGGTAGTGGATTATTAGTTGGTCTCAGATCTACCATACCAAAGGATATCAATGACCAGTTATCTAAAGTGGGCCTGACCCACATAGTGGCGGTGTCGGGCTACAACTTGACCATTATTGTTAGTGTGGTAGTGCGATTACTAAAGGGCCGATCCAAGTTTCAGACTACCATGCTGTCGCTAGGGTTGATAACTTTGTTTTTAGTGTTTACTGGGCTGAGTGCATCGATCATACGCGCGGCAGTGGTTAGTGTGCTCAGCATCTGGGCCTGGTATTATGGTCGGCGGATTAAGCCAGTGTTACTTATTGCTGTAGCGGCGGCCCTGACGGCTGGCTGGAATCCACTATATATTTGGAGTGACATTGGCTGGTATCTGTCATTCTTGGCATTCTTTGGAGTCATGGTACTAGCCCCTGGGATGGTTGCCAGATACAAGTCAAAAGGCCAGGTTGGTTTGCTGGGGTTAGTACTGAGCGAAACCATATCGGCCCAGATCATGACCCTGCCGATTATATTATTTACGTTCCACAGACTTTCGGTTTTTGCCTTGCTAGCTAACGTAGTGATTGTGCCATTGGTGCCACTTGCCATGTTATTTACATTCGTGGCCGGTTTGGCCGGCATGCTACTGCCAGCGCTTGCGGGTTGGCTAGCCTGGCCTGCCAATTTGCTATTAACCTACATGTTGGACCTGGTTAGGGTGATTGCCAAGATCCCCCATAGCCTGGTATCGCAGTCTGTATCGGTCGTTGAGCTAGTTATAATGTATGGCCTTATTGTGCTTGCGGCGTGGTTGCTCTGGCGCAAGGCTAAGCCAGCACGTGGTATAATAACAGATAAGAATAACGTAGATTTGTGGTAGGTAAAGATGTCTGGACATTCTAAGTGGAGCACAATCAAACGGCAAAAGGGCGTCAAAGACGCCGCCCGTGGCGCCGTGTTTACTAAACTGGGAAACAACATTGCGGTGGCGGCTCGGGCTGGGGCCGATCCAGACACCAACTTTTCCTTGCGCTTGGCTGTAGATAAGGCCAAATCATCTAACATGCCGCTAGCTAACATTCAGCGGTCGATTGATCGTGGTAGCGGCAAGCTGGGTGGGGATCAAATTCAAGAAGTCATGTACGAAGGCTACGGTCCAGGTGGTGTAGCCATACTAGTAGAGTGCGCCACCGATAACATTAACCGTACCTACCCAGAAGTGCGCCTAGCTTTTACCAAACACGGTGGCAACATTGCCGAAAAGGGCGCCGTGGCCTTTCAATTTGAGCGTAAAGGTACGATTAGAGCCAAGGGCAGTGGTGATGACTTACTAATGCAAGCTCTAGAAGCTGGCGCCGAAGATGTCCAGGAAGAAGATCAAGAATCTGTAATTTATACTGACCCTAAAGAACTCGCCAAAGTCCGTACCGGTCTGCAAACCGCCGGGTTGGAGATCCTAGAAGCCGAGCTAACTTATGTGCCGAATACTACGGTGCAGGTTAGTGATGCGGCTACGGCTGGCAAGATTATGCGCCTGATGGATGCTCTGGATGAGTTAGATGACGTTACAGCTACTCACGTAAACTTCGATATCCCCGAGGAATTCCTTGGCAGCTAATCGGCGTATCCTGGGGATTGATCCAGGTACCGGCATATTGGGGTTTGGGGTTATCGAAATTGATTCCAAAAACAAACCCCAAATGGTCGACGCCGGCGTAATCCGTACACCAGTTAATGAGGATGACGCTGTGCGACTGTTGACTATCTACGAGGAATTAACAGATATCATCACGGCTACCAAGCCGCAAATCATGTCAGTCGAGAAGTTATTCTTTAGTCAAAATGTGACAACTGCCATGACGGTTAGCCAGGCCCGTGGCGTGGTGCTACTTTGTGGTCAGCAGAATGGCCTAGAGTTACACGAATATACTCCCCAGCAGATCAAGCTAGCCATTACTGGGCAAGGACGAGCCGATAAGAAGCAAGTCCAGGAAATGGTCAAGGTACTACTGGGCCTAAACGAAGTCCCCAAACCAGATGATTGCGCCGACGCGCTGGCTGCTGCGCTGACTCACGCCCAGAATATGCGATAATAGTTAGGATGATTGCGAAACTTACTGGCCATGTTGCCGAAAAACTGGGGGAACTAGTAGTTATTGACGTGGCTGGCGTCGGCTATGGTGTGCTAATGAGCATAGAAGACCAGGCATCGTCTCAAGTTGGTGGCAAGGTCAGTACCTATGTTTACGAGGCCATCCGCGAGAACGCTCATGATCTATTTGGTTTTAAATCTCGTTCGGCCAAAGACTTATTTGAATTATTAATCAGTGTTAACGGAGTCGGACCCAAGGGCGGTATGGCTATCATGAACCTTGGTAGAGAGACATCCCTGCGGGCAGCTATTGCTGGCGGCGACACCAAGTTTATCTCTGGTGCCAGTGGTATTGGCAAAAAAGCCGCCGAGCGTATTGTGGTGGATCTAAAGAACAAAGTTGGTTTGAGTGCTAGCGATTCGGCTACTGCCTTTTTAGATGATGCGCCCATGGACCAGCAAGACGAAGCCCTGCAGGCTCTGATTAGCCTGGGTTATTCACCGACGGATGCTAGCACCGCACTGAGAGGTATTGACCCCAAGCTAGATAGCAAGCAGCGCATAAAACTAGCCCTCAAGGCGGATGCCTAGCATGGCTATCGAACGCATTACTAAGCCCGATGCCGAGGACGAGGCCGAACAGCAGTTAGAACAAACCCTGCGGCCCAAAACTTTTAAAGAATACATTGGCCAGAGCCATGTTAAAAAGAATTTACAACTAGCTATCACGGCTGCCAAAAAACGCGGTGAACCAATAGACCATGTTTTACTATTTGGTCCGCCCGGGTTAGGTAAAACTACACTAGCTAGTGTCATTGCCCACGAAATGGGGGCTCAGATTAGGATTACCAGTGGCCCAGCTATTGAGCGGGCAGCAGACCTAGCCAGCATTCTAACCAACCTGGGTGACGGCGATATACTATTTATCGACGAGATTCACCGGCTCAGCCGTACGGTGGCCGAGGTTTTGTATTCGGCTATGGAAGATTACGCCATCGATATCATGTTGGGCAAAGGCCCTAGTGCCAAGAGTTTACGTTTGGACGTGCCCAAGTTCACGCTTATTGGCGCCACTACTCGCACTGGTGCTTTGCCGGCTCCGCTGCGTGATAGGTTCGGCATGATCCACCGGTTAGAGTTTTATAGCCCAGAAGAGGTTGCCCAAATTATAACTAGATCGGCCAAGATTTTGGATACTAGCATTGACAGTCCGGCTGCTACGGAGCTGTCCAAGCGCGCCCGCCTGACGCCACGTATTGCCAACCGTTTGCTCAAAAGGGTCCGCGACTATGCTGATGTTAATGGTGACGGCATTATCAACACCGACATTACCAAACAGGCCCTGGCCTTGCTGGAT
This sequence comes from Saccharimonadales bacterium (SeqCode), assembly GCA_038213615.1. Taxonomy (GTDB): domain Bacteria; phylum Patescibacteriota; class Saccharimonadia; order Saccharimonadales; family OMJO01; genus JBBQSV01. Next base: position 4,077 of record JBBQSV010000024.1, on the reverse strand, counting down.
ATCGATGACTTGGGCCTAGAGCCATCGGATCGTATGCTATTAACCACCATCATAGAAAATCATGGTGGTGGGCCAGTTGGGCTAAATACCTTATCGGCCGTGCTTGGGGATGAGCAGACAACCATCGAGGACCATTATGAACCGTACTTGATGCAGATTGGATTACTAGAAAGAACACCCAAAGGCCGTAAAACGACCGCCAAAGCTCACGCTCATCTAAGTAAAAATCCAAAACCAAAATCTAGCCAGGCTAGCCTGTTATAATAGACTTAAGCATGGGTATTTTAGACAATTTGCCAGAGACCAGCGCCGACAAACCGGGCCACGAAGTAGTTGATCCCTCTATACCAGAGGGCGACCACGCCATAGTTGTTATTCGTCGTCACCCATTTGGCCTAGTAGTGCTGGTTCTAGAAGTCATACTGGGTGTTGCGCTCGGTCTGGGGCTATTATTCTTGCTGCTACCAACGGCTTCGGGTAGTGCTGGGGTTCGTCACGCATTAGCTTTGGTGTCAGTACTGCTTATAGCACTGGCGGCTATTTTCCTGGTGATCATGGCGGCGCTATATCGTGATAACCGTTGGATAGTTACCGACGATAGTATTGTCCAGGTGCTGCGAATCGGCCTGTTTAAAATTAAGACTGCCGCGTTATCAATGGCCAATATAGAAGATGTGTCATCGGATAGAAACGGTATATTTGCCCAGATTTTCGGTTTTGGTACCCTAAAATGCGAGACAGCCGGTGAAAAATCTGACTTTCATTTTGTATATTGCCCCAAACCAGATACTTTTGCACACATTATCCTAGATGCCCGGGAGCGCTTCATCAACGACAATCCTAGCGCCGCCAAACGGGCCAACCCATTGCTAGAGGTTCCCCGTTCTCAGTAGTGTGTCCGTCTATTTAGATTCAGCTAATTTGCGGATAAGCTATTGGTCTTGATTAACATGCCACTCTCTGGCAGATATGTAAGGACAAAGGATTTGCATTCATTTAGTAGCGAATTATCACAGCCAGCTGGGCTGGGTACATAACCGTACATTGTGCGTGTAGCATCACCAGCATTTAGGTAAAGATTATTACCTAGTGGGTCGCGTAAATAGTTTATGTCGAGAGTTTTGAGGTTAGTTGCTACCCAGATGGCAACGCTTCCATCAGGTGCAGTAAGTTCGGCCGAAGCAGGGTAGTACAGCTTTTGGGCATTATAAAGTTCCAGGGCTCTAGCTATCGCTTTTACATTGGTTCGCCGCGCACTGTTACGATCTTGTTGTCTAACGCTAGAAAAGGTAGTTGCGACGAAGTATGCCAATATACATATAACGACAATTAAGACGAAAAGTTCAATAACCGTAAAACCGCCTTGTCGGTGCTCTTTGTAGACCATATAAACTCACGTTCCTTTAACTTGGGTTTTGCAGCTAAGATTCTACACCGATTATAAGCTTAACCGTTTTATAGTCAACAGCTGAGTTTATGGCCGTACAGACCAGGCTCCCCACTATTGGAACGGATTATTACGCGCGTTATTGAATAGGGTCCTGGTAGGCGAACTGTTATCTCGAAGTTGCTCAATTTTGTTAACTACCGATTGATCAATTTGTGGTCTGGAAACAGTATTTAACTTAGCGGATATGTCGCTGCTGCTGGGTTGTTGATTGTTGAGCAGGTTAATTCTAAAAAGTAGTGCTCCGTAGATGGTTGAGATGGCGACTATAAACAATATTAGTCGGTGCATTCTTGCCCATGTTATTAGGGTCATAAGTTTGTTTCTTAGATTTATGGTGTGATCAGTCATGGCTTTATATATAAGTTTAAAGTTAACGTGAAGTTAATTAGGCCAGCGTTGCTGGTACTGGGTTGGATGTTAATACTCGTGACCTGGGCGGTTCGGCGGTTGTGCTCTAACTGGTTCAAAAAGTTAACGAAGCTAGTGTAGGGCACCGGGGAAGTGGTGTCCTGCTGAGCTACAGTTAGCTCCATACTATATGTTCCACTTAGGCCCTTCACAGGCTGAACTTGGCTAAGCGAGGTTTGTGATTTGGAAGTGGTGGCTTTGCCGTTAGAGGAGCCTAGACTGGAGGCTGGAAAAGTTATACTGGATAGGCTGACGCCAGTTTTACTAGCAATTTTTACTAACTCTCGTACTGCCTGAGCCTGGTCTTTATCTTGTGGCACAATCGCTTGGGCTTCCTTGTTAAGTGTCGAATATTTCGCAATATCGTTCTTAACTTGCTTGAGTGAATCTTGTTGCTTGGTAAGTACGGCGTTAGCTAGCTTTAGTTTAACTAGCTTATCAGACCGGCTTTGTAGTAAGTGGTCCCCAATGTACGCAGAAGTAACGACACCTAGTCCGAGTAGGACGACAACACTCATCATCGTGAAGTAAACTTGCTTACTGGTCATTGCTTGTTCCCATTAATAAATAAGAACGGGTTGTTTTTGGCAAACTGGGCTCGTATGGTTACCTGGCAGGGGTGCTTAGGATCGGTCAGATCAGCTTTACCACAGTCGATATTGGTTATGTCGGCTTTGTCAAAAATCTTATTAGCGGGATCGGCTAGATTTAATTGCACCTGGGTGGCAGAGTTATAATTACTAGACTTGGCAGTTAGATCGATAGCGCCATCTGTTTTGGTGATCTGCAGCCCCGTTAGTTCGGCGTTGGCCGGTATTACCCTGGCAATCTGCTGCATTAGCTTAGAGAATAGTACTTCCCGTGACAAAACCTGCACCACCAATTTTAAGTTGTTAGATATAGCCTTGGCTTGGCTTTCGGTCTGATCCAGATTTTGGGCATTTAAATTCGAGCGGATGCTTTCATTAGCAAAACTGGTGGCATTGATAGTGTGATTTATGTACAAGAACCCAGATGCAACAATGGCGCCGACCCCAAGCATGCTTACTAATAATCCGGTTGCCCAGCGTCGTAAAATTATGTTACGCCGGGCATAACTGATGCTCTTTTTTACGTCCGTTGGCAGTAGATTTATCATTATAGGATAATCCTAGGATCAATTAGGGCGAGTCCGGCTACCGTTGCATAAAGCTGGCGGTCGCTTGTTTTGGGCGGCTTCACTTTGTTGGGCGTCATATGTTGCCAAGGGTCTGAGCTACGTACGGCTACCCGGATGGTGTCTGTCATGTATTCGGCGAGCCCCGGCATGTTTGCACCACCCCCAGTGGTGATTATTTGCTCAATCTTTTTGCCGCCTTTAGTCCGTTCTTCGTAGTAACGAATAGTGTGGCGAACCTCTTTGATAATAGCGTCTAGCACTGGCTGGAGACCAGTTTTGATTTCTTTTTGGCGTTTACTTACTGCCAACCCGTACTTAAGTTTGATTATAGTTGCTTCTTGGTAAGTTACACCTAGGTAGCGACTGATCAAGTCAGTAAAGTTGTTGCCGCCACTAGGTACGGCTCCGGTAACTATCAATACCTGGTCATAGATGATAATGTCTGAGGATATCGAACCAAAATCAATCAGTACAGTCGGCACATCATGGATTTCAGATTGAGTGAAAAGACGCGTGATTGAGCTACTGCTTGGTTCGATAGCCACAACTTCTATGCCTAAAATGGCAGCCAGCCTCATGTAGCTATCGATAATTTTTTTGGGGCTGGCGACTACTAGCAATTCGGTCTGGGCCTTGTTTTTGCGGAGCACGCTATGATCTAGATATAAATCATCAATTGGCACCGGGATATACTGTTCGGCTTCCAATTTAACGGCGTCCGCTAGATCTTTCTCGGTCATGTTGGGTGCAATCATGGTGCGCGTGTAAGATCTAGAGGCTGGTATCGATAAGGCCACCCGGCGGGCAGTAATATCTCCTTCTAGGCCTGTTTCAAATAACTTTTTTAGGACTTTGGCAATTCCGGCGGGATCGGTGATGACCCCGTTGGTAATGGCGCTAGGATCGAAGTCGACAACACCATAGCCAGTAATAGCTAAACCTTTTGAAGATTGGCCAATCTGCATGATTTTAGCTGTGCTAAACCCAAAATCTAGGCCAAATAGAGGCTTATGTTTATAAAATGAAGATGATGTTTTCATGGCCACCCATTAAGCAATAT
>JBBQSV010000023.1:0-10146 GCA_038213615.1 Saccharimonadales bacterium (SeqCode) | reverse complement strand
TGAATACAGATCCGCATAGTATTACTGAGTTTGACCTTAAAGACGGTGAGTTTGTATGAAACTGTACCGCTTTAGCCCCATACAAAGCCAAGAAGAACTGTTCGAGGCGATTAGTTACACACACTTTGCGTGCTATAAGTTATGCAAACAATCATTTGGCAAATACCTGCCAAATGCAGGAAATATTGGTATTTTCTGCCACTATGATGACGAGTTTGAACTTCTGGTGGAGATACGAAAGAAGCTGGCCAAGCCGTCTGACGACCCAAACCAGAAATATTTTGAACTACTAGAACCAATAATCATCCCCACCCAGAACGACATTCCAGATACAACTTACACGCATCTGTACATCAGGAGACCTGATATTTATAGATCACAAACTGGTGACGTAGACTTTTACTTAGAACAGCCCGAATACTACAGTCTAAAAAAAGGATTAGAAAGTGGCAAAGTTATAACGGGGGCGCGACTATTCCCTAGGCAAGATCTAGATATGATTGAACTTTATGACCCAGATGTTGATGCCCTGGGCTACGTCAGCACCAACACCATGTCACAGAAAGTCAGAATCAAACTCTCCGACGAAACCAAACTTTAATACGTTGCATTTTGCTCATGCTTGCCGAAGCTCCAGGGCAGTAGCATACTGGCTACATATGAGTGAAGTTCGCCCGCAGTTTACATATTCTCCTGATGGCGAGCTGTCTATTGTTGCAGGACTAGGTGAAGGTTGGCACAATGAGGATAAGAGTCCAGAGGAGCTTGCTCAATACCGATCAGAACAAGAACAATCCTTGAGCGAGCTAGATGCTCAGCCAGAGATTGAGGTAGTTGAAGTGGGTGGTATAGCGGTGGTGAGTATCGATGTGACTGGAAGATTTGCTCACAGCTTCAACAATCAAGGAGACTCTGACATAATTAGTTTCCTTGAGTCACTTAACAGGTTACTACCGTTTCACCCCACTGATCAGATAGACCGAGTATTTAGCTTGGATAATATATATGATATAGGTGCAACAGGGGTTATTAACCACCATTTTCAACGTTGGTTAGATGCTGTCGGGATAACTGAGGAAGCTTCACGTTCTACTATAGGAGCTATGGCCTTACCGTTTGGCGAGGGCTTTAGTCGTAGAATTACTAAAGATTTCAGCTATCTGGTGGGTGATGATTATCAACATGCCAACTCAACTAGCTGGAGTGTTACCGCTAGAAGTACAGTCTTTGGTATTGAGGTAGTAGAGGAAACGCCAGACTCTATAACCTACAAGGACGGACAGGTTAGGTGGAGCTATCTGGACATAAGTACACTTGGAAGCTGTGCTTGTTGGGGAGTGGACGGCATGGATCGCAGTCGGCTTACAATTGATACAGCAGAATCAATGAGGCTATACGAAATGGGCCCTCATAATGTTGACTACGCACGACAATCACTGAGTCTGCTTTTAGGCATTGGGTCCCTAACGTATCTTGCTGCACGATACTTAGGTAGAGAGGATGTTTTTGCGGATACAGAGTGGGGGCGCTCCGAAACTCATAAAAAAACTACTCCTGATACAGTCTAGAACACTAAACCCTCTATTAACTTTGATTGTCTGTTTTTGGTAGCCTTCATTTTTTCTAGCAGACTCTGTGACTCTTCTGGCTCCTCAATGATGTATTTAAATAGTTCGAGTAACATCCGTTTCTCTCGACCACAGAGATTTGAGGGTTTTATTGTACTTATGCTGGCTTTGATTTTATAATTATGATATAATAAGCCTATATGAAATACGCATCGATATTTTTTACCATTTTACTGATCTGGTTGGCCGTCATATTAATGGCGCTAACTCATAACGATTCTACGCAAATCTTTGAACTGTATCTAACTGCCATGTTCTCTACCCTGGTACTGTTTTTGATTGGCTTTGCCAAGAAGTAAAACCCCTACTATGGCCACTCAAGCCACCCCCCGAGACATCCGCAAAATTGCCGCCCAAATCAAGCGCAAACGTACCGTGCGTCTGGCTCAGATTGCCAGCAAAATGTACAACCAGTACCGCAAGGGCGATCGCGCTGGTATGGCCAACACCATGGTAGATTCTTTTATAGAACTGGGCGGTGTGTACGTGAAGTTTTTGCAAGGTATAACTCTGCGTAGTGCAGCCCTAAAAAATAGCACCAATACCAACAAACTCAAAATTTTTGAGGATCTAGACAGCGAACCACTAGATATCCAAGCCTTTTTGCATTCCCAATTAGGCCGCAAGGTATCAGAAATTGTTAGCGTCAACCCGGTGCCATTCGCAGCCGGTAGCTTTGGCCAGGTTTACTACGCCATGCACCGCGATGGCACACCGGTGGTACTAAAAGTCTTGCGCCCACTGGTAACCGAAACTCTAAAGTACGACCTAAAACTGATCAGCATGTTTTCTAAAAGGTTTATGAAAAAGAATGCTCCCAATATGGACTTTGACCTGAACTCGGCATTCAAAGATTTCCGTAGCGCAACCCTACGTGAAACTGACTACATAGCCGAGGCCAAATTTGCCAACAAACTGTACCAACATTACAAAGACCACCCCAAATTTGTGATACCCAAAACCTATGTGGAGCTTTCTACCACTAGCCTGATTGTGCAGGAATTTATCAATGGTATTTCTGGTGCCCAATTGATACGCATGCATGAACAGGGCGTGGACCCCAAAGATTACATCAAACAGCACCTAGGTTCTGACCTAGAAGACCAGCTGATAACCGTCGGCTACGAGCTAATCTACAGCGTGTTTGTGATGGATCACATTCAGGGCGACCCGCACCCCGGTAACATTCGGTTCATGCAAGACAACAAAGTAGGCATGATTGATTTTGGTATCTCGGCACCCAGCCCCAAAGAACGGGCTGCCTTTTTAGCCATGCTAAAAGAATACGAAAAGATCTACAGCGGCCAGCAAGACATAGCCAATTTGTTCAACCAGTTTTTGCGTTTCTTTGTAACAGATCTATACCGGGCGCTAAAAAAACTCAACAGCATGATGCCCAAAAAGACTAACGATGAAGATTTCACCAAGCTAGTTGGCAAGCTGGCCGAGCAAGCCTTTCAATCCGAAATGGGCGACCAAGCCACAGTTACAAGCATGCTAAAAGACGCCAACGAAAACCAACTGATGACCCTGCTAAACAAAATCGTCAACAAAGACAACCGTTTTGGGCTAATACTCAAACTAGAAGCATCCGAAGTCGCTAGGGCTAGCCAAACATATTTGGCCTTGGTAGATTCGTACGGGCTACGCACCACAGTATTGCCCAAAGTTTTTCACCAAGTGATTGCCGATGTAGAGAAAAACATGCCCGACCTAGTAGACGACCCAGACAGCGAAACCAGCATCAGCGAAGCTCTAGAGATTATCAGTGCTTGGCTAGAACGCATTGCCAATCGTGACCCGCAGCTATTTAAACAATTGATGGCGCGTATTAGAATAAGTGATGTGCCCGTTGGCACAAAGGAGTAATTAGATGTTAAAAGATTTTATACTATTTATTAAGTACCCCTACACAGCCGGCGTGATTGCCACCATTTGGCTGGGCAGCGCTGCACTTGTAGCCATCAACCATGACTTGGCACTGACTAAGGTAGTCATCATTGATATGCTGGCTAGCGTACTGATTGCCGGCTTTGGCTTTCGCGGCCACCAAGACTAATCGTTAGTAGATAATTTGGCGGATGGGAGTGATAGATTTGGCCAGACCGTCGGTGGTAGACTCTATTAGCACAGCATTAAACTGCTTTCGCCCGCTATCCTCTAATATGTTCCTGTTAACTTGGTTGTCTCGCCAACGGGTGATGATGGTGTCTATCTTGACACCTAGACAAGAATCCAGACTACCGCACATGCCTACGTCGGTAATGTGAGCCGTACCGCCAGGCAGTACCATGGCATCGGCAGTGGGCACATGCCAATGATCCCCAATCACAGCCGTAACCCGGCCGTCTAGGTAGCGGCCAATTACAAACTTTTCGCTGCTGTAATCGCCATGAAAGTTTACGACTGTTGCCAAACGCTTAACATGTTTATTGTTTTCTAGGATCTCGTCTATGACTTTTAGCGGGTTATCTACGGCACGATCGGCATCACGCCCAACAATCTGACCTAACAAGCTAACTACCAATATTGCTCCGCTGGGTGTTTGGATATATTTGGCACCCTTGCCTGGCACATCATCTGGGTAGTTAGCGGGTCGCACCACTGGCTGGTTAGTATCGTTTAGATGGCCATGCAGTTCTGGCAAGTGCATACTCCAATTGCCGCCGGTGAAAAAGTCCACACCCACTGATTGCAGATAGTTAAAATCCTTTTGGCTCATGCCTTTGCCGTCTGTGACGTTCTCGGCCTGGGCAATTACCAAGTCAACCTTGTGTTCTTTTTTTAGGCCCGGCAAAACTTTGGCTACCACATCAATACCCATCTGGCCCATGATGTCACCAATATAAAGAATGTTCATAAGTCTATTGTAACCCGCGGCCTAGTCAATGCGGTAGAAGTGACTGTCTAGCAGTTTGAGGAACGGCTGCCAAACTTGCTTGGCTTTTTTGTGGGTCAGGGTGCTGAGTTTGACCAATATCACTAGCAACATGGTCAGGCCGGTAGCCAGCAGAGCCGCTACCACCTTGAAAATGAACTTTTCACCAGTATCTAGTAACAATATAAATGACAGCGTGATACTAAACAGCATCAGCATAATCATCCATTCGTTGCTGAATACTTTGTTATTAATCTGCATGGTAAACATGATGCGATTTTGTTGGTTGGCAACAACTTTTTCTAGTAGCTTGTCGACTTCTTCTGTGTGCTCACCATCGTAATCAATGCAGTAGGTAATGATATCTTCGTAGGCCTTTTCCCCGCCAGTGTGATCGCCGTGGGTAGTCTTTTTTAGGTAGTCAATGAACATGTCCTGCAGGCGGTTACGCAATTGCTTAGGCAAATCCTTGGTGCTCAGCACCATAGCAAAGATGGCATTGGATTCGCTGCGCACTAGCTTGTGCAATTCTTCGATACGACCCTTTTGGGCGCTTACTATTGGCGATATATAAAAGCCATACAGAAACGAGTTAACCGAGAATAGTGTTAGGGCGCCACTTTCAAACTTTTGCCTGGGCAAGATAATTTCCAAGGCCACGTATAAGACAAAGAAGATTAGAAAGTACCAGCTCAGGCGGATTCGGTTCAGCAAAACTTGTTCATTTAATCAAAATTGTATCAGTTAATGTCTTGGGTTAGCAAATACGATTGCTGCCCAGAGTCAAATGGGTACCATATAGCCTGTCTACCTCGTTGGCAGGGGTTAACGATTCTAGGTCGGCATCAACTCTACAGGCTTGCATATAGGCATCGTCAACCTCTATCAAGTTATCCGGTGGGAGCTCTGGAAAAGGTAACGCGAAATATTCTGGGCCAGAGCTAACTGTTAACAAATCGTGTTTTGCGGCGATAATCGGCGGATGAGCGGCAGACAGAACCCAACGATTTTTTTCGTTTGTTTCTAGATGCCCTTGCTGCCAAGTAATACGTTGGGTGCTTTTGTCTAGGAACCAATCACTGACACTTAGCTCACTGCCATCACCACTTTCGATAACTGTGTTACTGACCACACGATAGCCGGGCCCATAGTCTACTGGGTCTATCGGACATATGAACACTAGGTTACGCATGACGCTATCGATCCCATGAGACGATAGTTCATGTAAACAAAACTCCCTGCCGTCAATCAGAGTTTCCAAACGCGTACTCAGAAGATCCGCCATGTCCAAAAACAAACCGATGAGATACGAATTAAAGCGAAGCGTAGTTATAGGACCCCGTGGACTTGTGGGGATTTCGGGTAGATCAGGCCACTGACTTTCGAAAGGGGCTGCCATGGCTTTACTCTACCGGGAACTCGCCAACTACTTTGGCGCCCAGACCAAACACTGCCCCGAGTACAGCTATGATGCCACCCACCACAAGCTGGCCAAGTATCAAGACAATTATGCCAACTATTACCAGCACTACAGCCACAATCAGAAACAGTCGCCAAAAGTTGGTTGGTGATGGGTTTTCTGCTTTATCTGGTTTGCTGTCTGCCATGAGTCAGGCCTATTTGGCGAACTCGATAGCCCGAGTTTCGCGGATGACGTTGACCTTGATGGTGCCAGGATACTGCATGGTAGATTCTATTTTGGTAGCAATGTCACGGGCTAGTTTGATAGCACTCAAGTCATCAATGTCTTGTGGCCTAACAAACACCCGGACCTCACGCCCGGCGCTGATTGCGTAGGACTTTTCGATACCAGGGAACCCGTTAGCAACGTTTTCTAGGTCTTTCATACGCTCGGCAAAGTTCTCGGCGCTGACGTTTCGTGCCCCGGGGCGAGAAGCGCTGATGGCGTCAACTACTCGTACAATTAAGGCCTCGGTAGTAGTTGCTTCCACATCGTCGTGGTGGGCCTCGGCGGCGTGAGCTACTTCTTCTGGTGCACCGTATTTACGTAGCATCTCGCCACTAATGTGGTGGTGCTTACCTTCTATTTTGTGAGTCAGGGCTTTACCTAGATCATGCACCAACGCGGCGTACTTGGCTATCTTGACGTTGGCGCCTAGCTCTTCGGCAATGATGCCAGCAATGTGCGCCATCTCGGTACTGTGTTTTAGTACGTTCTGACCATAACTGGTGCGGTATTTTAATTCACCAAGTAGCTGCAAGATTTCTTTTGGTATGCCAATTATGCCCACTTCGCGAGCGGCATCTTCGCCAGCTCGCATGACGTCTTTGGCTACCACAGCTTGGGCTTTTTCTACCACTTCTTCGATACGACCCGGGTGAACACGGCCGTCTTTTAGCAGCATTTCCAGCGCCTGGCGAGCCACCTCGCGCCTGACTGGATCAAAGCTACTAAGAATGATCATGCCTGGAGTGTCGTCAACCATGATATCCACGCCGGTGGCGCGTTGCAAGGCCTGAATGTTGCGGCCTTCTTTGCCGATAATTCGGCCTTTCATTTCTTCGTCTTCTAGCTTGACTGACGTCACGGTGCGTTCAGCAGTAACTTCGCTAGCCATGCGCTCCATGGCACCCACGATGATGGCACCAGCCTGTTCCTCGGCCAAATCTTTGGCTTCGTTTTGCAACTTAGCGACTAGGCCAGTTAGATCACCGCGGATATCACGTTCGGTCATCTTCATCAATTTGTCGGCAGCGTCGGCCTTGGTAAGTTTGGCGACCTTTTCTAGTTTGTCCTGCTGCTTTTTGCGGATGTCACGAATTTCATCCTTTAGTTGCTCTACCTCGCCCTCGCCTGTGCGCAGCTTGTCGCCACGTTTATCTAGATCATCTAGTTTTTTGTCTAGACTGGCTTCGCGGTCTAGCAAACGTTGTTCGATGTCTTTGATTTCTTTGCGACGAGTTTGCTCTTCTCTGCGAGATTGCTCGGCACTTTCTAGAGCTTTTTCGCGGGCTTCGTCTACCAGTCTGGTAGCCTCTTTTTTGGCTTTGATGAGTTCTTTCTTGGCGTCTTCGGCCACTGAGCCCATCTTTTTCTTAGTCACGGTATTGCTGGCGCCAAAGCCAACAGCCGCACCGACCAATGTCAGTACAATGGCAAGTATGTCCATGTTATTTCCTTCCTATCGGTACTAAAACGCCTGGGGTGCGATCACTATCACTTCATTAGCACCACGTCGTTTTAGAATGTCAAAATTATTAGAAGCGGATTTTCTCCCTAAAACCTAAAAATCCTACTCATTAATATACTGTGCTGACGCGCAAACAGCAAGCCACTATCTCAGTTATTTCCTGGGTTTGGTAACGTGAGCCTCGGCACCGTACTCGGGTAGAACCTGCATGTCATTCTTGCCACCCGCCAGCCTGGCCAGGCCCTTTTGCAGCCAATCGTCACCACCTTGCCCCACTATGGGTACGTTTAGTGATTGAGCCAAGGCATTGGCCACACTCAAACCAATCCGCAGTCCGGTGAAGCTACCTGGGCCCTTGTAGCAAACCACACCCTGGATATCAGGCCAATCTTTGCCCTGACTTTTTAGCAACTCTAGTATTTGTAAGTGAATGGTTTCGGCCAGTTGACGGTGTGCCTGCCACTCATGATAAATCAACTTTTTATGGTCATCATACAAACCAATCTCGGCCTGGGGGTTGTCGGTTCGTAATGTCAAAATCAACATACGCCCTCTAACAAATACTTGAGCGAATCGGGGCATTTGAACTGCAGTTCGCGGGACTGTTCGCCAGTTGTCTTGATATTGATCTGCAAATGTTCCTTAGGTAAAACTTGCTGAACCACGTTGGCCCACTCCACTACAATTACAGACTTTGGGTCACCAATTAGTTCTGCCAATTCACTACCCACAACGCCGGCCTCGGCCAACCGATAAAAATCAAAATGTTCGATTGTGAATTTTGGGGCTTGGTAGATCTTGTTAATCGTAAAGCTGGGACTAGATACTTTGTCGGGGCTACCAGCACCTCGCGCTAGACCACGCACAAAGGTTGTCTTGCCACCGCCCAGGTCGCTAACAAGTTCGATTACCTCGCCCCCGCGCAAGTTTTTAGCGATCTTTGCGGCGACTGCTTCGGTTTCTGACGAACTGGCGGACTTTATTAATGATGCCGTTTCGGTACTCATATAGTGCGTATATTAGCGCAAGCAAGCCGATAACAACAATAATCCAAGGATGTAGCTTTTGACCGGTATCAGATGATTGTGGAGCCGTACTACTGGTTTTGCCACTAGCTGCCGAATGAGGATCGCTAGTAGTGATGCCCTCTACGCCAGAAATGCTAGGTGCTTTAGTGGTGCTGCCCGGTGCGCCCGCACCAGAAGTCTGAGTGATCGTGTTAGCCCTATTAGGAGTAGGCGTGCCAGTCCAAAACCATTTACCATTGCCCAGTGCCCAGGCACTACCACTAGCTGCCTTGCCGTAGACATCAGTTTTGTTTAGCACGTTGCCAAATGGGTCTAGCAACCACACCTGCCCGCCAGAATTATTTAGAGAGATGCTGGTATTACCCGATGTAAAGCTAATGTAGCCGTGGCCCTTGACTGTGGTGCCGGCCGGAATTTTGTAGACATGTAGTGTCTTAGAAGTCAGCGAAGCCGACTGTATTTTGAATCCACTCAAATCAAAAGTAGCGGAATTAGAATTGTAGAGTTCCACAAACTCATCGTTGGCGTCGGTTGCTGGCGAGGCTGGATTGGGCAAAATCTCTGTTAGAGTCGGGGTCCGCAGGCCTTTATCGCTAGCTGGCAGATACGGACCGCTGCCGGAACCAGTGCTAGAAACAATGGTTATAAAAGTAGCGGCTGGGGGCAAGCCTGGTAGCAGCTGGTTGCCTGGGTTGGACGGGCCAGTAGTTACCACATTAGAAATGACCACATTAAGTTGGCAAACATTACTGGCATCGACATCGGCCTGCTGCCACAAAAATGGCGGCGTTGGCAGACTATTTTGGTAGCGATACCAGGCCCCGGCCGGGTCAGCACTGCTAGATGGCACCTGGGATATCATTCCCGGCGCACTATTGACGGCCGAGCTCCAGGACACCGCATCACCGCCAGTATAAACTAGCAAGTTATTGACTAACGCCGTTTTGACAATCTCTAGATAGCCTCCTGAATCTGTCAGGCTAATACCCAATTTGCCAGTTACAGCCGCTCCACAGGTGGATCCGCCAGTGGCGTTTAGCAATAACGTTTGACCAGGCAGTAAACTGCCGCTCGGCAGTTGCTGCAAAGTACTGTTCACTCCACTTGCCACCGGGTTGACGTTATTAAAACCATAGAGCCAATACTGGCTTAAGTCTGTAATGGGGTCGGCCGTGTTATTTTGCAGCATCAAGAATTCATTACCGGTGATCTTGATTTGGGCAAAAGAAAGCCCCGGCGGCACGGCCAGGGCAGGTGGATTTACGGCTAAGGCAGCTTGTGGCACAAGCAACAGTAGTTGAACTATTGCTAAGAATGAGCCAAGGAACACCTTAAGCCGGTTCATATTTGCAATAATATCTAAACATTTTAAAACATGCAAGCATGAGCAGAATTATTTTTTGTAGTTTATAATTAGGAACTATGTTGCAACTGAGCCAGAACCTGCTAACTCACAATGT
>JBBQSV010000022.1:0-12846 GCA_038213615.1 Saccharimonadales bacterium (SeqCode) | reverse complement strand
CCTCCACGACCCTTTAGAACTAAATGATAATCGCAATTGGTTAATTTTTTGAGGTTAACATTTTGGTGCAGCAATCGTTGATCGAATTTTAAAATCCCATCATCTGTAATAGTGACACGCTGGTTAAATGCTAAATCAATTAGTACGAGTAGCAAGCCAAGCCCATATGTGGATCCAACCCAGGCCAATTTAGGCCCACGAAAGAAAGGGGTTGAAATTGCAGCTACAACCGTACAAAGTAATAAAATTTGAATATAGCGAAGTGTTGGTCGAAAGACCTGCATGCAGTCATCTTACCATAAGCCAGGTGGGACTCGAACCCAAATTAACAGAGGAGGATCTATGAAGCTAATTTTCAAGAATAAATTCTGGAACTCTAGTATCTGTAAGAAATTCGAAAAAATGCTGGCTGGGACGGCAGGATTCGAACCTGCGAATGCCAGTACCAAAAACTGGTGCCTTACCACTTGGCGACGTCCCACTAAAATTACTCTAACAGATAGATTTTAGCTTAAATTTGCCAATTAGTCGACTATTCGTATGCTTATGGTTGCCTTGGGTTGCTTATCTGGCGTAAAGTTAGCGTAGTATGGCTAAAACAACCGCAAAAAACCCTGCTGATTACGTAGTGCAGTTAAACATGAATGGCCTGCGTGGCCGCATGTTGCGGTTACCTGCCAACCGCGCCAACCGCGAGATATTGCTAGTCTATGGGCACCACGCCAGCCTGGAACGATTGTTTGGCCTGGCCGAACTGCTAAATGATTACGGTGCCGTGACCATGCCAGACCTGCCCGGCTTTGGTGGTATGCAGAGTTTTTACAACTTGGGTATTACTCCCAGTGTTGATAACCTGGCCGATTACCTGGCAACTTTTATAAAGTTTCGTTACAAACGACGCCGTTTGACTATTGTTGGTTTGTCTTTTGGTTTTGCTGTAGTAACCCGCATGTTGCAAAAATATCCAGATATTGCCGCCCGGACCGACCTGGCGGTGAGTCTGGCTGGGTTTTCGCACCACAGCGACTTTCGGCTAAAAAAGCGCTATAGTTTTATGTTTCGTTATGGATCGGTGTTTTTTGGCTGGCTACCGGTGGCCTGGTTTGTGCAAACTGTTTTGTTTAGGCCACGCCTACTACGGCTTAGCTACAAACTAACAGCTAGCAGCAACGAAAAGCTGAATGGTGCCAAAAAACAAGAACTAGCCGACCGCATAGAGTTCGAAATCAAGTTGTGGCGCCAAAACGACGTGCGCACTTATATGAAAACAACATCAGAAATGTTTCGTCTGGACCTTTGCAAGCAGCAACTAAAGGTGCCGGCCTGCCACGTAACGGTAAAACACGATAGATATTTTGATAACAACACCGTAGAGCAGCACCTGAGGGTGATCTTTAGTGATCTGATAGTTTTGGATTCCAACATGCCCAATCATTCCCAAACTATCATTGCCTCGGCCAAAGACGCCGCTGGGTTTATGCCTGCCAGACTCAAGGCTATGCTACGTACTAACTAAATAGATTGCAAAAATAGCCCAGCGCTAGGATAATAAAGCTAATGCAACCAAAACGTATGGAAGTCACAGTCTCTAACCGAACAGTTATTCGGGTATTGGTACTGGGGGCGCTGGCATTTTTGGTCATAAAGTTACTGGGCCACGTTATGCACCCGCTGCAGCTAATACTGATATCGGCCTTTCTAAGCCTAGCCCTAAACCCGGCTGTTAAATGGATATCTAAACATTTGCGTATCAAAACTCGCGGCATGGCCACCGGCCTGGCCTATTTGGTAGTAGTGGTTTTGCTGGGGCTGTTTATCAACACCGTAGTGCCACCACTGGTTCATCAAACGGTAGACTTTGTACGCAGTGCGCCCACAACTATTAATGATTTGAACACCAACAACTCTGCCCTATCTAGCTTTGTACGGCGTTACCATTTGCAAAACGAGGTGAAGGGTTTTAGCGAAAACATCAAGCAACGCACCAAAAATTTGCAGCAACCAGTAGTCAGTACTGCAGGGCGGCTGGGCAGCGCGTTGATATCGATACTTACGGTGTTTGTGCTGACGTTTATGATGCTGGTAGAGGGCCCAGAGTGGGTGACGCGGGCGCTGAGCTTTCAGCCCCAGGCCAAGCGCGAACATTACAAATCCCTACTACGTAGAATGTACCGCATAGTCACTGGCTATGTTAACGGCCAGCTTTTGTTGGCATTAATTGGGGCTGGGTTTGATTTTCTAGTACTGGTTGTTGCCAGCCATATATTGCATGTATCGGTTAACGCGGTGGCTTTGGCTGGAATTGTGGCCCTGACTGGCTTGATACCGATGATTGGCCACACTATTGGGGCATCGATAGTAGTTTTGGCTTGCCTGTTTGTATCTACCCCACTAGCGGTGATCATGGCAATTGTGGTGATAGTTTACCAACAGGTAGAAAACATTACCCTGCAGCCCTACATTCAGGCCAAATATAACGAATTGACACCCCTACTGGTATTTGTGTCCGCCCTGCTGGGTATCGGCGTGGCTGGACTGCTAGGCGCCTTTGTAGCCATACCGGCTGCTGGCTGTGCCCGGATATTGTTCCTAGATTACCACGAACGCAAAAACGCCAAACAACTAGCCTAGAGTCGACTCCAAACTGGGCCGTGGTCGGTGTCTTTGACAGTTAGCTTTTGTTCTTCTAGCTGCACCCGCAAGTCGTCGGCTAGCTGCCAATCTTTGGCCTCCCGAGCGGCTTGGCGCTTGGCGATCAGTTGCTTTTGTTCGGCATGGATGTCTTGGGCTAGGCCTAATCGCAAACCCAGCAAGTTATCCAGTTGTGTCACGAATTGCTTTAGGTCATCCACCTCTGCAAAACCGCGGTCGTCTATTTGTTTGGCAAAGACACTCAAATCGGCCAGAGCCTGGGGGGTATTTAGGTCGTTATCCAGGTGACCACTAAGCTTTTTAACCTCGGCCTGGAACTCTGATTGTTCTACACCGTCTGGGCTGGCTGGTTGAAACCGCAAATCGGCCATAGCCTGCAAATCATGCAGACGATTTGCAGCGGCAGTTAGCAAATCCCAGGTAAAGTTGCTTTGGGTTCGGTAGTGGCTTTGCAGCACGAACAATCTGAACGCCATGGGGTCGTAGCCTTTGCCTATGACATTATGCAGGTTGGTACCGTTGCCCTCGCTTTTGGCAATTTTGGATTCGTTGATCATCATGTGGTTGTTGTGTAGCCAGTAGTTTACAAATGGCTTGCCAGTGGCGGCCTGGCTCTGAGCAATCTCATTGGTGTGGTGGATGGGGATGTGATCAATGCCCCCGGCGTGGATGTCGATAGTTTGACCCAAATACTTCATAGCCATGGCTGAACATTCCAGGTGCCATCCCGGAAAGCCTTTGCCCCACGAGCTGTCCCATTCCATGTCCCGTTTGGAGCCAGGGGGGCTAAATTTCCACAACGCAAAGTCAAAGGGGTGCTTTTTGGTACCCTGGGCGATTCGGGCTCCGGCCTGCTGGCCCTCTAAGTCCAGGCGGGCCATTTGGCCGTAGTCCGCAAATTTGCTGCTGTCAAAGTAGACTCCGTCGTCTGTTTTGTAGGCGTAACCCTGGGACTCTAGTTTTTGTACCAGTTCTATTTGTTCGGCGATATGGTCGGTGGCTTTTACCAAATGATCACGGGGTATCGAAATGTTTAGTCTGTCTAGACCCTCGATGAAATCTTGGGTGTAGAAGTCGGCGATTTGCCAGGCAGTTTTGCCTTCTCGCTTGGCGCCCTTTTGCAATTTGTCTTCGCCTTCGTCGGCATCACTACTGAGGTGCCCCACATCTGTAATGTTCATGACCCAATTAACGTCTTGGCCCTCGGCCCGGAGTAAACGAAACAACACATCCCAATAAACGTAACCGCTGTAGTTACCTACGTGGGGGTAGTCATAAACCGTTGGCCCACAGGTGTACAGACCAATCTTGCCTGGTACCAGGGGTTTTAGTTCGTCAACTTGGCGCGTCAGTGTGTTGTATAGCTTCATCCAGTAGTAGATCCTTAATGTACAAAATGTACCATATTTTTAAGAGCTAAGTGACTTTTTAACATCCTCCGTAAAGCTTGTCTTCCCTGGCTAGTCTTCAAGTAACCCTCTCTTCTAGTTGCGTCGTCTTTATTCGTATAGGCTTCATAGAAAATGAGTGTCCATGAAAGATAGCGTTTTGTTGAAGTATTTTGTCCAGCATTATGTTGTTTAACACGTGCTTTCGGGTTTGATGTATAGCCTACATAAATGTTGGGCCCAGATTCTAGTACGTATACGTACAACATAATGTTATTAAGGGCTCACTACTGGATTTCATGGTCGTTTCCTTGTTCAAGTTTATCAAGTAATTCGCCGGCTTTGGCTATACACTCTGACTTTATTTCGTTAAAAGGTTTGCCAGTAGTGATTTTGAACCCACTGGCGTAGCGGTGGCCGCCACCCCCAAAATGTTCGGCCAGCTCGGCAGCAATGCCCTTGCCAAAGTTGGTTTTGATCTTGGCAGTTACTCGGCCGTCTTTGTAGACTTTGAATCCAATGGCTATGTCGGTGCCCTCGCCGTAGCGCATTTCGTCTAGTACCAACATGGTGGGGTTATACAGGGGGCTGTACTTTTCGATTTCGTCCCAGGGGATACTGATTATGGCTACCCGATTGTTATCATGAAATTCTACACGTTCTAGCAGGCGGCCCTTGTAGGCGATCAGTTCTGGACTTTTACGCATTAGCTCTTTACGGGCATCGTCTAGTTTGGCCAGGTTGACTCCGCCCTCTACCATATCGGCTACCACCCGAATGGTATCGGCCGAAGTGCCCTCGCTGATCAGGCCCAAACTATCGGACATAATAGATGACACAATCATCTCTTTGGTGGTCAAAGCCAGCGGCCAGTCAAATTGCTTGGCTAGGTCATAAATTAACTGCCCGGTGGCTACGACGTCGTGTTTGTACTCTACAACTGTGGGGAAGTTAATGGTGGATTCGCTCATGTGGTGATCAATCACCAGGCAAGGGCGCTTTTGCAGCAGGCTCATTTCTGGGCGACTGGCCAGGTTATCAAACAAAGCTAGCGAGCTAGTATCTACAATAATGCTGGCCTCGAAGTCCACTGGCAATCTATCGACTACTCTGTCCCAGCCCTTTAGATGTCGCAGGTAGGTGGGGATGTTTACGGCACAGTACATGGTGGCGTGTTTGCCTAGGTCGGTCAGAATTTGTTCTAGTGCCAAGCTACTGGCCAGACTATCGCCGTCTGGGTTGTCGGCCTGCAAAATCACAAATTTTTGGTGGCCATCTATTAGGGACTTAACTTGGTCTAGGTTGTCGCTCATAACACGGTCCGCCCTTCTAATGCTCGCCCTAAGGTGATTTGATCGGCATATTCTAAGTCCACACCCACTGGCAGGCCACGGGCCAGACGGGTAATCTTGACGGCTAAGTTGGCAACTTGCTGCTGGATATACAGGGCCGTAGATTCGCCCTCTACGCTGGCGTTGGTGGCTAGGATTATTTCTTTGACCTTGTCTTTTTTTAGCCGCGAAACTAGTTCTTTGACGTGTAGTTTATCTGGCATGATGCCGTCAATGGGGGATATTAGGCCGCCCAACACGTGGTAGGTGCCTTTGAACTGACCAGTTTTTTCTAGAGCCAGGATATCAAAAGGTTCGGCCACCACTGCCACCAGGGTTTTGTCGCGCCTGAGGTCGGTGTACAGATCGCTGAACTGCTGGCCTTTGTCTATCAGTGCAAAGGTTACCGGGCAGTAATCGACGTTATCATGCAATACCGAACTCTTGTCGGCTAGTCGCTTGGCAATGGAAGGATCATTTTTTAGCAAATAATAAGCATAGCGTTCGGCCGTACGCACACCCACCCCGGGCAGTGAGCCTAGGGCGTCTATCAATTGTTCTAGGGTGGCTGGCAAGATGCTCATGTTAGATATTTGTTTAAAAAGTACCTGGGCTTGGTCTAAAGACCAAGTTCGCCCAGAGCGCCCATCATCGGCTGCATCTTTTCGGCAGCAACTTTTTGGCTTTCCTGGATGGCTTCTCTGACGGCGTCTTCAACCCAACGCTCTAGCTGGGTGATATCTTCTAGATCTACATATTCGGGGTCGATGTTAACTTTTTTTAGTTTTTGTTCGCCGGTGATTTCTACGCTAACGGCGCCATCGCCCTTTTCTACTTTGATTACCATTTTTTGCAGCTCTTTTTGTAGCTTGCGGACTTTCATCAACATTTTGGCTTGGTCTAATTTGCTCATAACTATCTCCTTTTCATCTGATATTTTAACAAATTATGGCTTTTTTTGCTGGAAAGCCGATATAGTGGCCGGAGTATGTGGCCAGGCCACAAAGTAATTTAGCAGGTTATAGCTGACAGCAAACATCACTACAGTGGCTAACAGGGCGACACCAACCTTGCGGGCTACCGGGTTCCGGGGGAACACCGTAAACCATTGGCCTAGCATCAGGCTAATACCGCCAGTGGCCAACAAGAAAGCAGCTGGCCAGAGGGCTAGCAAGCTGATTGGGCCGCCCAGTCCATAAAGTACTGTAAACACTACCCCGCTGCCGACAATATACTTGTAGCGGTCTAGGCGGCGTTCTAGCAATAGCAGGTACCCACCCACGGCAGCCATAAAGCTAGTAAAAATGTCTAGTAGGGGCAAGTGCCCCAAATGCTCGGCTGGCGATAGGCGGCTTCTAAATACTAACTGTACAGGTGCCGAGACAATGTCGCGCGGCAAACTGGCTAATTTGGGCCAGTGCTTGGGCAGCCCTAAAATGGCCAGCAAACTAGTCTGGCTGTGCACCACCCCAGCAACTAGAGGTACGCACAAGCCAATAAACAAAATTGGTCCCAGGATAATTAGACTGGTTGGCACGGGGCCTAGTAATTTATCTTTACGTCTAATAAGTACCGCTATGGCCGGCCCGGCCAGTAAAACCATCCCCGGCACGTAAAGTATCAATGCGGCAGAGGTACACAAGCCCAGCCATGCCCAAACGGCTCTATTTGAGCCGGCCTTCAACCACTCTAGCATTGCCAAAGGCACAACTATCAAGCCAAACGTTATACTACTGGTTGCTAAGTGGCTGGCGTTTAGGAACCAAGGTGATGAAATGGCTAATAGTGTCCCAAAAAAAGCCATCCGAACAGTAAAAAGCTGTCGAAGTAAAAAGTAAAAGCAGGCCCCGATTATTATTCCAAGCAAAGCGTTGACCAGCCTATAGACTAGAAGGGTTTTGCCAAAGATGTGACTAGCTGTGGTCTGTGTAAAACGTAGCGGCAAGTTAACGGGGCTATTTAGTAGATCTTTTAATCCAAAGGTATGCGCTATAAGGTTGTGCTCTTCCTGGCTTGCTAATCTGGTTGGACCAGTTATATGATAAAAAAATAAAAACCAAACAGCTATTGCCACCCCCAAGGCCATCAAAACCGGGCGCCAGCCACGAGACATAAGTTTATTGAATAACTCCATAAGACTAGTGCTAAATTATAACGGTTTTGACTGGTCTAGTCGAATGGCGTAGCACGTTTGGTATCCAGGCTACTAAATAGTTGTTTATTACGGTCAAAATAAAGTTCTACGTTATCTGTTGGTCCGTTACGATGTTTCTTAATCAATATGTCAGTAATGTTTTTTCGTTCGGTATCGGGGTTATAGTAGTCTTCTCGGTAAATAAAGGCCACCACGTCGGCATCTTGCTCGATAGATCCAGACTCACGCAAATCCTGCAATTGAGGAATCTGTGGGCTACGGCTTTCTACAGAACGACTCAACTGGCTCAGAGCCATTAGCGGCACGTTTAATTCTCTAGCGATACTTTTAAGGCCTCTAGAAATTTCGGATATCTCTTGTACTCGATTACCCTCGTTACCAAATCGGCTACCACCGCTCATCAGTTGCAAGTAGTCCACAATTATCAGGCCCAACTGTCTTTGGTGAGCTTCGCGCCGGGCTTTGGTACGCAAGTCACTAACTGTTATACCAGGCGTGTCATCAATATAAATGGGTGCTTCACTAAGCGTACCCATAGCCAGCCCAATCTTTTCAAAGTCACTGTCAGACAAGTTACCGGTGCGTAGGGCCCACGCATCCACGCCAGATTCCATGGATAGCATACGGTCCACCAACTGTTCTTTGCTCATTTCTAGGCTAAAAACTAGAACTGGCATCTGAGATTTAGTGGCGATGTTGCGTGCTAAGTTTATGGCTAGAGCGGTTTTACCCATAGATGGTCTGGCGGCTAGCACAAACAAATCTGAACGCTGAAACCCGGCCAGAACACCATCTAGGTCTTTAAATCCGGTTGGCACACCACGGATTTTGCCCTTGTCTTTGTGTAATTCGTCTAATCGCTCAAAACTTTCACTCAAGATAGTTTCTAGGCTGGCGATGTCTTGTTTGATGTGTCGCTGGCTAACATCAAAAAGTCGTGATTCGGCTTCTTCAATCAGCTCGTTTAAGCCTTTGGATTCATCATAACCCAGACCCACAATTTCTTGAGATGCGCTAATAAGTCGGCGACGTAAGGCTTTTTGAGCCACAATGTCAGCATATCGTTCTACGTGAGCGGCTGTTGGCACAAAGTTGGTTAGTTCTGTTAGATAGGACGGCCCGCCTACCAAATCTAGAAATCCAGACGATCTCAGCTGGTCAGCCAAAGTCAGTACGTCAATGGGGCTGTGTTTGTCATAAAGCTGAGCCACGGCTTGATAAATGCGTTTATGACGGTCTTCATAAAAATCATCAGCAGTGATGGTATCGGCAATTTTAACGATTGCATCGGCATCAATCAGGATAGCACCTAATAAAGAGGCTTCGGCATCTGTATTTTGTGGCGGCAGCTTAATGGTTGTTGGTTCCATATCCCCTCTGTTCGTTCGTACCTAAGATTCTAGCACCTCACCGCCACCAAAGATATTGGTTACGGTATCCAAAGCTTCGTTAGGCACATCACTAGGCTCTGTCTGGGACAACTGAGTGTCGGTATCTAGTTCCAATATCAGCTTGGTGTCAGGGCTTATTTGATGGATTGTTTCCGTTAACATATTTAAGTTTTTGGCTTCCTCGGCGCGTTTTTTATGAAAAGGAAAACGGAACGTTACGATCAAATTATCGTTCTGTCGTTTGATAGCCGCCATGCGCAAAGCCGCATACAGGCTGGGGTAGCGTTGTTTGATAGAGCCTAGCGCCTGGGGCCATAGTTCGTTGCCGGCTGGGTCTTCTACCACAGCCGCCGGTTCGGGTTCTGGCCGGTTGGCTGTAGTTTTGATTTGGGGCGTTGGCAAGGGCTCGTTAATTTCGTGCGGTACAGGACTGGGCTTGGTTACTTGGTCGACGCCATTTTTTAAAATGGCTTCTAGCAAAACTATTTCTAGCGCGGTGTCTGGGTCGCTACTGGCCGGTACTTCTACTAGTTTAGACATCAACGATTTTATCTGGCTAAATGTCAGTTCTGGCTGGTCGTCTAGCAGTTCCTGGCGCAGAGCATTTACCAGCTGTTTGGCTAGTAGGCTGGCCTGGTAGCCTTTTTGCTTGATAGATTCTAGCTCACCCAGTAGCTGGCGAGGCGTGCCACTGGCTACAATCTTGATTAGGGCTAGGATAACCTCGCTAGGCGCTAGTCCTAGTAGATTTCGGATTTGGTCAATATCAATCCGCCCAGCTAGGCTGCTGGCTTGGTCTAGCAAGCTAACGCTGTCGCGAAACGATCCGTTGCCGTGTTCGGCGATGGCTTGTAGGGCTTCATCACTAATAGAAATCTCTTCTTTTTGGGCAATTCCACGCAAATGTTCCACGGTGTCTTCGATAGTAATAGGCCGAAAGTTAAAGCGTTGGGTACGGCTAATGATGGTTTCTGGCAGTTTGTGGGCCTCGGTGGTGGCCAGGATGAATATTACGTGCGCGGGCGGTTCTTCTAGGGTTTTGAGCAGAGCGTTAAAGGCCTCTTTGGTTAGCATGTGGACTTCATCGATAATGTAGACTTTGTATTTTGAACTAGCCGGCGCACTGTGGACCTTTTGGCGCAAATCGCGAATTTCATCAATCCGTCGGTTGCTGGCGGCATCGATCTCTATAATGTCTAGGTGTTGACGATGGTCATCTGGCTTTAGACCGTTTACGGCTTTAGCCAGGATTCTAGCTACGCTAGTTTTGCCTACTCCCCTAGGGCCAGTAAATAAATAGGCATGGCTGATGCGTCCCGTTTTTAGGGCATTACTTAGAGTAGTGGCAATATGATCTTGCCCTACCACCTCAGCAAAACTGTGTGGTCGATATTTTCGGTATAATGCCTGCCCCATGTAAGACTAATTATACTAGCCTGCCCCAACAAACCGTGTTGTAGTTTAGTTGATTATTATAGTGCGGCTTCTAGGGCGGCCCACTCGGCGTGGGTGTCATCTTCTGGCACGTTAACACTGACCTGGTCAGCAGGCTTGGCTTTAAAGTAAGTAACGCTAGCTAGTAGTACGCGATAATCTTTGCCGCCTACGTCCACAAAATAATGGCCGTTTTCTTGTTTAAGTACACCAACCACTTGTTTGCGTGGTATTGGGCCAATTTGTTTATACAGAAAGGCACCGTCATCAGCGATAGTCAGTTTTAGTATGTCGCCTTGGACCAGTTTGGATTTGCTTGCATAGTTGGCCGGTACAGGATAGATCTTGCCATCACTGCCCACCATATTCTGACCATCAAAAACACCCTCAATAATTTTGCCCAGTATTTCTTCTGCAATAGCAGAAGAGGACACTATATTGTCGTCTCCCACCAAACTGACTAACAGCTCTTTGGCTGCAGCTAAACTAGTCTCGGCTTCGGCAATCAGTGAGCGAAGCCGCTTTATCTGTTTTTCTGGTATATCTGCCATGATTTTTGTCCTACACTAAAAACTTTAAGTGTTTGTTATCTCCTTACACTTGCTAATACCGTATCATGTCGCAATCGTCAAGTCAAAATAACCTGTGGATAAAAAAATCGCCCTAGGGTTACCCTGGGGCGATTTTATGAGCCATAGAACTAGATTTTAAGCTAATTCTACAGTTGCGCCGGCGTCTTCCAAGGTTTTCTTGGCGGCTTCAGCGTCTTCTTTCTTGGCCTTCTCTAGGACGGGCTTTGGAGCTCCGTCAACAACTGCCTTGGCCTCACCAAGGCCTAAGCCGGTGATGTCTTTAACGGCCTTGATTACAGCAACTTTTTGAGCACCTGCGTCCTTTAGGATCACATCGTACTCGCTCTTTTCTTCGACTACTGGAGCGGCATCCCCACCAGGAGCAGCCGCTACGGCTACAGCTGGAGCGGCGGCGCTAACGCCCCAGTACTCTTCTAGAAACTTAACGAACTTGCTAATTTCTAATGCTGACATTTTATCTAGTTCAGCTACTAGTTTCTCGAACTCCTTTGGAGTCTCTACTTTCTTATCTTCATCTGCCATGATCTTATCCTTTCACATTTAAATTATTGGTATATCTGCCACTCTTAAACTCTCCGCTAATGTGTTTTCTGGCTCTCACAACCCTAAACGCTCATGACGCGATGCTATTTTCGCATCGATTGCATGTATAACGACTAAAGCGGTAGTACCGAGTACGGGGTGCTCCATGACGAAGCGTCTAATCCCAGTATCGGCAGGTATTTGATCGACTTCTGGATTCGTCATCTCAATATCCCCTACTCAATGGCTGAGGCTCGAGCGTTTAGTACATTTAGTACGCCTCGTACGTTACCGGCCAAAACATTAACGAATCCGCTAAGCGGAGCGGCAATTGTGCCAACCAACATGCCTCGCAGTTGGTCTTTGGTGGGTAGACTTGCTAGAGCTTTTACATCTTCGGAATCAATAAATTGACCGTCGTTTGTAATTGCGCCTACAAACTCTAAACTCGGTTGAGTTTTAGCAAAGTTAGCTAAAACTTGAGCTGGAGCTACTTCATCTTCTGAGTTAAAGGCGTATAACAACATGCCGTTTAGGGCGCTGGTGTCTACGCTTTTTAGGTTGTCCCGACCTTCTATGGCCTTGATAACCAGACGGTTTTTTACCACTTTTATTACCGTTCCATTGTCACGGCCGGTGCGGCGAAGTTGCTGCAGGGCCTTAACTGGTGTTCCTTGGTAAGCGGCGACAACCGTTAACTTAGATGATCCTAATAGCTCACTAATGTCAGAAACAACGCTGTGTTTCTTATCTTTAGTTAATGCCATCTATTTATCCTTACTTGTTAGTTAAACTATCGACCTAAATTTTAATGAACTAAAAATGCCTTTAGCATTTCTACCAAAGACATTCAAAAGGCTCAAAAACAAATTGTTTGTGAATTGCCTGGGCGACATTATTAAGGCTTACGCCCGTCGCTGTCTTTGGTAAATCACTTACAATTCTACAGTATTTGACTCCTGTGGTCAACAGCAACCAGTTACTCGGCTGTAGCCGTTATGTCGTCCGTGGTCTCTACGGGCCTAACGGGCGGGTCGACATCTCCCGGAAGTGGTGAATTATGGCTGTGCCAAGTTTCCCAACTTGAAATCGGTTCCAGTTCTTGTGTGTCTCCAAACATATAAACCTCCATTATTAAAAAACAGGCTCTGGTTGAAGCCTGTTTGGCTGGGCTGTACTTGCGAGTGTTTATTTACTCGAGGCTTCAACCTTCGCTGTACAGCGAACTGAAGCACAGCCCTTTTAGGCTTAGGAGCGACTGTGCCAATAGGTTAAGTTTTTTCATTAGCTAGATAATAGCACTGTGATTATTAATAGGCAATGAAAATATCAAACAGGCGAACTTAGAAGTTGTTCGGCTATCAGAGGATGTACCAGCGA
>JBBQSV010000021.1:0-13579 GCA_038213615.1 Saccharimonadales bacterium (SeqCode) | reverse complement strand
TTACGCCGGCACCACCCTGTCTGATGTTTTGGTTAGAACGGGTACTGGCCCGTATACCAGTGGCGATGTCACTACGGTTCATTATGGCGTCAATGTGGACAACAGTCTACCGGCCGGCAATTATAGCTCGGTGGTGGTTTATACGGCCGTACCGCAGACGCAGTAATTAGCTGCGGGCTTTTATCCTTTTGAAGAGTTTACGGATTAGTAACCCTGACGCCGCAATAATAAAGATGGTTGGCATAATTGGTGCGTATATAACCCAGGCAGTCTTTTTAAAGGCTGGGCTGTCGCCTAGTCCCACCAAAAATTTAACTCGGTAGATTCCTGGCCATCTGCCCAGAACGGCGGTGCCACTGATTAACCTGACGGTGTTTGGTAGTATCAGGTGGTCATCTTGCTGCTCTGTGCCGTATTTGCCTGGCGTAAGCGCACTAGACACAGATTCTAGGCTATGAAAATGCACGTTGCCTTGCGCGCGAATACGCAGATTCCAATCTACATCTCGGCTAAATGATAAGTGAGGCAGATTAAAGTCAGTTACGGTGCCCTGCTTGACGGTTGCACCGGGTACAGTTATGTACAGTAGGCTACCAGCTTTTTCTATAGTAGCGATGCTGCCATCACGTGGAGTGTTTTTTACTTGGGCAAATATGGCAATGTATTTGGCGCCGGGTTCGGTGTTGTTTGGTGCGCCCACAGTATATGTAAAGTTCTTGACTTGTCCGGGATCTAAAGAACTGCCGTTCTGCCCTAAGTTTACCCACTTGCCCAGAGATTCTGATGCAGAAAAGCTGTAGTCGTATTGTTCATTTACTATGCCGAAGTCTTCGGCGTGCAAGGACACGGTTATTTGAGACTTGCCAGAGTTGCGTACGAACAAATGGCCAGTAATGCTCTGCCCTGGCTGGAGGATTAGCTCTTGGCGCAGGGGCTCAATGGATAAGCTACCAGCTCTAACTCGGGTGGGCATGAAGCATATTGCCACGAGTGCCAGCAAACAGAGCGGTGCGATGAGTTTTAGATTGCAAAATTGCCGCATCATAGGTTACATAATTATAACTTGCTGGATGAACTGGCTCAGAGCAGTAGCGCCGATACTTATTACCATGTCGGTAACGGTGACGTTGTCGCTAACGGCCGTGACCAAGTTGGCCATCAGCATGACGATTAATTCGCTGAGGGCCACGTTGTCACTAACCCGCACATTGTTTGCTAACGATACAAGGACACGCTCGTAGACAATAATTAAGTCGGAGTAGTAGTTTGGCAGATCCGTGACTGTTATGGACTCGGCAACGGTGATATAAAGTTTATCGCCGGTATCAATAGTCACGTCCTCAGTTACGGTAACGCTACTTGAGGTATTTATCGTTGCGGTTGTCGGCGATTGTGCGCTAACAATCTTTGATTCGGAAACGGCGATGCTTTCAAACTTGTTGATAGCCAGGGCGGTACCAGGGCCGGCTGGGTTGCCACGCTCGAATTCGCTGACAGTCACCGATTCTGAGACACCCACCGCCAGAGCGCTCGGTGTCATATATGTGACAAAGCCAGTTTGGATCGACGTTGGCAGGGCCGGCTGGGGTGGGTTTGTTGGCAGTGTCACCCACGATACGGTGTCGCCGGCATTTGAGTTAGTTTGATCAACCGTGTTACTACCATTAGTCGCAGAGTCAGCTATTATAACGGTTGGGTTGCCATAGCTCCCATTCAAAACAAACCAACTCCATATATAGGCCCCAGCGCCGGGTGCTGAGCCAAATACTTGATAAAAATTCCTCCAGGTCGCAGCCTGTGTTAGTGATTCTTGAGAGCTTTCAGTAGCCGAAAACGTTGAACTTGATCCACTGACGTTTTGAAATCGTGGAGCCGTGGCTGATGGAGCAACGTTGGATCCGTACATTTGAACACTCTCACCATTAACTGCCGTGGTGAACTCCATTGATATGTATACAGCACGTGCAGTAGGTGCTGTGGCCGATGGGTTGCTCCGCCAATAAAATGTGTCTCCGGCGGTTACGGAGGCGGTGTGAGTGGTGTCGTTACCGGTCGTGACCCCAGAACCAACTGTGACTACTATGCCGGTATCTACGTCGTTTTTTACTAGAGTTAAAGTGTAGCTCCTAGGGCTGGCGCCCGGAGAGGCGGACAATATCGCATAGGCATTTTTGAAAGTTCCAGAAGCCGGCATTACTCCACCGACGTTTTGTGAACTTGTAGTATCAGAATTAACACCCTGTAAACCCAGATAAGTCGGCACCGACCCAGACATGTTAGCGGATGAGGTCGATAATACTGACGTTTTGTTTGGTATAGGGGCGGCGGCTGTGCCGGATGTCGATTTAAGCGTCCAACGGATGTTGCCTGTATTAGCCGTTGTACCAGTGGCGTTGGTTATAATAGAGACTGAGTCACCCACAGCAAAAGTTGCAGTGTTGCTGGTGTTGCTACCGCTAGTTGCTCCGTCAGCTATAGTCACAGCTAGTGATTGTTGGACACCATTGATATACACCGCAAAAGTTCTAGAAAAGCCCCCGCCTGCAGTTGTGTCGTATTTGACGTACAGATTCGAAAGTACGCCGGCATATGGCATGACGTTTTGGCCAGCCACACCTGTAACTGCTGTAACTGCTGTCTGCCCATTGCTTTGGATGGCGTAAAAGCGATTGGCTGAAGTGGTTGTAGCTCCACCAGAAGAGCTAATATCTGAGTGCATACTACCCTAGCCGCCCCAGATCTTTACACCTTGGCTATTACTGACGTCTTGTTCTAAATCAATAGCTGTATTTGTGGGCGTATAGCTCGAAAGGGTTGTGTAGATCGAGTAAGAGTTATTATCTATCGACATGGCCGTTAATGCACTAGGCGGGAAAGAGCTATAGGCAGCAGTTTTGTTTTGTCCGGCCGAAGCTACAGAGTCGCAATATAATTTAATTACATCGTAGGCGACCGAGGGTCCTATGTTGATACCTGCAATTGCTAGCTGGTAGTTGCTGTTAGTTACACTACCGCTAGCTGTAAAAGTTTGCCAGGAAGCGCCTAGATTACCGGTCCAACTATTTTCGGCGGATGTTATTAGTAGATTATTACTGGCGTCATATATAGCCGCCTTAGCGTTATGGGATGTAGATGAAAAATGAGTTATGGATATATAGGCCGAAATGGAACTGACAGTGCCAGACCCAGGGATATTTTGCGATGATAAAACCGCGAATATATCGGTGGTTGAGTTGGCTAAGTTAAGAGCGCTGGCACCCGCTGATGTGTAGCCAAATGTAGGGTCAATCAGCACTGGGTACTGGGCAGTATCCAAGAAACTTTGGGGTACTGTAATAGTTACTTCTTCGCCCAAAGCATTGCCTAGGCTATCTGTCCTGATATCTAGATCACACCACACTCGCTGTCCGGTAGCGTCCTGTGCCCATGGTCTATACATATGAAAGGCCTTACCAGTCTTATACTCATTGTGTTTTTTTGATTCATGGTAAACGGCGTATGAACCGATTACGTTGGCTGGTCGACTAGAACTTAGGGACTCCGCTTGCTTGAGCTCATCCTGTTTATAAAATACCAGTCCCTTGGTCTGGATACTTAACTCGATTATGTTAGATTCTGGCTTGGCGGCCAGAGTCATAGAAAACTCAAAACCATCTGTTGGCTGCTCATCTTTTTTGATACTGTAAACATCTGTACGCTGGGCCACATTTATCCACGGGAGTTTGTGGTGGATTGGATCTAAGTTTTCTAAGAGTGATTGCTCGTTTGTGGCATAGCCTGTCATCTCCAGTGGCAAGCCATAAAGTTCGCTGTAGCGTTTAATGATGTCATCAACCAACGATTCAGGAATGTTGGCATTCACCGCCCTGAGGCCATAGGCATATTCATCGCGAATATCTTTTGCTACATTTTCTCGGTAATAGTCGTAGGCCTTGTTATAGTCACAACCCAAGTTTACATAGAAGTAATAATGGCCATCGATGAATGCCGTGGAGAAAAATTTGACGTCTCTAGACTTATCGGCAAAGTAAAGTTTAGTACCCTTATCTATTACATCAACACCATATTTAGCAACAATGTCTTTAACTGCTTGGACCATAGATTTGTGAATTTTATCTAGGTCGTCACGGCTTTCGTCATACTGCAGATCAATAAGTGGTAGCCCGGCGTCCATATACATTGGGTTATTGGTTGGGCCGTGTACGGCCAAGCGACACTCCGCCAGATCCATTTTTGCTGGATCGATGTACACATCACGGTGATAGCCGCCGTAGTACATCATGCTGGCGCGGTCCACAGTATGCACATCAATGGTCTGCATTGGTTGGTGAATGTTACGGCTTAGTTCGTAGCGGGCACCAATTTGCCAGGGGGTTAAAGACTTATTAGGTATGTAGCGGATGGCAGAAGTATCGAAATCTTTTTTGTCTGCGCTCAACCCATAAAAATTAGCAGTTAGATTATCATCGGCCGTATAAGTTACGTTGCCGTTCTCGCAACTATGAGTACCACCCTGATGTTTTAGGCCAATACTAAAGTTGGCTTCGTTATCCCAGGCCTTGAATTTGACTCTGGGGTGGAATTCGTCTTGCTTTTCGTCACCCACAATCGTCTGGAACGGTATTTCGTGATTTCCTGTAGTGCAAGTAAAGGTGTTGTTGCCGGTTGAGTCCATAGTAATTAAAAAGCTATCGGTTTTAACCGCCGATAGCTTCCCCTGTACCTACGTCTTCACTGACGTTTACACCCAGAGTTGGCGGGCTTTTGTTGTCGTCATTGTTAGCCTCTGGCTCGGTTACGGGCTCATCAGGTTCGGTAAAAAGCTGGATGATTTTTTTGATTAGCGTTAATACTGCCTCGCCAATGCGATCCAGTACGGTGATGCTTTCCCCCACGCTAATCTCTAACGTCATGTCTTAAATATAATCGTTTATGGCTACTCAGGCAAGAACTGCGGTGGGAAATTTATGGGGAATTGTGTGCCATCTGGGTCAATGTGCCTGCAATAGATGTTGGTGTCTATCAAGTAGGGGTAGCGCTTTTTGGCTAGTTCGGGCCAGTGCTTTTTTAGGTAGCCTTTTTCGATAACGCGTTTGCACCAATCCAAATCAGAGGTCCCGATCAACATTTCCTGAGCGCCAGTTTCGGCATTAAACCAGGTTTTGCTGGGTGTTTCAAAAACTCGGCGTACTTTTAGCCCTCCAGCCAAATACTCTGGGCTGTCGTTGTAGACCAGTTTCATCAGGCGCATGTCAATCAGCAGCATGCCAGTCGGTACGCCGTCCACCCACACTTTGTCGCCCAGCTTCCATTTGTCGTAGTAGGAATTGCCACGGCCACGATAAACCATGGGCTCGGCCGGATCAGACCGAGTAAAGTACAGGCCAGATATCACCGGTATGTCGCCGCTGCGCATGTAGTCGTTAAAACGTACAAAGGCATCAGCTGGCGGGATGGTGTCGTGTTCTATGAATAGCAGCCACTGATAGCCCTTGGTAACAGCTTCTTGAACGATTAGATTCTGGGCATCAGCCACCGAATAGCGCAAAGGTATAAAGCCGCTCATGTACTGAATCATATCTACCTTGGACCAGTTGCTGGGGATGATTTGTCCATAACGGGCGGCCGCCCATTCCATGCGTATGGCGCCGGTGGTGGGTGTGCCAACCAGCATGCGATTGGTAAACTGTTTGACGCCAGAATCTACGACCTGATTAGTGTAGGCCGCGACTTTTTTTGACGATACCTTTTTTGAAACAGTTTTTTTAGGTTTAACAACTGGTTTTTTGTTGGCCATTTACAGGTACCTCATTTTTTGGACCTTGGAATCAGCGTGTTCTTGGGCTAGGTCGGTAGGTGGCGCCTGTACGGCTAGATAGCTTTTATCCCAATCACGTTTGCTCATCAAAACTTCTAGTAACCCGTTGCGATTCATGGCTTGGAACTCAATCTTCCAGGGTTTGGGGCGATAAAAAGTATACAGACCAGATGGGTCCAGTGGGTCAAAGTACAGCATGGTAGTTTCGTTGATAGGGTTGCAGTGGGTGGGGTCTTGGTAGAAACCATGTGAACCAGCGTATGGCACCACAAAGGCTAGTTGCCCGCCAGGCTTCAACACTCGCCAGATTTCGTCCATAACACTAATGAACACGCCCTTGTGGGGGTTGATGTGTTCTAAAATATGCGAGGCTACGGCTGTTAGCACGCAGTTATCTGGCAAGGGCCACGGCGTGGCTTCTAGATCATGAACTATATCCACGCCGTCTAGTGGCAGCATGTCGATGCCCACAAACCCTGGGTGTTTAGACGCCCCGCAGCCGATATCTAGCTTGATACCACTCTTGGCCTTTAATAAATCATCTATTTTTTTAGTCACGCGTCCTCACTTGTCATCTTCAGTGTAGACTAGCCTGTTAACGACAGCTAGTCAACCTTAAGCAAAGATGATGTCGTAGGTAATATTGACGTTTTGGTTGGTGGCTACCGCGCTGGATGCGTAGGTGTTGCCAGCGAACAGTGTGCCAGAAGCTGTAGTTGGACCTGAAACTCCAAACAAGCCAATATTAGAAATATTGGCCGAAGCGGTGATAAAGCTGTTAGCACTAGAGAACGTAGCTGTGTTTCGCAGGGTCTTAGATCCAGAGCTAGTGGCAGCGGTTACTGCCGCCCGAACAACTGATCCGGAACCGTTGGTTGACACCTCGCCAGACAGCGTAGTGTCAGATGCGGATGGCGCAGCACCAGTACCGAGTGCCGCATGACTAATTTTGGATCCAGTCAATGATGTCCCTAATTGATTAACGATATAGTTGTTGAAACCTAGGTTGGTAACTAGGTTAGTCCGCCAGCCAGAATCGCCAATAATTTTGCCACTCTCTTCTATTTGCAAATGGAACATACCCTTGATTTTTATGCCGTCGTTGGGGGTTCGTTTTGGTTGTTTGCTCATGGTTTAAATATTACCTTTCTTTACCTGTTCAAGTCAATTTTACGGTAGCTGCAAGCCGATTATCACAATCAGTCCTTTAGTACCCGTGCCGGCTGTGCTGATGTCTATGCGCAAGCTGTCGCCAGTGGCCACGGTATTGTTAGACGAATCAACAACTGGTGGCGTAGCGGCGGTGTAAGAAGTAGTTTCGTTGGCGTCGATGCTGATGGCGGTACTGAGGGTGTTTACCGCATTTGTAACGTTATAGATCTGGATGGTTGGGTTGCCAGAACTAGATACTGTGGTGACAGAGGCGTGGGCCGTTACAATCTTGTAACCGTTAAACTGGGCCGGTACTACTACGTAGGCCTTGCCGTTACCGGTGGATATGGCCGAGCCGTTAGGGTCGCTCACTAGAATCTGCATAACCCGCATGCCAAAATCGGAATGAGATAATCCCGATGGCGTGACGGTTTTTACAGTACTGGTGCCTGTGGTTGTCTCGCCAAAAGTCGCCAGCTGGGTAATACCGCTGGTTGCAGTGCTGGCAGTTGGTAATGCCTGCCAGCTAGGCAGCCCACCAGATACGGTTAGAACATCACTGGTGCTACCCACGCCCAAACGCGTAAACAAGCCAGACGAATTTCTGTAGTAGGTATCACCTGTTGCACCGCTACCGTCGTCGTACATGGCGATAGTGCGGCGTACGGCCCCGGTGGTAATGGTGAAGTACAGACCATCAGTGTTGAATTCTACTGCCCCAGCCTCGGGGCTAGATAATACGGTGCCCGAAGTTAGCTTGATCGGTGCCGTACCGGCTGCAGCTGTACCAGCTCGGACAGTTACGGTTTTGTGGCCACCATTAACAGCGTTATCCGTGCCATCATCGTAGTGCTCCTTTTTCAGGTACTGATCAAGGATGTCACCCCATTGGCCGTCATCTCCGTTAACTATCGGTAACCGTTGCGGAACTGGCATTAACAAAACCCCTTTGCTTAGGGGTTATTATACAGTCCTATGATGCGATAATAAAGCTAGTGCTATTTGCTTACACGCCAAAACGCCCAGCACCAAAGCCCCGTCCCTGATTGACGTGGATATGTTTGTGGATCACGTTTCTACTGCCTGATGACAAAACATTTATGGCACCGCTTAGGCCAACTATGCCCAAACCCAAAAGCCCCACGTTCCGCAAAAATTCGCGGCGTGTCATAGGCTTCTCTAACAGATCTTGGATTTTGTTTTTAGACATTTTTAGTTGTTTATTTGAAACTAGCTATTCAATATTATAACCCAAAATGCTTATGTCAACAATGATTTATTGTTTATTTTGCGGGCTTTGGCGACTGCTTATGGACAGCCAAATTATCCAGATCATTAGAACCACGAACAACAGTGTTGCGTATCTGCGAGGTGGCTTGTTCTACCCTGCCAGCCAGGATTACTTCTCTGATGTAGTTTTTGATCAATGACTCGACATTATCAAAGCCGACTTTGGCAGAAATCGCACTTAGTTCTGCAAATAGCTCGGCATCTATGTCGATAACTAATTTATGCTTGGTCATGCCCAGATTTTGACATATGTTCTGTCACCTGGCTAGTATTCGTTGGTTCTGGCACAGGTAGCGCTATTTTTTTATACCGCCGTAAGTGGTAGAGCCGTAGCCACTGGCTACCCTGGCCCGGGGCTTGTGACCGTACTCTAGCAGGCTCTTTAGTAGTCCGCTGATACCCACAATAACCAAGAAGCCGGCTCCAATATGTGCCAGGAACTGCTTACGATCCATATTCTTATCAAATAACTTTTCTAGATTTTTTTGGGCCATAATGGCATCTATACCTTTTACGCTTATGGTTTATACAATAAGCTAGTTCACCATTAGCAGTCAAGCGCTTACGTTACTGCATCGCAGAAAAAGGGGCGGCACGAGTAATCATGCCGTCCAACGAGGTTGGGCGCCTAGTGTTTGTTAGTACTTGAGGGGTGGGCTTGGGCATTACCTTGCTAACAGTCGGTTGAGGCGCGGCTAAGGCAGCGGCGTAGCTAGGTGCTCGGTTCTGCCGGATAAACCCATCCATGGTCAGCATTGGCTTAGGCAATAGCTGCCTTTTGGGTAATTCTTCTGGTAATTCAGGTGTGATCGGTGCGGATATCGGGGTAGCGGTTTGTGCAGTTGCAACGACAAAATTGGGGCGTTCTTTTGGTCGTCGTTTATCAACAATCCACAGCAGTATTGCCGATAGGTAAAACAGCACGATGATTGGTATGGCAAAAATAAATTGCGATATCGGATCATAAGTAAAAGGCAAAAGTACGGCCAGGCCCAGCGACCCCACAACTACATGTCGTTGGTAGTGCAATAACTTACCGGGCTTGATGGGCTTGAACCAATTTATAAACAAAATAAGTAGTGGTATCTGGAACACCACGGCAAAAGTAATAAGGCTGTTGAGTATATATGTCAGGTATTCACTGGCCGAAATTAAGGGCTTAATCTGGGTCGATGAAAAGCCAGCAAAAAACTTAAGCGACATCGGTATCATATAGAAATAGCCAAAGGCGATGCCGGCACTGGCCAGCAAAAAAGACGACCCTATAACTTTGACCATAAAGCTGCGACTGACCCGTTTAGGGAATGCTGGCTCCAAGAAGCGGACTAGTTGATAAATAATCACTGGCAACGTGATAAACGCCCCGATAACAAGCGATACTTTTATAACAAAATTAAAGCTGCCAGACGGTGAGGTGTAGAAGACCGGTGAACCCAGCGGGTGTATTAACAGGTTGATAATCCGGGCATGAAACCCATAGCCCAAGCCTGCGCTTGCGCCAATGCTCAAGACTACCCACAATATTCTATTGCGTAATTCTTTGATGTGATCGTGGAATGTTTGTGGTGTGTCCACCCCCCACTCCTTTAGTTACTTTTGCGCTACTTGGATGATTTCTTTTTGTCGGAGCTTTTGCCTGTTGGCTCAGTCTCTTCACCGTTGAAGCCCTTTTTGATTTCGCGGGCCGATTGACCAATGCTTCGGGATAGTTCGGGGATCTTTTTGGCCCCAAACAATAGCAATATTATCAGGAATACCACCACTAGTTCTTCGATTTTCATACCCTCTCCATTCGTTAATGCTACAGGCAATTATAGATACTATACTTTGGGTTGTAAATGTTTTTAGCTATCAAGATCAAGTTACGCTGGCTGTTAATTGTACCCACTCTGTTAATTGGCCTAGTCATTTCACCATCAGTTGTATTTGCTACAGCATACGGCGGCGGATCCTATAATAATTGTGGCTACGGCCCTAGCTGTCCTGGCGGAACATCATCATCGCCCTCGTCTTCTTCGGCACCGACATCCAGCAGTAGCTCTGGTGGTCAAGATACGTTACTAAATGATTTTCCAGACTATTCGCAGCCAAAAGGCAAAACCTTAAATCTGGCTCCTAAGCAGGTGGTCTATTTTGATGTAAAAGATTCTAGTGGCGCACTAAGCCGCTACAGTGTGACTATCAAACAAGTCGGCAAGGATTTTGTTATTTTGATTACTCCGGATGGTACAGAAGTAAAGTTTTATGTTGGTGATACCCACCAATACGATGTCAATAAAGACGGCAAAGAGGACATAGAGATTACCCTAAACTCAATAACTAACGGCAAGGGCAATTTTACGTTTAAGCAGCTCGATACGTCTACGCCAACCATAACTGGACCTGCCAGTCAGCTATCTGGGCCCACAAACTATTTTTGGATTGTTGTTTGGAGCATCTGCCTTTTGGCTGGTCTGCTATTTTTGTTAATCTTGTTTGGCCGTCGGCGCAAGCGCAAAGATCAAGACAGTCCCAATTTGTAAAGACCGGCTAGTTCACTAATCGTATCCGGCGACACCTCGTTTTATTCTAAATTGATTTCTTCACCAAAATGTTTTTGAAGGCGCTTGGTAATACTGCCTGTGTGGCGGCCGAACTCTTTACTTAATTGGTTTAGCTTGGTACCGGCTTTGAATAACCGCTGCAGTTTAACATCGTCGGCTGCCAGCCAGGGACGGTAAGCGTTGGGGTATTTAATTCGCATGTTTTCTATTTTTTCTGGCCAAGTAACTTTGTTTGCGGTGCTCTTTTTTGGCTTAGACTTGCGATGCTTTTGGGCAAGGTTCCACTTGGCAATGGTTTGCTGGTGGTTTGCTAGGGCCTGTTGACTGCTGGCTCGTAGTTGGTTATCAATCTGCTTGGCTAATGGGCTAACGCGCAGCGCCATACCATTTAGGCCGTCTAGGATTAGGTGTTTTATGCCACGCACACGTGACAAAGCCACGTAGCCCATGCCCTCGACAAAAGCTCGGCTCAGATCGATCCGGGCTGCGTCTAATGTCATGCCTTGGCTTTTGTGAACTGTTATGGCCCACGCTAAACGTAGTGGCAATTGCGATAGACTGGCTCGGCGCTTGTCGCCATCTACTAATTCCCAGCTATCTGGTTTTATGGTCACCAGTTTGCCGGTATTTAACTTTACTATTGGGTAGTCAGTAGTTGATTCGAAATCTTTTACTACGCCCAGTGACCCATTGACATATTTTTTGTCGGTGCTGTTTTTGATACACATAACAACCGCGCCCTTTTTGACCTGCAGCACTTCTGGCGCTAAACAGGAACGCTTGAGCTGTTCAATAAAACTTTTGCCACCAGATGATTCCATGGTGTATTCGTGCAGGTCTCCGTCGATTTGTGCCAGGTGTTCCAGATTAATAGCGTCAACATCGGCATTGGTAGTCAGTAATCTAGTGCGAGTAGTAAATGGGTCGTCTACAGCCTTGGACCGAGCATGTAGCGCGTCTAGCTGACTACGGGTTAACTGCCCGGCTCTGATGCCGTTGAGTATGTCACTGTAGCTGGCATCGTCGGCCTGACGATATTGCTTATCTAGGTAACAAACGGCCAGATCGCTGGTTTTCCAAATGTTGGATTGTGTCACAAAACTGCCTTGCCTAGAATCGGTACGGTTTACTGGTGGTAACTGAAAAAAGTCACCACACAGCACCACTTGCAGGCCGCCAAATGGTTGGTTGTTGTCACGGACATGGCGTACAACCTCATCGACAATATCCAGTCTAAAGTCGTGTAGCATACTGACCTCGTCGATTATTAAAATATCAGTTTTAGTGATTATGTCACGACGTTGCTTACTGATTTTTTGTAGGTGACTGCGCGGCAACTCGTCGTGGATACCAATACCCGCCCAGCCGTGAATGGTAGCACCGTTCAAATGAGTGGCCGCCAAACCAGTAGTGGCCGTAACAGATACAGATTTGCCGTCTTCTCGGGCTCGTTTAATGAACCTGCGCAATAAATAAGTCTTGCCTGTGCCAGCCGCGCCGGTCAGCAGAGCCGACTGCCCAGATTCCAAAATCGCCAATGCTTCATCTTGTGTCATGTAGCCCTAATTATACTGAACTCAAGCAGACTATCTGCAGGATCTAGCTAATCTATGGGTTAGGTCGTTACTGGTGTGCAGGGTGTTAAGCTGGGTTAAAAACATAATCCTGGGGTAATATTAATATATGGCTACAAAAATAATTGCCGAAGGCGTTGCTCATAAAGTCCCACCAGATTTACGCAAAGCACTAACGTCTGACGAATCTGTCCTAGAAAGGTGGCAAGACCTGACACCCCTGGCCCGTAATGAATGGATTTGCTGGACAGTCACCACCAAAAAACCAGCCACCAGAATAAATCACATTGACCGAGTAGTTACAGAGTTGCTAGAGGGCAAACGCCGCCCTTGCTGCTGGGTCGGCTGTTCGCACCGCAAAAAATGAGCCCACAAGGGCTCATTTGTTGGCTCTTTTTTGGTGATGGATTGAACTACATTGATTCGCGGCGATAGTTAGCAGGCTAGTTATTTAAGCTTTGCCAAGTGTAGCAACCCAAACCAGACAAGAATGGCCATAACGCCAGACCCAATAAAAGCCGCAATGGCTACGTATTTAGCTAACATGCCAAAAGTCCAATAGGAATATCCATCACCAAGTAAAAGGCCCCGCAATGTTTCACCTTGGAACAAAACTGCTTTTTGTGTTTGAAGTTTGGTATTTGTAGGGTCTTTAAGCGAGGCCGTACTTACCTCGGCATACGTTTTGCCCCCTGCGACTTCCGACAGATGCACCTTTATAAAGTTGTTTGCGTAAACTTTGGCTTGTTGACCGTCTGTCAATTGTTGGCCGGCATATTTGTTCATTTCTTTTTGGTCGGCTTGTGGCAGTGCCGTAATAGCGGCGCTACCTTTGGGTGGGAAATATACTTTTTGATCTGACAATTCAGTCTTCACACTACTGGCAGCAAAGTGATACCCGTACCACGCTAAGCTCCCCACAACCAGGAGTACAGCAGTCATTGCTGCCCCTAAAAGTATAAAAACTTTGTCTATCGCCTTTCGTTCTGTTTTAGCCATTGCCCACCCTTCGTTTAATGCTTTTGCTTTTATAGTACTCTTTTTATTAACATTCTGCTTCTTTTTTGGCTCTCCGTAGTGATGGAAGTTGGAGCTATTTTGGCCCAGAATCAAAACCCAATCCAGAGTTGAGGCCATTTAGTAACGTAGCACCAATTTGACTTCCAGCATGTGTGAGACTCATTACATCGTCAATTTCAATT
>JBBQSV010000020.1:0-14418 GCA_038213615.1 Saccharimonadales bacterium (SeqCode) | reverse complement strand
CTTGCCTCCACGATTTTGCTTTCGGTACTCAGCAATTTGAGAGCGTTTTATGTAGTTAGCTGATGTTAGGGTTACTACGACTTGTTCGTCTGGGACCAGGTCTTCATCACTCATTTTATTGAGTTCGCTGGCAACAATTTTGGTACGCCGCTCATCACCAAAACGCTTCTTCATTTCTAATAATTCGGTCTTAATTATGTCTAGTATTTTCTTTTCGTCGGCCAAAATACTTTCTAGCCCACTAATAATTTTAATTAGTTCGGCTAACTCGTCTTCTATCTCTTTTCGCTCCAGGCCAGTCAGTCGTCTTAGCTGCATAGCAAGTATGGCTTGGGCCTGGATGATAGACAGCTTGAACTTCTTGATTAGATTGGCTTGGGCCTCTTCGGTGGTTTGGCTGGCCCGGATGGTCTTTATAACTTCGTCGATGTGATCCAGCGCTATCTTAAGACCTTCTAGGATATGGGCCCGGTCCTGGGCCTTGCGCAACTCGAACTCTGTTCGCTTGCGGACCACTACCTGACGGTGCTTTAAGTACTCCTGCAGAATGTCCTGTAAGCCCAAAATACGTGGCTGTATACCATCAACTAGGGCCAGCATATTGTAGTGAAAACTACCCTGCAGCGGTGTTAGTTTGTAGAGCTGGTTCAGAATCTTCTTGGGATAAGCGTCTTTTCTAAGGTCAATGACTACCCGCACTGCACCACGGGCGGTCTCGTCGCGGATATCACTAATACCAGTTACCTTCTTTTCTTTGACAAGGTCGGCGATCTTTAGGATCAGACTCTCTTTATTCAGGGCATAGGGGATTTCGGTGATAATGATCTGGTGTTTACCGTTCTTAGTCTCTTCGATATTAGCCACACCACGGACAACTACACCGCCGCGACCAGTGGCAAAAGCCGTCCTAATAGACTCCTGACCATAAATGATGCCGCCAGTTGGGAAGTCTGGGCCCTTAACGTGTTCTAACAAGTCATCTAAGGTGGCATCTGGCTTATCAATCATGGTGACCACAGCATCGACAATCTCGCCCAAGTTATGGGGTGGAATGTTAGTGGCCATACCAACAGCAATACCAATCTGGCCATTTAGCAGCAAGTTTGGTAATTTGGCCGGCAAGACTTCTGGTTCTTGGCGGGTGCCGTCGTAGTTATCGCGGAATGGCACTGTCTCTTTTTCTATGTCACTTAGCATGGCCTCGGCTGCGGTGGTCATTTTGGCCTCGGTGTATCTGTAGGCAGCAGCTGGGTCACCGTCCATAGATCCAAAGTTACCCTGACCGTTCACTAGCATGTAACGCATTGCCCAGGGCTGAGCCATCCGGACCATTGACTCATAAATAGCGCTGTCGCCATGAGGGTGATACTTACCCATGACCTCACCTACGATCTGAGCGCTTTTAACAGTCTTACCACCCGGTGTAATGCCCATGCGGTTCATAACGTATAAGATGCGTCTATGCACCGGCTTAAGCCCGTCACGGACGTCTGGCAAGGCCCGAGCCACAATAACGCTCATGGAGTAGCGCAAATAACTCTCTTCCATGACGTTTTCTACCTGCCGACGCTCTACCACCCTAGAGTGAGACAGGTCCAACAGTTCGTCGTCCTCGGTATGTTGGCTACTGCCTAGCGTTGGCTGTTCAAGTTTATCTAGCAGGTTGTCTTCGTTTTCGGCTGGTGTAATATCTTTGTCGTCCATGTTATACGTCCAGGTCCTTTACAAACTTGGCATGTGTTTGAATAAAGTTTTTACGCAGCTCTACCTCTGTACCCATCAGCTTGTTGAATATGGCATCGGCTTTTTCGGCATCGTTTACGCGCACCTGAACCAAAACACGCTGATCTGGGCTCATAGTAGTATCGAATAACTGCTCGGCATCCATTTCACCCAAACCTTTGTAGCGTTTTTGCTCTATAAAACCGGCTTGTTTTATTCGGTCATCGCTCGGCTCGACCTTTTGGCCCTCTTTTTTTCGGGCTTCAATGCGTTCACTCAAGACTGTTTCTAGCTCGCCTTCGTCATATATAAAGACACTGGACTTACGGCCGGGCTTAACCAGCTCGAACAGGGGCGGCTTGGCTAGGTACAAGTAACCACCGTCAATAATTGGCTTCATAAAACGGAAAAAGAATGTCAGCAGTAGCGTAGTGATGTGCGAACCGTCCACATCGGCATCGGTCATGATGATAATCCGGTGGTAACGTAAGCCCTCCATACTAAACTGCTCTTCTATGCCTACGCCCAGGGCTTTGATCAGGGTCACAATTTCGTTGTTGCCAAGCATACGGTCAAGCCTAGCTCGCTCGACATTTAATACCTTACCCCTCAATGGTAAAATGGCCTGGGTTTTAGGGTCACGACCACCTTTGGCTGAACCGCCAGCTGAGTCACCCTCTACGATGTAAAGTTCGGAATTACTGGGGTCTTTGGACGAACAATCGGCTAGCTTACCAGGTAGGCCTGAGCCTTCTAGTACACCTTTGCGGATAATGTTCT
The DNA here is from genome assembly GCA_038213615.1 of Saccharimonadales bacterium (SeqCode). Lineage (GTDB taxonomy): Bacteria > Patescibacteriota > Saccharimonadia > Saccharimonadales > OMJO01 > JBBQSV01. Next base: position 11,916 of record JBBQSV010000020.1, on the reverse strand, counting down.
CGCGGGCGGCGCGGGCGGCTTTTCGGGCTCGGGCGGCCAGCAAAGCTTTGCCGACAATCTTGCGACCAATGGCTGGATGTTCTTCTAGATAGTAGCTCAGATATTCGTTCATGACTTGGGCAACGTAGCCCTGCATCTCTGGGTTGCCTAGCTTGCCTTTGGTCTGGCCCTCGAACTGGGGATCTGGCAATTTAACCAAGATTACAGCTGTTAGGCCCTCGCGGGTGTCTTCGCCAGTTAGGTTTTCTTCTTTCTCTTTAATTAATCCATTCTTGCGAGCGTAGTCATTAACAACCCTGGTCAGGGCCGTTCTAAAACCAGTCAAGTGAGTACCGCCCTCTGGGTTTGGTACGTTGTTGGCAAAAGTCTTGACCGTCTCGGTGTAGGCTTCGGCGTACTGCATGGCGATCTCGACATTACAGTCTTCTACTGGTTTATCGACATAAAAAATTTCTTCGTCGATAACGTCTTTGCCAACATTAAGGTGTTTAACATATGATTGTATGCCTCCCTCGAAGTAAAAACTGTAACGCCGACCAGATTTTTCGTCTTCTAGAGAGGTGCGGACACTCTTTGTTAGGTAGGCCGAGTGCCGCAAGCGGTCTAGGATTGTGTCGTAATTGAACTCAACGGTCTCTTTAAAAATGGTCTCGTCGGGGTAAAAGGTTATCTCGGTTCCGATTTTATCACTTTTGCCACTAACTTTTAGATCCGCTACTGGGGAGCCTTTCCTGTATTCCTGATAGTAAGCCTTGCAGTCTCTGTAAACTGTAACTTCTAGCTTGTTAGAAAGCGCATTAACAACTGACAGCCCCACACCATGCAGACCACCAGATACTTTGTAGCCGCCACCGCCAAACTTACCACCAGCGTGCAGAACTGTTAAAACAGTTTCTACCGTACTTTTACCCGTTTTGGGGTGAATGTCGGTGGGGATACCACGGCCGTTATCTATAACTGTTACCCCGCCGTCAGCCAGTAATTTGACCGACACCTCGTTGGCATGACCTGCCAGGGCTTCGTCTATACCGTTGTCTACAATTTCCCAGACCAGGTGATGCAGGCCCTCTAGACCGGTGCCGCCAATATACATACCGGGGCGCTTGCGCACCGGCTCTAGGCCCTCAAGCACTTGGATAGCATCGGAATCGTAAGACTTGTCTTTTGCCACTTCTAATTAACCCTCTTCGTTTTTCTACCTGACATTTATCTACCTATTATTATAGCCGATTTTTGACACTTAACAACCTATAACTCCCTTGCCTGAACACGTACTTTTGTGGTTCAATAAGCATGAGCACTAAAATTACTACAAAAATGTTTAAAAAGCTACTCTCCAACTTACCCTTCAACCCTAGCCTAATAGGTCAGTTGTCTTTTTACACTAAGCGCTTACATCAAGAATCCAGAGTTAGAGCTATCGGCTTAGTCTTGCTGGTATTAACTATGCTGATTCAGCTGTTCGCAGTAGTCTCGCCGCCCCAACCTACCCTGGCAGTATCAGATAACGACCTTATCAAGGGCGGTTTTACGTCTCAGACCCAAGCCGTTAACACCTGTAACGGTAACACCGGCAACTACAAAACAATCATGTCTCACTTTGGCGTCAGCTGTAGTGACATTGCCAGAGCCAGCACCACCACCATCCACTCTACTGATTACGGACGACAACTCTACTCTATGGGCCGCATACCATATGGCAAGGCCGGTGAAACCACCGTTAACATCGGTAGTATCAACTACTATATGCGATATCTGTGGAGCTGGGACACCCATGGGTCAGCATCGAGCTACAAAACCCTAGTCGGCAAAAATTCTAAAGGTGTCACGTTCTTGATACTCTACGGCTGCGGCAACTTAGTGATTATTGGACCCCCAAAAGCTCCTCCGGCACCCAAAGATGTGTGCTCCAACATTGCGGGTATCCAGACAGATAAAAAGCAGTGTGACATTTGTAAGAATGTTAAAGGCATCCAGACAAATAAGAAACAATGTGATGTCTGCCCTAAAATCCCCGGCAACCAGACTTCTAAAAGCCAATGCCTACCCTGCCAGAAATCTCAGGGGGAATCAGATGGTATTGCCTGTGTGGTGCTGTCCAAAGCCGCCAGTAACTTAACTTTGGGTATACAGAATGCTAACGACACCACGGCCAAGCCCGGCAACCAGATTGTATACAACCTAAATGCCGCCAACACCGGCAAAACCGGCGTGGCGTTCATTGTTCAAGAAAACCTAGCCGACGTCCTAGAATATGCTGATGTCACTGATACACACGGCGGCATACTAAACGCCGATACCAAGGTAATCTCTTGGCCCCCCGTGGTCATACCGTCAAAACAGGCCATCAGTCGCCAAGTAACCATCAAGGTCAAAGACCCCCTGCCCCAAACACCCCGTTCTACTTCTAACCCGGGTTCCTATGACCTACTGATGACAAACGTTTATGGCGACACCATCAACATCAAGCTACCCAAATCCCCCATAAAACGCACCGAAGAGGTAGCTAAGAGCCTGCCTAACACTGGTCCCGGAGCTGTTATCATCATAGCCTTCTCGGTAACTGCCCTAGCTGGCTACTTCTTTGCCCGTAGTCGCCTAATGGCCAAGGAGATGGATATTGCCAAAGTTGACTTTACCTCAGGAGGAGATTCATAAAATGAGCCAACCAACCACCGAACACCCCCACTTGAAGCCTAAAGAATTAAGGCGCATCAGCTACAAACAAGGCCTGGCCAGGATACGCGCTAGTCTCTCGGCTACCGATAAAGCTCAAAGCAAGTTAATACACACCCCCCTACTGGATAAGGTTAGTGGTCTGCTGTCCAGGACCTTATTCCGGCCCTTAGGGCTACTGCTAGGCGGTCTGATAGCTCTAGTAGGTAGTAGCTACCTTTTATATGCCAGTCATCAGTATGGGTTTCAATACAACTACTTAGTTGTATTGGGTCTGTTTGTTATAGGACTCGTACTAGGCACAATATTAGACGTACTGGCCAAACTCTTTACTCGGCGTTAGTCGGGCTTATTTAGCTCTATATTATTCTGCAAGTTACCATCGTTATCGATAGTTATAGTGTCGTCCTGATTAAGTATGTCGGTAGCGCTGGGTACAGTAACAGGGGTGAGCGGTGTATTACTGGTGCTAGGATTGGCGTCAGCCATGCTTTGTTTGAGCTTCTGGGCAATACCATCAACTTCGCTATCCTCTACCAGTTGGCCAGATATATTCTGTGTAGTAGCTGACGTGGGTGGCCTAGCAGATACCTGTGGAGGCGCCACCGACGGCGCAGGTGAAGCTGGTACAGATGTAGGAGCGGCAATTGGCCGGCTGGCTGGTGGTGACGTAGCTGGTGTAGACACAGAACGCTTGGCCATCCACTCATCCAAAAATGTCGCAGCGGGCTTAGCAGTGGGCCGGGGTGATGCACTAGTCGTAGGAGGTCCAAAAGGACTTGCAGACGAGAGGTTCCCAGCTGGCGGGCCAAAAGGCCCACCGGCTGGTTTGGGCTGCTCTTTGATAGCCATACGGCCGAATATATCTTCTTCTACCACCGCCCTAGGTTTACCGTATTTAGCGAATGATAGCTGTTTTAACGCAGCGGCTAACTTGAGATTTGGAGTACCAATTGGTGGCACCGTAGCCATACTAAATGGCTGAGTCGGCACACCACTGATCAACATCTGGGTGATGGTGTTGTAGTTAGGCAACCTGAGTACATCTTCACGGTCGAACACTGGCTGGAACTTCTTGCTCAGGGCGTCGGCATCGGCGTCGGCACCCACCCTGAATGACACTATAGAGCCCACGTTGCCAAAGACTGCATCACGGATTTCATCTGTTAGTTGAGTCGTGAACTGGTTGGCCACAATCAAGTTCAGGCGATATTTCCTGGCCTCTGACAAAATTGTGGCAAACGAATCAGTAGAGAAGTTCTGGAACTCATCAACATACAGACAAAAATCGGGTCGCATGTCCTCGGCCACGTCCGCTCGGCTCATAGCCGCAGCCTGGAACTTCATAACAAAGATCATACCCAGCAGTTTAGAGTTCAGTTCACCGGTACGGCCCTTGCTAAGGTTAACTAGCAAAATCTTGTTCTTATCCATGACCTCGCGCAAATTAAAGGCACTCTTGGTCTGGCCAATGATGTTACGCATCATCTCGTTACTTAGGAAGGCGCCGAACTTACTAACGAACCAGCTTTTGACCTCACCAAATTCATTAGAACGCTCCGAACTAGGCATTTCCTTGGTCCAGAAATCAATAACGTTAGGATCGGTAACGTGCTTTAAACACTGGTTAACGTAGTTGCGATCACTAAACAGCTTTGGTATGTCCACGAAAGTACCGCCCTCTGGGTTGGACATTACTGTTAAGGCAGCGTTACGAAACAGATGGTGGTAACGTGGGCCAATAATGCCCTGATTGTGGGGGTCATAGAGCTTTTCCAGCATGTTAATGGCCTCTTGAATCAAGAAGTCTTTCTGTTCGGGCGTGTGGAACTCGAATATGTTTAACCCCATAGGGTAATCCATGTCAGCCGGACAGAAATACACAACGTCTTCGGTGCGTTCTTTGGGCACCATGGCCAAGATTCTTTCTACAGTTTCACCGTGGGGGTCTACAAATGCAAAGCCCCGGCCGGCCAACATGTCCTGTAGGGCTAGGTTTTCTAAGAATATAGACTTACCGACACCAGTCTGACCAACTACATACATATGCCGACGGCGATCTTCTATACTAAGCCTAATTGCCTTTTTCACACCTCTAAAGATGTTGTAGCCCAATAGAATGCCATCCTCCGACACATTACGTGGCCCATCAACCTGCTTTGAGGCTTGGCGTTCCAGCTGCGAAGTGGGGATATTGCGCTGATCTGGAAAGTGGAACAACGTCGCTAACTCTATCGAGTTAAGAACATTCTTGTTGTTCTCTTGCGGGAAAAGCCTCAGCACGTAGGCGGTCACAAAGCGGTCTATATCTTTGGCTGGTGTGTAGCGAAAGCCATTCTTGCCAGGCGCGTCGAATAGCGAAAAAGTAGCCACAATGTTACTGCGGATAGATTCGGCCTTGTGGGGCGAGCTAGACGAAGCCAAAACCCTAATCAATACTTCGTAACCTGGGTAGCGAGTCTTTTCTTCTATGGCATCTACGGTGTTTTGGTCAATATGTGATAAATCGGTCTTTTCACCTGACACACCCTTGTGCTCGGGTGGCTTGACTGTAGCAACCAACAAGTTCTTCAGCCACCAAGCAGCCTTGGCACCACCCTTGGATGAGTCTTTGCCTTTACGTTTATTGGCTGCAACAGCCAAAGCGTTCTTGCGCCAGTCACTAGAAGCCGGCCTAAGCAGTATCTGGATCCCGGCCCCATCTTCTTTATCTAGGGTAGACAGAGAGTTCAGCAGCGACTGCATGGCATCGCGCTTTAAATCTTGATAGGTGGCCAGCGGATAAGCATAGTTTTCTTTGAGTCCCAGTTCCACACCTACAGTACCGCTTATTTTGCCAACCGGGCTGAATATATTATGCTCTGGCACTTCTTCTAGGCTAGCCGAGGGGTAGGCACTCACCACTGCTTGCTTGACGATATCTACCAAAGCCACGGGTACTGCTGCATAAAAATGCACCGCTCCTTTGCTGGCCACAATCTCGAATGCTATCTGTCTTTGGCCGTAAAACTTGTTCTTGAAACCTTTCTTATATGTACTGGCGATTATGTTGTACAAGATCTGGGCCTTAGATATGTTCTCGTCCTCAATATCCCGCACATCGCGGCCACCAACATCTGTATCATCACTAATAGGGGGCAAATGTATGAGCAAAGGCACCATTTTGAGTCCGCGCTCAAAATTTTTCTGCTCTCTGAACACCTTGCGTACCTGGATAAAGACAATAGGCGACACAATAGCTACTAAGCCTACAAAAACTGCCACCCATACAAAAATGCTATTTACCATAACTTTAGGTTTCGCTTAGCTTAATATCTTTGTCAAAGCGCTTCTTTACGTAGCCAACCTTTACTTTACTCATCTGGCCACTCCTAGCATGCGGATCATTCTTGGTCCTATTAACGATATCTTTGGCTTTGATAACCCATTCTTTCTCTATTAGGTCATGATCGTTAGCCACCAGCGGCAAACCAGTATCATCGGCCGCGCTTAGCGTGGTCGGCACATGTGCCACTTGCTGAACTGGCAAATGCTGGGGTTGAGCCGTAGCATCCTGGACTGGCTGGGCTGTTGCTGGCATCTGGTGTTGGCCCTGCTCTACGGCTTTAGAGCTAACTAACTCATTTATATTTGGTTGCTCAATACCAGGACTAACCTCTTTGGATTCAGCAGATAGCTGCGGTTTAGGCAACTCAAAAGGGTCCCGCTCGTTTTCATCAGCCTGATTCATGTCTTAAATTATAACAAACTTGGTTAGTTGATACCCACTCTAGAATTAAAGGAAGTCCACTCTGAGCAGATAAAAACCCATAGCAACTACTATAGCCATAGCCAACAAAACATCCTTGATACTCAATTGGTGGACAGATTCAAAAACAGCCAGTAGCGTCGGCATGGTACTCAGCAACAGCGCCAACCCGATAACCCGTTGAGTCGAAAACCTACGGATTAACAGTCTTAGTAAATAGAACCAGCCACTATAAAGAGTTAAAAATATTAATACAAAGGGTAAAACCAGCCCTACTAATGGCAATTTTAAGGGGTTTGTTAGGCTGAGTAGTAGCACATCTATGATGATCAATGCACCAAATACTAGTAACGATCTAGGTTTCTTAAATTGTCCCACCAACCTATCTTAGTACCTGCTTGTTAAATAAAAAAGACAGACCCAAATTCTGTGGGTCTGTAATGATTAATAACGTGGAGCTAGGACGATAAATCCGCTCTATAAATAAGATTAATTAGCGCTTATCGTCCTTAGCTGACTGACCGCTCTCTATGTGAGAGCGATATCGGCAGATGCCGTTTTGGGTAAGTTTTTGTTTCGACTTACTGACACTATGCTACTATTTAATTATAAAAAGGTCAAGCTTATAATATAGTTACTTTTACAACTATACGCTGTTAGCTTTAAGAATTATGATCCTTGAATATGACAGTTTATTGTTGTTAATATTATGCGAATAAACAATATAAATAATTAAATCTTTTAATCTTCTTGCTGAACCCTAACAAATTATTCTGTCCCGCATACGTCACCTGGTTAAAAAATGGTCACCCGTGCCATTTTGGCCGAAATTTACGCCAAAGCCAACAAATTTATGCAGAAGATTTAGGAAAAGATTGTTTGGTATTAGTTAAGTTGCGTGGGTTTGTAGGCACTCGGTGGCACTTCACCCAAACAGGCTGCCGTCACTAGCCTGCTCTAGTCACCCGTTCCTGGGCCTAGGTATTACTCAAAAACAAGTTTTAACATTAGGCGGGGCTAACTAACTTAATGGATGTCCCTACCAGCAGAGCTATGTGACCCTACATGAACCAGTTTTGGGGAATTTTGATGGTCACAAAGTCTCGGTACAACATGCTTTTAGTGGGTCCGTCATAAGCCCCAGTGAAAGTTATACACAGCTAAATACAAACAAATTAGCATAATCGTGTTGACACCTGGTTGAGCGCTTATTAAGATGTGTTTAGCACTTGAACAAAAAAAGTGCTCAAAAATAAAAAGACCCCTGTAACAACGGCTTCTCGCAAGCCGTTGTTCCGTGAAAAAGCCAATACCAAAAGCCCAAAGTTATAAAAAGAAAAATACTCTCTCAAAAACTAATCCCCGCCTAAAAAGTGGGGATTAGTTTTATTTTGGTGTACATTAATTTACATGGCAGCATCCGCCAAAAGTATTGTGGATGGTGGGACTCGAGGAATCGTGGTTGATATTGAATGCCAAATGTCCAATGGCCTTCCGGGTATCAATATTGTAGGTCTAGCCAACAAGGCCGTGGATGAAGCCAAGGAACGTGTGCGTAGCGCACTAGCTAGTAGTAAGTTAGATCTGCCCCGTAAGAGAATTATCATAAACCTGGCCCCTGCCGATATCCCCAAAGATAGTAGTGGCTTTGATCTACCTATAGCTGCATCTATCCTGTTAGCCAGCGGCCAGGTAGAACCTAGTAGCTTAGACGAATATATTTTGATTGGTGAACTGGGCTTAGATGGCAGAGTCAGACCTGTTAGAGGAGTTATTGGTAAGTTACTGTCTGCCAAGCGCCTGGGTTACCGCAAATTTTTTATACCTAAAGATAACTGCCTCCAAGCTGCCCTGGTACCGGACATTGAATTTGTTGGGCTAGCTAGCCTGCGTGATTTCGCGCTACACCTGCAATCTGTCGTAAAACTCAAATTAACGACGTCACAGCAGATCGAAAATAACCGTCCGGCCGCCTCTTTGGACGACTTTAAAGAGGTGTCTGGGCAATTAAGAGCCAAGCGAGCCCTAGAGATTGCCGCTGCCGGTAACCACAACGTCTTGCTAGCCGGACCGCCGGGCACCGGTAAAAGCATGCTGGCCAAGGCCCTGCCATCTATATTGCCCCAAATGTCAGCCGTAGAAATGCTAGAGGTCACGCACCTGCATAGTCTGGCCAACAACGACTATGACGCCATAATCCACGAAAGACCCTTTAGGAGCCCCCACCATAGCGCTAGTCAGATATCGATAATCGGTGGTGGTCAGCGTCCAAAGCCAGGTGAAGTCAGCCTGAGCCACCGGGGCGTCTTGTTCTTAGACGAGCTGCCGGAGTTCCCGCGCGCAGTGCTAGAAGCCTTGCGTCAACCTCTGGAAGACAAAATTATCACCGTGGCTCGAGCCAAAGACAGCCTAAAGTTCCCCGCTAACTTTATCTTATTAGCCACGGCCAACCCCTGTCCATGCGGGTATTACGGCACGACTAAAGCCTGTACTTGCCTGCCAAACCAGATACTAAACTACCAACGCCGGGTTTCGGGGCCCATATTGGACCGTATAGATATTTATATCGACGTGGATAGTATCGAACATACCCAACTGTTAAAGACTGCCTCAGAGGAACCGAGCAGTCAAATTAGAGATAGAGTAGTGAAAGCCAGGGCTGTACAGCAACGGCGCTACGACTCAACCACCAAAACCAACGGCAATCTGTCGAATCGCGAGATCAAAGCCCATGCCAAACTGACTACTGCCGCCGAAGACCTACTGAACCAAGCCGCCAAACAGCTGGATCTATCGGCTCGTAGCTATATCAAATCCATAAAACTAGCCCGTACGATTGCCGACCTAGATGGCAGCCCAACCATTGAAATCAAACATATCTCTGAGGCCCTGCAATATCGCAAACCGGTTTTAAACCTCTAAAACTTCTTGATAACCCTGCTCCGATCTGTTAATATAGATGCGAAACCAGGCATTAAGGTAAGGAGTTAGTCCAATAGACAAGTTCACACGCTTGAATATGAATATTCGAGCACCCCAGCTACGCGTAATCGATAGCGAGGGCAACCAATTGGGAGTACTGACAAGAGACGAAGCTCTCAAGTTAGCCCAAGAGAGTGAACTTGATCTGGTAGAGATCTCTCCGAACGCCAGCCCGCCGGTTGCCAAAATAGTAGACTGGGGCAAATTTAGCTACCAGCGCACTAAACAGTTGCAAAAGAGCAAGCGTAACGTCAAGTCATTAGACATGAAGCAAATGCGCTTTGGACTCAAGATCGGCAGCCACGACTTAGACGTCAAACTGCGTAAGGTCACCAACTTTCTAGAGGCTGGCCACAAGGTCAAGATTACGATGTTCTACAGGGGACGCGAAATGGCCCACAAAGACCTGGGCTTTCAACTAGCCGAAAGGGTTATCGCCCAGCTAGGAGACAGTATCGCCGTAGACCAAACGCCACAATTGGCCGGTAAACAACTCAGTTTCACTATCAGAGCTAGCGCATCAGCCAAGGCCACAAAGCCTCAAGCCGAAGAAACTAGCGATAAAGTACAAGAATAATTATCAGGAGAGCTACAGATGCCTAAACTTAAAACCCACAGCGGCACCAAAGACCGTATCAAGATTACCAAACGAGGTAAGCTGCTTCATGGGCACTCAACCGCTAACCACCTGTTACAGAAAAAAAGTGCCGCCCGTAAGCGACGTTTTGCTGTAGATACCGTGCTAGATGGCAAACGTGCTAAAAATATCAAACTGAAACTGGGAGTCTAGTTAATTATGAGAGTTAAAAGAGGCGTTGCAGCCCACCACAAACACAACAAGATACGCAAAGCTACCAAGGGCATGACCCGCGGTAATCGCTCTAGCTACAGACGTGGTAAGCAGACAGTTACCAAGGCTTTGCAGTACTCGTACAGAGACAGACGTAACCAGAAAAGAACTTTTCGTCAGCTTTGGAATGTCCGTATTAACGCCGCCGCTAGACTAAACGGCACTACTTACAGCAAGCTAATTGCTGCCCTGAAAAACGCCAACATTAGTTTAGACCGCAAGATTTTAGCAGAACTATCTGTTAATGAACCAGAGGCCTTTAAGGCCGTTGTCGAAGCCAGCAGCAAATAGAACTTATGGTATAATAAGCCTGTTAGGCTATTGGCTAACCGCCAGTTCAGATATGAATTGGAGGAAAGTCCGGGCAGCATAGGGAAATGGCAGTTGCTAACGGCAACCGGGGGTAACCCCAGGGAAAGTGCCACAGAAACGAAACAACCCCTCACCTTTTTAGCACAAAATCTAAATTGTACTAAAAAGGTGAGGGGCTAAGGTGAAACGAGTGAGGTAAAAGCTCACAGTTCGTACTGGTGACAGTATGAAGAGGTAAACCCTGCCTGCTGCAAGGAGATGTGCTCTACAAGGTTCCCGCCAGAGCTTGTCATAAAATCCGCTTGATTTGTCGAGTAATCGGCCGACTAGATAGATGGTTAGCTAAAACAGAACCCGGCTTACGGATAGCCTAACGTCTAAGATGCTCCTGACAATGTCAGGAGCTTTTTGGTCTACCGGTCTCTAAGTCAAGAATCTTATTTACTTCGGCATCGGCCAGCTTGTTTAGCTCCCTGGGCACGTGTGTGAAGCTAATTGAACTAAACTGCTTAGTTATGTCTTTAATGGATAGGTAAACCGGTACGATGTCCGGGTGCCGTACCTTGTAGACGCCCTTTAGCTGATTTATAACTAGTAAACTGTCCATATAGACATCCATGTCTTTTACACCCATTTTTAGAGCTTGTAGCAAGCCTATCTTAAGGGCGTTGTACTCGGCCTGATTATTGGTAGTGTTGCCCATGAACTCGCCGCCCTCTTTAACAACTTTGTCACTTAGGTCTAACAACACGTAACCGCTAGCGGCCGGTCCCGGGTTACCGCGCGACCCACCGTCGGCATATAGCTTCATTTTCTCGGTAGTTGGCTTGGTTTTGGATGCTTTGGTCGGGCTGTTGCTATGATCATAAAGTTTATCTATAGCCTTCGCCATGTGATGATCCTTATCTGTTATCGCATCATCGGCGTCATGAGTGCTTAACCAAATATCGACTTTGTTATAAACGTTTTGCCACCGGGGATGGTGGTTCTGCTCTTCAGCCACACTGGCTACGGCCGTCATAAAAGCAAAAGCTTGCTTGAAATCATCAAACACAAATTGTTTATGAAGCTCATTGTTTGTTTCTTTCCACATGTTTACTATCTTATCAGAGATAAGCTAGAATACAGAGGTATTTCAGGGTGTAGCTTAGTTGGTAAAGCGCCGGGCTGGGGGTCCGGAGACCGGAGGTTCAAGTCCTCTCACCCTGACCATAGAAAAAGTCCGAGTAAACCTCGGACTTTTTCTATGGCGGATAGCCCCGTGTGACAATCTGCAGTTACGCAGGTGGGTGCCCTCACGATATCACCACAGTGATATCAAATATTGGATTCCCGAATGATAAATATT
>JBBQSV010000019.1:0-14497 GCA_038213615.1 Saccharimonadales bacterium (SeqCode) | reverse complement strand
CAAAACCGTAGGCCAAATTCTCGCCAGCTTTGGTGTAGCCATAGCCAGCCGTCTGTATAAAAGACCATGGTTGTTTTCCGTCTGGTGTTACGTGTGACCAGTAATCACGTTTGACCATGTCGTTGGCTTTAGACTGAGCGGCAGCCGTCAGCCTAGAGTTTACCTGCAATGGACCAACGTGGTTACTGCCACGCTGTTGATTGGTAGACGATAAGAGGCTAGTGCTGCTAACATTTACGGCGTAGCCAAGTGTAGAGTGTCGAGGGTTCAAGGGACTATGATTGCCAAAGGCTAGTACCAGTAACACTAGCAGCAACATAGGAATATACGGCCAGTAGGTCTGGAGGTACATTTTGGTTTGTTTGTGTTTGGGCAGACTGGTGTGGAGCCTGCGCCCTAGTTTTACGGGCATAAGCTTTATTTTATAGCATATTCAGATAAAAATCGACAGTGATAAAGGGCCATGGCAGCCGACTGCACTACATTGAACGATTCTTTTTGGCCTAACATCGGTATTTCCACAATGGTATCCATCAGTTTTTGATCGGCATCGGATAGGCCATTTACCTCGTTGCCAACGACCAGTGCTATCTTGGCCGGTGGCTGGAATTTGTTTAGTCTTACGGATGTAACGGATTGTTCGAGCCCCACCAACTGGTAGCCTTTGGCTTGCAGCTGCTTGACCAGGCTAGCAAGATCCTCGATATGCTCTAGCTCTAGTAGTTTCTCGGCCCCCAGAGCCGTTTTGCTGATCTGACTGGCTAATTTATTGCTGATATGTGGCAGCCGGCTGTCGTTTGGCAAAATAGGATAGGGGGTTAGACCGCTAAAGATTACTTTTTTTATCCCCACCCCCTCGGCGGTTCTGAGCAGTGAACCAACATTGTGACAGCTACGTACGTCGTGAATTATTAATAGGATTTCGGGCTGCATCCAACTATCTTATCATTTGCCTATAAGTAATCGACCCACAGATGACGCTAATGCTTTATAATGTAGCGTGATGTCACAAAATGCCAGACAGGACGAGGAACTATCGACCCAGCGCCGGGCTAGGATTTTAGGCTTGGGCTATATAGACACTGCGCAAATCCCACAAAAACAGTTGTTCTTAGAACTATTGCCTAAAGCTGACCTGTATCACATGCGTGTTATCCCCGTGGCAGCAGATGCCCACAGTATCCGGTTTGGCGTTACCAACACTACGTCTAGACAGACCATGGAGGCTCTAAAGCAGCGGTTTATGGATCAGCAGATTAGTTTTAACCTGATTTCCGAAGCCGGCTACCGCGACTATATGAAGTTGTATGACCCGCCAAAGCAGGTGGTTTATCAAGACATTGCCTTAAACAAAGCCGGTGATGCCGACTTGATCAAGTCTGTTTCGGCTACCCTAGATCAAGTGCGCAGTGACGACATGCTGGCCTATATTGTTGAACAAGCCCACTTGTTAAATGCCAGTGACATCCACTTTGAAACCGAGCGTGATGATGTTCGGATTCGTTTTAGGATAGATGGTGTTTTGCACCCCATTGCTCAGTTGAGTCCCCAGAAATATCGAATCCTGGTTTCGACAGTGGCAAGTGCCGGCAATATTTCTACGTCTTCCAACGAACCGCAACAAGGCCACATTGCTCAGCGCCTAAATTTGGCAGATGGTCGCCAGGTGGACGTGAACGTGCGTTTAGAAACAGTGCCGACCACCAATGGTCTGGATGTGGTAATGCGTCTATTCAACATGGATCAGGCCAACTACAACCTAGATCGTCTAGGTTTGTCGGTACAGGAACGCAAGATTGTAGATGATATTATTGCTCATCCTTCCGGTCTGGTGCTGGTAGTGGGCCCTACTGGTTCGGGTAAAACCACTACTCTTTACTCCATGCTAAATAGCCTTAATAACGTGGAGCGCAAAATTGTCACAGTCGAGGACCCGGTGGAGTACCAATTTGCCGGTATCACCCAGATATCTGTTACCTCAGCCAATTCCGAACAAACCAACTTTGCCAATCGCTTGCGAGCCATATTGCGCTTGGACCCAGACATTATCATGGTCGGCGAGATTCGCGATAACGATACCGCCAAAACGGCCTTGCAGGCCGCGCTAACTGGGCATCTGGTGTTATCTACGTTTCACGCCGGGTCGGCATCGGCTGCCCTAACCAGGCTGATGGACGTAATTGGGTCAAACCCTCTGTTTGTATCGGCTATTCGGCTAGTTATGGCCCAGCGCCTGATTCGGCGGCTGGATGAGGCTACCAAGCAGCCGGTAGAAGTTGGCAAGCCTACATTGGCCCGTGTGCAGGCTGTCTTGGATACTTTGCCAACAGACATGCCCAAGCCAGATCTGACCCAGATCAGGTTCTATGGCCCTGGCAAGTCAGAACAGAACCCTTACGGCTTTAGCGGGCAGATGGCCATCCGTGAACAATTTATAATGACTGATCAGATCAGAAATCTACTAGAGCATCCTACCGGCGTGCTGTCGTCGCAAGATATCGAAGCATCAGCTATCAAAAGCGGTATGACAACCATGCTACAAGACGGTGTGCTCAAAGCTTGTCAGGGCTTAACTACCCTAGACGAAGTCTTCCGGGTTGTAGGTTAATATTTATAAAGTATGGCAACTTACGAAGCGAGCAAAGACCCAAGGTGGAAAGAAGAAGCGGCCTGTCATGGCCTCACCGACCTTTTCTATGGTCAATCGGGCGAAATGCCTACCCAAAAGCTAGCAAGAGAGCTCGCGGCTGTCGCTGTGTGTCATGACTGCCCACTAGAGGCTGAATGTCTGGAGTTTGCGCTAGAAACTGGCGAGAAGCACGGCGTTTGGGGTGGCAGGACTGAGGCCGAGCTCAGGGCATCATATCACTAAGATAAGTCCAGCCGTCTGCCGGCTAAGTTATCACTTTGGCAATTGTTGGCACTAACTGCTTGTTTAGAATGCTAGGAATGATTTCTTCGGCAGTTGGGTTCTTTACCATGCCGGCTATGGCTTTGGCGGCAGCAATCTTGTGCTTATCGGTGATGTGTTTTACGCCGTTATCTAGTGCCCCACGAAATAATCCTGGGAATACCAGGGCGTTGTTGATCTGGTTGGGGTAGTCGCTGCGCCCAGTGGCTACTACAGCGGCGCCCGCTGCTTTGGCATCTTCTGGCATAATCTCTGGCGTCGGGTTAGCCATGGCAAAAATGATCGGGTTTTTATCCATAGACTCGACCATTTCTTTGGTCACTATGTTTGGGCCGGAGACTCCAATAAACGTATCAGCGCCTTCCATTATTTCGGCTAACGAACCATCAATGCCAGACAGGTTAGAGTATTTGAGTAAGGTCTTTTTCTCAGGGTTAAGGTCCTTGCGGTTGGCGCTGATGACGCCCTTACTATCTACTGCAAAGATCCTGGGGTTGGCGTAGTGGTGTAGTAGCTTGATGATACCTGTGCCTGCCGCGCCGGCGCCGACCACCACGATTTTGGCATCCTCTAGTTTGCGTCCTGTCACCTTCATGGCGTTTAGTAGGCCGGCCAACACTATGATGGCTGTGGCGTGTTGGTCGTCATGCATTAGGGGGATGTCTAGATCGGCTTTTAGCCGATCCTCGATCTCGAAACATTTGGGGGCAGCGATATCTTCTAGATTGATGGCGCCAAAGCTTGGGGCGATGGCCTTTACGGCCGCCACGATCTCGTCTGCAGTGTGTACGTCTAGGACTATCGGCACGGCATCGATACCGGCAAATTCCTTGAACATCATGGCTTTGCCTTCCATGACTGGCATAGCCCCAAATGGGCCGATATCACCCAGGCCTAGCACGGCCGAACCATCACTGGCTACCGCCAGGTTGTTGTTTATCCAAGAGTAGGGTTTTAGGGCTTCTCGCCCCTTGGCTGCTTCTATGGCGATGCCTCCCATACCAGGTGTGTAGTAGGCGCTTAGCTTTTCAGTAGTGTCCAATTTGTCGCGGGCCACAGTGCTGATTTTGCCTTTATGTTCGCGGTGCAGTTTTTTCGATAATTCGTAGATATCCATAGTTCGTATTGTAAGCTGTTTTAGCTTTTGGGCACATTTTATTATCACAACGGCTTGACTTTAGTGATGTAGGACTATAGTTTTTATAGCATGTCAAACATGTATTTGCCACTGTCCGATCCAGAAGCGATTTACGAACGGTCTGGTCAGGATGTGGTCTCACATATGGCCCTACCGGTTGGGGTCGACCTGGAGCGGATCGAGCTTAACGTTACCCGTTTAGCAAGTCTTTGTAGGTTGGCAGGTGCTAAGCAATTATATCTTGTCACACATGATGGCGGTGATGCTGGCGCGACTATGGATCACATGAATATTGGTGGGAACCAGGGGGGTGCGGCTACGCTAAGTGGTGCCATAAAGGTACCCAAAAGACAACTTGCTACGTGTGTTTATGACGATGCTGACCACCCGTTACATACTTTTATCGATGGTACTCCACGGGAATGGGAAGAAGACGATTATCATACTCCGCAAATCTACAAAGCTGGGCGGTTGGCACTTTATCTGGATCGCCAAGCCATGCAACATGAGATCAGAGATCGTGAGCATAAATACGAACGAGGTCTGGCAGATGCCAAAGGATGGGGTACTACTTTGAACACTGCGATTCAATCAGGCTTCAGGCAGGCGGCTATGGATCGCTATATGCCACACGAGCCCGGAGGCGTATTACTTCTGGCTGGAGGCGTATTTGTGCGATGCCTAGAACTTGATGAGCTTTATTCGATGCACCGGTTTGCCTTCACAGCCATGGTTTTTACTTACCATTTGCCACGACGGTTGACTCATCTGTATCGAGTCCGAAATGGCGAGCAGAAACCCAGTGACTTTAACTGGTCGGTATTTAGTATCTATCGAGCTGACAGGGCCGTCGTATCGATAGCGCGGGCTTCTACGAGTCGATTTGTTCGTACAAAGAAGTAAGGATTAGATGGAAGGCTTGTTAAAATACCAAATTTAGTGTAAATTAGTCTAGTTATGCCATCTGTTGTAGAACAAATTAATGCCAAGTACCAAAAGCGCCAAGTTGTGGACGTGCGTTCTGGTGACACTGTTAAAGTGCACCAAAAGATCCGCGAAGGCAGCAAAGAGCGTGTCCAGATCTTTCAGGGCTTGGTTATTCGTACCGACAACAAAGGTGGCCACCTAAGTCGTATTACCGTTCGTCGTTTAGCTAGTGGCATTGGTGTAGAAAAAAGCTTTTTACTACACAGTCCACTTGTGCTTAAAGTAGAAGTCACCAAGCGTAGCAAAGTGCGCCGTAACTACCTAAGCTACATGCGTAAACTTACTGGTAAATCAACTCGTTTGGCCGGAGTAAACTTTGATAGTGATTCAGTCAACACCGTACACGATGCCGTAGCCGAAAAAGAAGAAGCCGAACTAAAAGAAAAACTGGCTGGCGAGGCCGAGGCCAAAGCCGCCGAAGAATCCGTAGTTAAGGCAAAAGAAGACGCCAAAGCCGACGCTGCTCTGGCTGCCCACGAAGAAACAATAAAAGGTTAGTCGTTATTAGTCGTAACCGGATAACTCAGCAAGATCATTGACTCAAACACTAAAAGCTTGTAGAATAAGTGTATGACAGAGTTTGATGTGTCCCCAGTTGACGAACTTGCAGCACCAGAATTAGATAGGCGTACCTTTTTAATAGGTTCGGGGCGGGCTGCGCTAGGCCTAGCTTTCGTATCATTACTTTCAGCATGTTCGGGTGGTGAGGCACATCATGGTCCAGAATCTGAAGATGGCTCAGCTCATCACAAGGAAACTTTTGGACTATGGAATGATCACGAGTCGATTGTACGTGAGCTAAAACTTACGGACCGAGCTTATTACATAATTCCAAGCGCCACAGCAGAAGCAGTGGGATCATCCGGTAGATTCCATAAAGAAAAAGCTTTGCTACCAATATTCCCACCATCGATACAAAGATTTAAGGAAGATATAACTAGGGCCGCTCAGGAGTTTGCTATACCAGTTAATGTATTAGCATCTTTGGCTACAATAGAGTCATGCGGAGTAATAAATGCCCATTCTGGCGCAGATGCCTATGGCTTAGTGCAGGTTGTCCCACAATTTCATTTACAACGCTTCGTAGTTATGGATTATCTACCCAAGAAAGCTAGTTATGATGATTACAAATTGGCGCTAGAGGGTGGTCATAGCAGAGTAAGATTAGATGAGTATAAGAAGGCATTCAATAATCCAGTTGCAAGTCTACGTGCTGGGGCTCAATTTTTTGCTGAGTGCATTGATCAGGCGCGAAGTGATCAACCAAGCCTAAACCCGCACTCGATGTCTATTTATGGCCGTGCTGCCGCTAACTATAACGGTGGCGGTGAATCCGGCAAGCCATTTTCTAAAATGCCATTAGAATCTCAGCTTTACGTCGATCATGTTAGTCGCTTGGTATTGGATATTGAAGTTGCTTCTAGGCTAAAAGAGCATGGCTACTCGGACGCCGATATACTACGAGCTATGCAGTCGCAAACAGCCAATGCTCGTGCCTATGCCTATGGTGAGCTAAAACGTATACCTACAGTTGGTGATTATGCCTTGTCTGATAGTCTGCTGTCGCACCCCAAACCGGGCATTAACCCTGATACTAACACCCCTGATGGAACCTGGGGTCAACAAGTTCACAATAACTACAATGCCTATATAAACCATAAAGTTCCAGCCTATAAGACCCCGGCCACACCAGGGCTTCGCATATGGATTAATATTGGTGGATACGGGCTATTTTCGCAGACAAGACGCAACCTAGACTGGCGAATCTAAGCGGGTACCTGACGTGACTAATTATCAAACTGGGCATGCGGCCGAAGTTAGGGCAGCTGATTATCTAAAACAGCAGGGCTTCAAAATACGAGAGCTAAACTGGAAGACCCCAGTTGCCGAGATCGACGTAGTGGCCGAAAAGGCAGGATGTTTATATTTTATCGAGGTTAAATATCGCCAAACCGATCGGCAGGGCACAGGTCTCGATTACATAACTGCTACTAAGTTAAAACATATGCAGCGTGCGGCTGAATTATGGCTGCTTGAAAACAAATGGGACAAAGAAGTGTGCTTGGCTGTGGCTAGCCTAGATGGTCAGGATAATTTTGAGTTTGTAGAGCTTAGCTAAAGTATTTCTCTAGTTTGGGTTCTTCGCGTTTACGCCAAGACACCCGAGATTTAACATCGGCCAGCCCGATTTTTATATTATTGGCTAAGATCTTATCTGTTAGTTTGGGCGTAAAGAAATCACGATACTTTTTAGCCCATTTGTCTGAATTGGCTACGCCTGAGCAGTAGGTAGGTATAAATGAGAACGACTTGCTACTGGACATGGCCTCTATCAACCAATCCCAATTGTCTTCCATGAATTGCCAGCCGGCCTCTCGGGTGTATTGGCTCCTTATAAAGAACACTAGCCAGCGCATGATGTCTTGATTGCGAACAAAGCCTTTTGGTCCTAGGGCTTTAGCTAAGATCTGCCTAGCCAGCTTGTTGTCTTTTGTGGCTGATAACCCCCCTAAAATGTCGGCCTGGAGTTCGGGGTCAGCCGTCGGATATTTGGCCAGCAAATCCAGCGCTACTTTGGAATCTCCGTAGCGAACTGTAGCAGCCAGAATGCTACCCCTTAGTTCTGCTGGTAAGCCTTCTAGTGATTTAGCACTGGCATATAACTTTTTGGCTTGGTCGATAGCTTGCAGATTCTCGCCGGCTAACATCAGGCTAATCAGGGTATGACGAAGCTGGATAGTATTGATGTCATCATCTGGCTGATCCACCCAGCCCAACTGGCTGTACTGCTGTTCGGACAGGCTGACCCGCAATTCTTTTAGTCGCTGATCGATCGGCTCGTTACCTTCGCTCAATTGGCTGGCTGTACTTATAACTCTAGAAATCTGTGCCCACACAGCATCACGTGGCTCGTCTTGGCTGTGGCGGATGATATCCAATGCCTCTGTTATGCCAGCCTGGCCCTTTTTAGATAACAGCAGTATGTCGTTTAGCAGACTGATCCTGGTTTCGGCAGGCAGGCTCTGAGATTTGAATCCGTTGGCCAAAAACGCTTGCTGCTGGGGCTGCAAGTAATGGCTAAGATAGTGGCCACTAGCCTGTTGGTTAAGCACAACTACATCAGAATTTGGTAGCTTAAAATCCTGAGAGCGCTTAGTCAAAACATCTGGGGATATAACTGTGCTTGCTAACAAAGGGATAGGCCACATCGAATCATCGGCCGGCTTGTCTAACATAAAGTGATTTTGTTTTAGGGTTAGTTGGTTGTCTTTTTGGGTGATCTCTACCACGGGCATGCCTGGTTGGGTTAACCAGGGTACCATTAACTGTCCGATGTTGTGCTGGCTTACAGCCGACATGGCCTGCCACAAATCATCGCGGGTGGCATTGCTGTAGGCATGTTTTTTGAAGTAACCACGCAGGCCATCACGAAAGGCATCTTGGCCAATGTAATCGCGTAGCATTTTTAATAGTCGTCCGCCCTTGGCATAGACAATTGTGGGGTCAAAAGCACTGTCAATTAGGTCAGGGTCGGTAATCTCTACACTGATGGGTTGAATGTCACTATAAATATCACGTGAGGTAGTGCTCAGCACATCGCTGATAACGTACATTTCCCACTGGGTCCAGTCGGGGTGCAGGGCATCCAGGGTGATGTGTTCCATCAAACTGGCGAAGCTTTCGTTCAGCCACAAGTCATCCCACCACTTCATGGTCACTAAGTTGCCAAACCACTGGTGAGACAGCTCGTGGGCTACCACCATAGAAACTAGCTGTTGATTAGAGATGGCCGGATTCTTGGGGTCAGACAGTAGAGTAATCTCGCGGTAGGTGCATAGACCCCAGTTTTCCATAGCGCCGGCATCAAAATCTGGCAAAGCCAGATTGTCCAGTTTTGGCAGGGGGTAGGCAATACCGAATAAGTCAGTATAAAATTCTAGCATTTTGGTAGCCTCGTCCAGAGCATACTGCAAGTTGGCTTTAGGTTGGGCAATACTTGCCCAAACGCCTACCAAAACTCCATCTTTGGTCTTTTTCTGGACACCCTGTAGCAGGCCGTGCGAAAAGGCCAGTAGATAGGTAGACATTATGGGCGTTTTTTCAAATACGGTGGTTGTGAGTTGGCCCTTGGTGGCCTGTTTGGCAATTGGCGTATTAGATAATACCGTGTCGCCTTTTGGCGAGATTACTGTCAGCTCAAATGTGGCCTTGGCTTCGGGTTCGTCGATACACGGGAAGGCTTCGCGGGCATGGTGGGCCTCGAACTGAGTGGCTACAATCTGTTCTTCCTTGCCCTTACGTTGGAATTTACTTAGATAAATGCCTTCCATAGTAGATGTGACATTGCCGCTGAACTCTATTTCGACTTGGTAACGCCCAGGATAGAGCAACTGCTTGGAGTGCAGGCGGACCTCGTGTAGCTTGGACTGGTTATTGATCCTATCAATCGTAACTGGTTGGTCGCCCTTTTTGTCTAGCTTTATGGCTTTGGCAGCACTAATCTTTAGGCCATTTTGATGAAAAGTCAGCCTGTGGCTTGGGCGCTGTTGCTTAAATCCAGTTACTACTAATTTGCCAGTGAATTTCTTGGCTTGTTTGTCTACGGCTAGTTCAATAGCGTAGTGTTCGGGCTTAAAACCGTCTATCAGGCGCTTTATCTGTTTGGTCATAATGATCATTCTAACACGGGTAGATTGACGTCTGGTGGCAGGACTGCTATAATTATGAATAGTTAGTCGGCCAGCAGGTCGGCTTTTTTCATAAAAAGACCTAGAAACCCCAAGGAGACCAATTATGGACTTAGATATCAAACAACTGGCACTAGCCGTAAAGACTATTGCCGAAGAAAAAAACCTACCCGAAGAAACCGTCCAAGAAGTTGTAGAGCAAGCCCTAGCAGCTGCCTACAAACGCGATTACGGTGACCGCGAACAAGAAGTGCGAGTGGCTATTAACCTGCACTCTGGCGACATCGACGTTTTTGTTAGTAAAGAAGTGGTCAAAGATGTGCAAGATGCTCATTTCGAAATTTCACTGGCCCAGGCCCAGACCATGAAGAAAAACTCTAAAGAAGGTGATGTTATGGAGGTCCACGAGCCGATAGCCAACTTTGGCCGAGTGGCTGCTCAAACTGCCAAACAAGTTATATTGCAGCGTTTGCGTGAATCAGAGCGCGAGATCGTCATGGCTGAATACGAAGACAAGATCGGCACTGTTATCAACGGAATCGTGTCCCGTGTAGAAGGCCGTTTGGTTCGTGTTGACTTGGGCAAAGCTCAGGGCATCATGCCGATGGGCGACCAGATCCAGGGCGAGCGTTACTACCCTGGCCAGCGACTAAAAGTTTTCTTAAAAGAAGTTGAGCGCGGCTTTCGTGGCCCACAACTAGTAGTGTCGCGTGGCAACACCGAGTTTATTAAGTGGTTGTTCCAGGCAGAGGTGCCAGAAATGGAAAGTGGCGCTGTAGAGATCAAAGAAATTGTCCGCGAGCCCGGTGTACGCACCAAGATCGCGGTAGCTAGTTCTGTTCCTGGAGTCGACCCTGTGGGCACCTTTGTTGGCGGCCACGGTACCCGTGTTAACGCGGTTGTCAGCGAAGTCGGCGAGCAAGAAAAGATAGACATCATTGTTTGGGACGCTGATACCGCCAAATACATCACTAATGCTCTAAGCCCTACTAAGGTTACTAGGGTTGAACTTGATGAAAAAACCAAAAAGGCCAAAGTCATCGTGCCAGAAGATCAACTGAGTATTGCCATTGGTAAAAGTGGACAGAATGTTCGCTTAGCCAGCAGGCTGTCCGGATACGATCTTGATATCGAAGCTGATAAAGTAGCAGAACCAACCGAACCAGCTGATCCAGAGTCACCAGAACCTCAAAAGCAAAATCAGCCCGCAGAGGCCAAGCCAGAAGCACCAGTAGAAACTAAGCCCAAGTCTGCACCAAAGCTAAAGAACAAGGAACAGTTAGAGAGCAGCCTGCTAGACGCTATCGAAGAACACGGCGAAGAAAACTAGCACTCTTGACCTGAGTCAAGACTACTAGCCCCACGAATTCGTAAGTACCTATGCTTGCAGCGGCTGACACTATCTAATTTTCTGGAGGTTCAGCTTGGCGTAACTAAAGCTACGCCTCCCTCAGAGCCTCAAAAATTAGCGCATCATCCATCTGCAATCAAGGCACCTTCGAACACGCGTGTTAGCACTCTTGACTCGTGAGTGCCAGCTGGTATTATAGAAAGAGCGAATCTAACTCGCTAGAATGTGGGCAAACATATGCCAGACACACCCGACTTTAGAGATTTTTCATCACACCTGACCGGTAATGCGGTGCAGAGTTTGGATAACGCCAACGCCATTGCCCGCAGCCTAGGCAGTGCCTACATAGGTACTGAGCACCTGTTACTCGGAGTACTAGCTCAGGATTCTAGTATGGGTGCCAAATTACTCGGTGCCGCCGGGGTTACTCTAGACCGTGCCCGATTGGCGCTGAATCTAACACCAAAGACTTTGGTTATTGACCTTGGCGCTAAGGGCTTAAGCGCTACCGCCAAGCTAACTTTAGAGATGGCTTATGAAAAAGCCCGCGACTTTAATCAAGAGGTTTGTGGCACAGAGCATATCCTCTACAGCATCCTAGCCCAAAAGAAGGCCCGCGCCACACTTTTATTACAGGACATGAACATTGATGTAGAGCGATTAACTGACGAAACAGAGCGATTCTTAAATCGTCAACAATACAATGAAGATTCACTGGGCTATAAATCCAAACGCGGCAGTCGGGGACAAAAGACAGCCCTGGATTTCTACGGCACCGATTTAACTGCTCAAGCCAGGGCTGGCAAACTAGATCCGGTAGTTGGCCGCGAAGCTCAGATCCGTCGGGTAGTCACCATTTTGAGTCGTCGTACCAAAAACAACCCTGTTCTGATTGGTGAACCGGGCGTTGGTAAAACAGCCATTGTAGAAGGCCTAGCCCAGAGGATCATTAGCGAAGATGTCCCTGACAGCCTAATGGACAAGCGGCTTGTTATGCTAGACCTGGCCGGCATGGTGGCCGGTACTAAATATCGTGGTGAGTTCGAAGAGCGACTAAAAAAGGTCATGGCCGAGATTGAGAAGGACAAAAAAGTTATCGTTTTTGTAGACGAGCTGCACCTGATTGTAGGTGCAGGTGCCGCCGAGGGCGCCATGGATGCCGGCAACATGCTAAAACCAGCTTTAGCCCGTGGTAGAATACGCCTGATAGGCGCCACCACAACCGTAGAGTACAACAAGCACATAGAAAAAGATGCGGCTCTGGAAAGACGTTTTCAGACAGTACAAGTGCCAGAAGCTACCAACGCCGAAACTCTGTCGATACTAAAGGGCCTGCGCAAACATTATGAAGACTTCCATGCCGTCAAAGTCAGCGATGAGGTATTAGAAGAAGTCGTTGTCTTGGCTAAGCGCTACATAAATGACCGATTCATGCCTGATAAAGCTATAGATTTACTGGATGAAACCGCCGCCTATTTGCGCGTCGATAAAGGCAAGACCCCGCCAGAAGTTAGGCGCTCGCAAAAAGAGATGAAGCTACTCAACATGCGCCGCGAAGAAGCCGCCGATGCCGAGGATTATGAGCGCGCCGCAGTGTTCAAGACCAAGATTAGCCAGGTACAAGAACAACTGGACGCCTTAGAGGCTAAAACCAAGCACGTCAACCAGCTAGTAATGACATTGGATGACGTAGCCTTGGTAGTAGCCCGCATGACCGGCGTGCCGGTGACCAAGGTAATTAGGTCCGAGGCTAAATATCTAATAAATCTAGAAAAGACTCTGGGTAAATATGTGATAGGTCAGGAAGAGGCTGTCAGCGCTGTTTCCCGGGCCATCAGGCGTAACCGAGTTGGCATTGGTAGCGAAAAGCGCCCCATTGGTTCGTTTATATTTCTGGGCCCAACTGGCGTTGGTAAAACAGAACTAGCCAGGGTACTGGCCCGGGAGTTCTTTGGTAGCAGTGATGCCTTGGTCAAGATAGATATGAGTGAGTTCGGTGAAAAGCATACTGCATCCAGATTGGTTGGGGCGCCGGCTGGCTATGTGGGCTACGAGGAGGGCGGTCAATTAACAGATAAAATCCGTCGTCAGCCTTACAGTTTGGTGCTACTGGACGAAATTGAAAAAGCCCATCCCGACGTCTTTAACATGCTGCTACAGATACTAGAAGATGGCACCCTAACAGATGCCAAAGGTCGCCAGGTAGACTTTACAAATACCGTCATCATCATGACTAGCAACTTAGGCGCCGACAAATTGCAAAAAGAGGCTAACCTGGGCTTTCACGCCAATTCATCGGCAGCTGCCAAGGATCTGGATGCCTTACACGCTGCCAACAAATCCAAGGTTCAGGATGAGCTCAAAAAGATGATGCGCCCCGAACTATTAAACCGAATAGATAAAGTCATTGTGTTTAGAGCCCTAACGCCCAAGGACGTCATGAAGATACTGGACTTACAATTAGATGAACTTCGCCAACGACTAACCAAACACGGTATCGGCATGAAGGTAACAACTGCCGCCAAACAGCATTTGCTAGATAAGGGTTACGATGCCCCAAATGGCGTCCGACCACTAAGACGACTGATCCAGGACACTATCGAGGATCATTTGGCTATGGATATGCTCGATGAACAGCTAGACAAAGGCTCCATCGTAAATGTTGGCGCCAAAGAAGAGGATTTAACCTTTAGTATCGCTACCGAGTAACGCTAATGCTAAAATTGCTACGTGAAGAATATTAGACGCCTATTTAGCTTTGTGACCGTGCTAGTAATCGCAGGCACGACTGGCCTAATCTGGAACAAACGCCTGGCTATTCATGACTGGTCGGTGTTACGCAACTATTCTCCACCGTCCAAAATCGTGACATTAGCCAATCAAGACACCATGAATAGCTACGCTAAGCACATGCTGTACATCAATCATCCGCTCATACAAGAAGCTACCCAGTTTAATCAGAGCTGTTCGAGCAAGGGGCGCGAGCAAACAATTGTGTTGGGTTGTTACCACGGCAACCAGACGGGTTTGTTTGTGTTTAATGTAAAAGACCCTAAATTGAATGGGGTAGTACAGGTAACGCTAGCCCACGAGGCATTGCATGCCATTTATGATCGGCTGAGTACTTCGCAAAAGAATCACGTTGACACTTTACTGCTGGACTACTACAAGCATGATTTGCACGACAAACGGATTCTGAGCACCATTGCCGCCTATAAAAAGTCCGAGCCCGATGAGGTGGTTAATGAAATGCACTCAGTTTTTGGCACCGAGGTGCTTAGTTTGCCTCCGGCACTAGAAAACTACTACAAACAGTATTTTAGTAATCGCCACCGTATTGCCTCGTATGCTCAAAGTTACCAGGCCGTCTTTACCAATCAACGCCTAAAAGTGCAGTCCGATGATGCCAAGCTTGCCAGTCT
>JBBQSV010000018.1:0-19135 GCA_038213615.1 Saccharimonadales bacterium (SeqCode) | reverse complement strand
AATTTCTCTTTTGTTGGCACCGTAATAAGTTTGTAGTGGTAGATAATGTTCTGCTGGACCAATTAAACCTGATCCACTGTCCATCATCAGCCTTGCAATTTTATCTAATGACGTTTTTGAATCGGGTATTAGGCTGGCCAGAATGTCTTTGAGCCATTTATCACCATCTGATCGATGTACAGATTTCTTGGAGTGTAGCTTAAGTACGTATTTATATC
Organism: Saccharimonadales bacterium (SeqCode); assembly: GCA_038213615.1. Classification (GTDB taxonomy): domain Bacteria; phylum Patescibacteriota; class Saccharimonadia; order Saccharimonadales; family OMJO01; genus JBBQSV01. Next base: position 18,917 of record JBBQSV010000018.1, on the reverse strand, counting down.
CTAAATCATCAAGTCGTCTAGCAATATGCAAAAAAGGTAGAACGTCTCTGCCACGATTAGGCACAACACTTATAGTAGCACCAGCAACAAGCTTTTGGACATCTCTGATTAAGGCCTTATTTTTTTCTGGTATTGATACAAAACGGTCAAAGTTTAAGTACTGTTTGAGGACTTTAAGCCCTTCCCTTAGTAGCGGCCAAGTGTCAGGATAGTAGATATGGACTATGACTGCCAGGCTGGTAGTTTTACTTTTCTGGATGCCATATTTAGGATTTGCTACAGTATTTGCCTGGTTAGTAGAGGCCCCTGCCAATACTTGGGCTGTCCTATTTAGGAAGGCATGGCCGTAAAAATTATCTGGTTCCAGGTAGGCGCCCTCTGCCCACTCATTCCAGGCATTTATGAATATAAAGTCGCCGGCGTCTCCATGCCTGTGACTTACATTTATAGCGTGTTCGAGCCATTTGCCGTACAAATCTGGAGTGCTACCGTAATATACCCTACCATTACTTTTTCGCCTGGCATCATTATCCCAGCCAGTCATAACCGACTTGTATTTTGAGTCGCTGTTTTTAGCATTAGTGATCGTCTTTATAATATTCTTGAAATCATAAACCGTACCCGAAAAATTCTTGTCTAGTAGTCTATCTTGCATATCAAGCTCGGGTACCTTCTTTACATATTTCTTAATAGCTAACGGCATGAACTCTAATGCTTCATCAAAGCCCCACCTAGCTGGATCTCCAAGGTCATAACTCTGTACACCGACTATATATAAATCGGTGTGATGTTTGTCTTTGAAATACTGCCTCCACGTTCTGGTATATGTGAGTGGATCCTTAAGATCACTTGGTCGATAAACTAATAATACTGGCTTGTTATCAAGCCGAATATATCGTGCATCCAGCAAAATTTTTTCTACATCAGTTATAAAGTTCAAAGGGTCATCTGATTTGTGTTCTTGTTTAATGAGTATGTCTTGGTCCTGTCCGTCCCATCTACGACTCCAGTTTTCGTTTGCCCAGCAGATCATAAAGTTGAAATCCCAGTCCTTGTTAGCTAATAAGGTGTCCACTGGACCATTTAAAAGTTTTTTACCACTAAACCAATAGTAGTAAAAACAAAAGCCATGTATGCCGTGTTTTTTTGCCATTTTTATCTGCTCGGGCATGACTGTATCCAAACGCAAATCGTAGTACCCTAGATCTGTGGGAACTTTGGGTTGTTCGTGACCCACAAACCGTGGCTGGGCAGTAGTTACATTTGACCATTCTGTAAAGCCCTTGCCCCACCATTTGTCATTTTCTGGAATAGGATGAAATTGTGGCAAATAAAACCCAACCAGTTTTGGATCGTGATCTGACAATTTAAGCCTTATGTCCATCTCTGGCTCATAAAAGTAAGCCTTCTTACTAGACAGCAAGTTGATATGATCAGCATATCTAGTAGATAAGCCACTTATATAGGTGTCTTCAAACATGGGTTCGCGGTCTCTGACTAGAGCCATCCTACATACCCCCTGCCAACCCTGGTTATCCAGGTTAATTTGGATTTCATACTGACCATCTTTATTAACTTTAACCACACTCTCAAACTTGTAGATTTTAAATATTGAGTTAATGGAATGAGTGCCTCTCAAAGGCTTGAGCGGAGAATATTGAATATGCTCTATTTTTGCAGGAGTCTTGAGGCGCATGGCTATTTCAGTGAATGGTTGTAAAAGCATGAACCGACCTATTACTATGATCTTATCCTTGGTTATTTGGTTAGATAGTGGAGAATCCAAGGAAAATGCCCAGGGCCCGTCTAGATGAGTGATCCCCTCTCGGTTGGAATCAACAAATTTTATTAGCTCCTTGAGTAATAGTTTTGTGTCGGCGCTATCGCCTTTGAGTCCACTAAGTTTTTTGATAATCCTAGATGGTAGCTGTGACATGTTGCTTATTCATTTAACTTCATGTATTCGTTGGCTACTTTTGAACTACCACCTTGCATAGCTATACGACCATCATGTATTAGCAATGCATCTTCACAGAATCTTTTTACTGAACCCATGTCATGCGAAACCAGAACAACAGTTTTTTTATCGCGTTTAAGTGATTCAAAGTACCTGTAACATTTTTGTTTGAATGCTTCGTCACCAACGGCCAAAACTTCATCAATAAGTAATATGTCAGATCGAGCCCTAATGGAAATAGAAAAAGCCAACCTAACCTGCATGCCCGACGAATAATTTTTTAACCTCTGGTCCATAAACTCCTCTAGCTCAGCAAAATCTACAATGTCCTGGTATTGTTCTTTGACTTCTTTCTCTGTAAAGCCAAGTAAGGCGCCATTAAGAAAAACGTTTTCTCGCCCGGATAGTTCTGGACTAAAACCAACGCCCAACTCAATGAAGGGCACTAACTTACCGTTGACAGTAATCTTTCCGTGGTTTGGCTGGTAAATACCGGCCATCATTTTTAGCAAAGTACTTTTGCCGCTACCATTACGGCCAACTATCCCAAAAAACTGGCCTTTTTTTATTTCAAAAGAGATGTCATGTAGAGCATGTTGGGTTTCATAACTACGATGCTTTGCAATATGTCTAAACGCATCAACAAACAAGTTCTTTACACTGCTAACTTTTTCATGTGGCAGTCTAAAGTCCTTAGATACATGCTCTACTCTTATGGCTACATCGTCCATCTAAACATTCTCCGCAAAATATGGTGACTGCCTCTTAAAGTAAACAACCGCAACTAGAGTGATTACTACTACGATGGAAAGTGGTATGAAGTATGACCAATAGCTATGAAATATTGAATGGATGGTATCTGTCTGGTTAGAAATAAGCATGTATCTAGCATCTTGCATGAGTTGCGTGATGGGATTGCTCATGATGATCTTAGCGGCTGTCATACTTTTGTTTGAAATAAACGAAAAAGCATACATTATGGGCACAGCAAAGAAGGCTCCCTGTATACCGACATCCCATATAAATCCAATGTCACGAAACTTTACATATAAAGAGCTGAGTAGAAAACCAACGGATAGTGAAAACACAAACAACTCCAATATCACAAGTGGTAAAAATATCACCGAAGAGTCGACTTGGGTTTTGGATATCAACATAAACAAGGCAACTACAAGTAAGTTAAATAGTAGGTTTATGAGGGCCGAGAAAGAACCAGCCAGCACTATAACGTAACGGGGAAAATTAACTTTGCGCATCATGTCACCTTTGGCGACAATGGCACTAACACTGCCGTTGGTTACTTCTACAAAGTAGTTCCAAAGCACGATTCCCAATAGGAGATACACACCAAAGTGTGGGAGACCCTTGCCCGCCCCCAAGACCTTAACAAAAACTAGATATAAGATAGCAAATAGAAACAGTGGCCGTAGAAGGGTCCACAAATAACCCAAAACCGAACTTTGGTACCTGATTTTAAAATCTGTCTTGACCAGCTGTTTAAGCAATATCAAGGAGTAACGATAGCGGTCAATAACTCTTCTCATGTCACCATATTCTATTACGTTTAGGGGATCCTAACAAGCTAAACAACTTCATTAACGCCATCTGGTTTGATACTAGGGCAGTTGGTCATGTAGTATTTAGCTTATGCCTAACCCTACAATTAATAAGTTGGCGGAGTATTTATACCAGCATAGCGGGGCTGAAGGTATGTTATTCATTACTACAAACCCGTCTGATGTTGATGAAATTAGTGGAGACATCCCTTTATATTTACTGAAAACTCCTCTATTACTTTTTAAACGAAAAATTATGGGCGGTAACTGGCCGATCAACTGCAAATTAATCACAAAGACCCAGGCCAATAAGTCGTTTGTGCATAACAAGGTTACGGTGTATAGAAACGGCCTTGGTAAATATTCTCTCGGGCGCACTATCTTACTTAATGAAAGTTTGCTATCAATTTGTATGGGGGGCAATGGACCCAGCCCAAAGCTTCACGCGACACTACACGGTAGTGTCTCAAGCCCAAAACAACCAAATATCAAATTAACCATTGGTGGAAGATTGAGTAACACCAACGTCTCTCTGGCTAAACCAGTTAGGCTTTTAACGTTTATACCTGTTTATAACGAAGCTGACATAATAATCCAAACCTTAAATCATTTACTTTCCCAGGGTTCAGATATTTGTGTTCTGGATAACTGGTCTGATGACGGTAGCTATGAAACAGTACTAGAATTTAGCAAAAAATTTCCTAAACGAGTTACCGTCCAAAGATTTCCGGAAAAACCAAATAACGCTTTTGAACTACAGAAAATCATGAGAAAAATTGAACAACTATCTGTAGAGTTATCTGGTAGTTATGACTGGTTCATGGTAAACGACGCCGACGAAATAAGATGGTCTCCGTGGCCGGGCATAACTCTAGGTCAAGCTATGTCATTCATTAGTCGAGTAGGGTTTAATAGTGTGGCTTTTACACTTTTTAATTTTGAGTTAGTAAAAGATGGCTTTGGCCCCAAAGATGATCCTAAGAAATTCTTCGAATACGGCGAGTTTGTCGGTGATGAGTTCGCGTTTTTACAGGTGAAGGCTTGGCGTAGTAGCCAAAAAATTGGCCTAGCCAAAAGTGGTGGGCATTTAGCAGAGATCCCGGACCAAAATATTTTCCCAATTAAGTTTTTACTCTGCCACTATCCATTAAGGTCAACTGAACAAGCCGGCCGAAAGATATTCAAAGAACGGTTGCCCCGCTACACCACAAAGGAAAAGAAAATTGGCTGGCACGTTCACTACAATAACCAAGTAAAAAACCAGGATTTTATCAAATCAAAAGACGGCTTAATAAGGTTTGACCAAACGGACTTTTATAGGGACTACCTGATTCAAAGAATATCTGGAATCGGTATCAGTGATAAGATAGAGGTGTAATCTTGCTACAAATAAAGTTTTAAGTATTTATGAGTTTCAATACATGTATAGTTATCCCAAGCTGGAACGGCAAAGAATATTTAGGCGAATGCCTTAAGTCTTTGTTGTCTCAATCAAAAGCATCGGAGATTATTGTGGTGGATAATGGATCAACCGATGACTCGGTAGGTTTTATTAAGAGGCATTTTCCAAAAGTTGATCTAGTAGAGCTGAATAGTAACCATGGTTTCGCCGGTGGTGTTAATGCCGGCATAAAACGGGCCATGGATAAGGATTGTGAGTTTGTAGCCCTGCTCAACAACGACGCCGTAGTAGATAAAAATTGGCTTAAAAACCTAGTTAGCGAAATGAAAAACTCTAAAGTAGGAATAGTAACCGGCAAACTTATGCGCAGTGACCGCAAACACATTGATAGCACTGGTGAGTTCTACACTACCAATGGTATATCTTTTCCCAGGGGGCGTAATGAACTTGATAATGATCAATATGATAAACCCGAAGAGGTATTTGGGGCTTCTGGTGGAGCTAGCTTATATCGAATAAAAATGCTTCAGGAAATTGGGTTATTTGATGAAAACTTTTTTGCGTACTTTGAAGACGTCGACATCAGTTTCCGGGCTAGGCTGGCTGGCTGGGAGGTTAGATACACACCAACGGCAGTAGCCTATCACCACATTGGTGGAACTAGTAGGCGTCTGGGCACTTTTACTCGATACCACTCGGTCAAAAACATTACCATGCTTTATAACAAGAATATGCCGGCTAAGTTATGGTGGAAATACCTTATACTCTACAAGCTTCAGTTAGCTAGAATGTTGTTTGGGTCGATAAGAGATCGGCAACTTGGCGCCTATCTACATGGGTTGTGGTCGGCATTTATAAAGCTGCCACGAACGCTAGCCCAGCGAAGCTTAGTCCAAAAGACATCCAAGCTTTCAACAACCCAAGTTGATAGTTTGCTGTTTCATGGTCGACCACCTAAAACGCAGGAGATTAAATAATGTCTCACATTGTTATTGATGCCAGAGAGTCTGGTAGTGGTACTGGCCGATACATAGATAAACTAATCCAATACCTGGCGCCGCTAAAGTCAAACCACCACTTTACCGTTCTAACAACACCTAGCCGAGTAGACTTTGTAAAAAACCTAGCTCCTAAATTTGATGTACTGCCCACTAAATACAAAGAGTTTTCTTTTGGCGAACAATTAGGGTTCAGCCAGCAAATTAAAAAACTCAAGCCCGACTTAGTACATTTTGGCATGGTACAACAGCCAATTTTATATCCTGGCAAAGTAGTAACTAGCATGCTTGATCTAACAACCGCTCGCTTCCGCAACCCAGCCACCAACCCGCTGGTTTTTTTTATCAAACAAAGTGTCTATAAATTCGTTAATCGGTGGGCGGCTCGTAAGTCATCGGCTATCATAACAATAAGTGAGTATGTGAAAAACGACGTAGCCCGTTTTGCTGGTATTAATAGCCGTAAGATAACTGTAACTTATTGTGCGGCTGACAGAATACCCGATAAACCAGAGCCTGTGTCGGAGTTAGTCGGTAAGGAATTTGTTTTATATGTTGGCAGACCCTTGCCTCATAAAAATCTATCACGCTTAATTGATGCTTTTGTCTTAATACAGCAATCCAGCCCGGAGACCGGCTTGGTATTGGTTGGTAAGGAAGATGCCTTGTACAAAAAGCTACAGAGTTATGTTAGTAAGCAAGGTATCAATAATGTATTTTTCACAGGCTTTGTTAGTGAAGGTCAGCTTCGTTGGTTGTATGAACAGGCCGTCGTATATGCCTTTCCTTCCTTAAGCGAAGGGTTTGGTTTGCCAGCCCTGGAAGCTATGCTCCACGACTGTCCTGTGGCATCTAGCAACGCTACCTGTCTGCCGGAAGTTAATGGACCTGGCGCTGTATATTTTGATCCCCTAGATATAGCTAACATGGCTAAAGTCATACTGAGCGTAATAAAAAACAAATCACTTGCCAGTGATCTAAAGACTAAGGGTCGAAGGCAGGCCAGTAAGTACTCCTGGAGTCGCATGGCCCAACAAACCCTATCTATCTATGATGAGGTCCTAAAACAGAGCTAATCTTTAGGGGGTTTTAGCACCACGTGCCGGTCTCGGCCTTCACCAACTGATTCAGTTTCTAGTCCAGCTTCAGTCGCCGCCTTATGAACTACTCGGCGGTCAGCCGCATTCATGGGAGACAAGTCCATGGGCTTGCCAGTGTCTTTGACCGATTTAATCCAGGACTCCGCTTGCTCTGTCAGCCGCCCAGCTCGGGCTTTTTTATAATCAGCAATGTCCACATTAACACGTGTAACGTTATGGCCATTGGTGCGCAGGGCATTACCAACCATAAACTGCATAGCCCTCATAGTGTCACCATGCTGACCTATCAAAAAACCATTTAGATGAGTGGAGGGAACCTCTAGTTCTATGACCTCACCGTCTTCAGTGGTGGCGTAAATATCGGTATTCAACCCAAAAAAAGATAGTAGATCTTCTAGGTACTTTTTGGCATACAAAATGGCCCGTTCGGTATCCTCATTCATTTCTTCCTCCTTTTACTGGCTACTTTTGATTTTGATTTTTTGGAGGCTTTAGGTCTCTTAACTACTTCACCTTCAATGATTTGCTTGTCGGCCACGGCTTCCATTTCTTGCTCGTCTTTACCAAGTACTTTGGCTTGTTGTATGTAGGCTACAATTCCACTAGTCAGCCAATACAAACTAAGCGCTGATGGTATGCCCACAGTAAAGAAAAAAATCATAACCGGGAAGAAGTAGCGAGTACTACGACCAACGGCGGCGTTTACTTCACTTTGATCAGCTTTGTTACCAGAACCTGCTTCTTTTAATATGGCTTTGAGTGATCGACTTTTTTTAGCATCTGGTAACAACTGTTTGCTCTGAAAATACTGGGCAATGGCACTACCTATAACCACAAACATAGCCGGCCAATATGTACCACTAGCGCTACGAGCGGCTCGGGTTAGATCTAACACGCCAAATAATGACGCATCGAACTTGTGGATGTCACCTGCTAAAGTTTTAAGCCAACCGGTATGTTGTAGCCATGTATATGAAAAATCAACTACGTGTTGTGGGTTAACTACAACTTTGCGTAACCCTTGGTATAGTCCAATTAAAACTACCAATTGGATTACTAGTGTACCAATTGAGCCAAAGGGACTAATTTCCTTTTCTTTATATAGCTCCATAAGCATTAATGATTCTTTTTGTTTGTTACCGGCGGCGGCTTTTTTGACCTTTTTAATCTCGGGTTGCAGTTCGCGCATAGCCTTGGCTTGATGCAGCTGCTTCTTGATTAATGGCCACATCAACAAACGCACTACAATTGTGAATATTATGATGGCCAGGCCAAAGTTATGGCCGGGTAGCAGAGTATAGATTAAGACTAGTAGGTTAAAGGTGGGCTTAATAAATAGGGTGGTAAACATCAAATAACTCCTTTGGTTGTCAGACTCTATGATAGCACGAAGTAAACACCAGCTTTAGTCAAATAGTCCGGCACTCTTTAATAGCCCAACAATTTGCTGGTTTAGCTCAGTACCATTTTGTTCGGCAAGTTGTTCGCTAAAGATACTGACTACTAGGTCCTGTCGGCAGGCAACCGGTAGGTTCTGCCTTAGTATTTCAAACACCCGCCGTCGAATACGATTCCGCTTAACTGCGGACTTGGCAACTTTTTTGCTAACCACTACGGCCGCCCGGTAGGTTTGCCGCCTGGGGTTATCAACAAATTTGAGAGCACACTGCGTGGTTCTGACGGTCTGGCCTTTTTGGTAGACAAAGCGTAGTGACCCATAGCCGTGAAAGCGGTGATTACGAGCAAGCATACTAATAGAGTACAGAGTTTGGGGTTTAGAGACTAGGGTTTGAGACTTAGGCGCTCAGCCGAGCACGACCTTTAGCACGGCGACGTTTGATAACCCGCACGCCAGTCTTGTTAGCCATGCGTGCTAAAAAGCCGTGTTCATGAGCCCTTTTGCGTTTCTTGGGTTGGTGAGTTCGTTTTGGCATTAGACCCACAATTGTACCCCAGATCACGGCTTTTTACCAGCCCTGTTCCAACACACATCCAGGCACCTAGCAAGTAGGTGATTTTGACAATATTTACCCACCAATTCAATATAGTTATCCACTTATTTTTCTATTCTATCCACAGTTTTACAGATACATATTTATTTTGTGTACAACTCGACCCTTGATTCGATGATTTTCGTACTGGGTCTTAAAATTACTACTCAAACATGTGGAAAAGTCATGGGCGATGGGTTATGCTCTTAGAGAGCAAATGTTATGGGAGAGTCTATGCAGGACAGCTTGTGGAGGGCAGTTTTAGGTGAAATTGAATTATCGGTATCCCGCGGTAATTACGTGACCTGGTTCAAAAACACCCACCTGCTCAAGAACAAAGATAACGTCTTGGTGATCGGTGTACCCAACGTCTTTGTTAAACAACAGCTGGAGCGCAAATATAATCAACTGGTTACTGATACTGTTAAAAAGAACGGTTTGGAACCAGAACGCATAGAATACAAAATCCACGCCGGCATATCCCTACCCAAAAAAGAAGAGTCTATCCTAGTGGACCCTTCGGCAATACCAACTAAGTCGACCAGACCAACTAGTAGCCTGTCGCATAGCTACCGACAGGGGCTTAACGAACGCTACACGTTCGAGACATTTATTGTTGGTTCCGGCAACGAACTAGCCTATGCGGCCTGCCAAGCCATTGCTGGTAGCCCGGGTACCAAGTACAACCCCTTGTTTATTTACGGTGGCGTGGGTATTGGCAAAACGCACTTGATACAGGCTGTTGGTAATGCCATCCTAGCCAAAAATAAAGATGCACACATAGTCTATGTATCGACCGAGCAGTTTGTGCAAGAGTTTATTGACGCCGTGCGGTACAAAAAGAACACTGACTTTGCCAGCTACTACCGCAACGCCGATGTACTGATAATTGATGACGTTCAGTTCATTGCCGGCAAGGACAAAACTCAGGAGGAATTCTTTCACACCTTTAATGCCCTGCACCAGGCCAATAAACAAATCATTATTAGTAGCGATAAGCCGCCCAAAGATATACCAACCCTGGGCGACCGACTAAAGAGTCGGTTTGGCTGGGGTATGTCTATTGATATGCAGAACCCCGATTTTGAAACCCGTTGTGCCATTATTCAGACTAAAGCCAACACTCACCAGGTCACCCTACCGGCCGATGTAGTAGAATTTTTGTCTAATCTGATCCAGAGCAACATTCGCGAACTAGAAGGTGCCCTAAACCAACTACTGGCTTTTTGTGAAATGCGCGGACTCAGCCCCGACCTGGCCATTGCCACCAGCTTACTAAGTGGCTCTAAGTCTAGGCCTAAGCACTTGAGCGCCAAACAGGTTGTGGAGCGTACCGCTAAACATTTTCAAATAACCATGGACGAGATCTTGGGCCCCAAACGCGACAAAGACATCGTAGTACCGCGTCAGGTAGCCATGTACATGCTACGTAGCGAGTTGCACATGAGCTTTCCACGCATTGCCCGCGAACTGGGTCGCAAAGACCACACAACAGCTATCCATTCCGTTGAAAAGATCGAAAAAGAAGTGTCCTTTGATGCCGATATTAAGTCAGCCATTAACGAAATTAAGGAGCGTCTGTATGCTTAACCTGCTGCGCAAAAGCTGTGTTTATATTGTTCAAAGCCTGGGTACAAAGTATGTTCTTTATACCCGACATTTACACAGCCAGATTAATCGTGCCTTGTGCCTGGGTATAAACCCTTCTTTTGTACTAAGTTTATTCTCTGATTTTGAACAGCTTGTGCACTATAAGTTTATTCAATTTAACAGATCGATTAGTTGGGTTGTACACACTATACACAGGCCTTATTACTGTAGCTACGTTTATATAAATACTATTAATAATAGCTATGAAGGATCGGAGGCACTATGAAATTACAAGTTACCCAAGAAAACTTAAACCGGGCTCTTGGTTCGGTTAGTCGTGTGGCCAGTAGTCGCGGCACCCTACCAATCCTAGCCAACGTACTACTAAAAACTGTTGGTAACAGGCTGAGTATTGCCGCCACCAACCTAGACATTGCCATTACTCACTTCACTGGTGCCAAAGTTTCTAAAGAGGGCGCCATTACTGTTCCGGCCCGTTTGATGCAAGACTTCATTTCCAGCCTGCCCAGCGGAGTTATTGACATCGACCTAGACGATAACAAGTTGCACATTAGCACCGACCAGTACCGCTCTACCATCAACGGTGTTGCTGCCGACGAATACCCGATAATGCCGGCTATCACCAACGGACAGAAGTGGACTATCGGTTGTAGTGAACTCAAAAAGGCCTTGCAACAAGTTATCTTTGCGGCTAGTACCGACGAGGCCAGGCCGATATTAACTGGTGTTTACATTCACAGCTTTGAGGGCAAACTATTCATGGTATCCACCGATAGCTATCGGCTAGCCCAGAAGGAGTTAAAAACTACTACCGACAAAGTGTCACTGTTGATTCCGGCTAGTTCGTTGAACGATCTGCTAAGAGTTATGGGTGACGGCGAAGAAGAGGTAGAAATAACCTACGATGACCAACAGGTGATGTTCAAACTGGGCGAGGTAGAGCTGGTCACCAGACTAATAGAAGGCGACTACCCTGACTACCGCAAACTAATCCCAGCTAAATTCAGCAACCAAGCCACCCTAAAAAAAGCCGACTTCGTGAACGTTACCAAAGTCTCTAGCCTGTTCGCCCGCGAGAGCGCCGGCAGTGTCACGATTAATGTTGGTGATAACAAACTTAGTATCGAATCTATTGCCTCTCAGGTGGGCGAAAACAGCGCCGCCGCCGAAGCCAAAGTCACTGGCGAAGGATCGGTGACTCTAAATTCACGCTACGTCATTGATGCCCTGGGCGCCATTGGCGGCGACCAAGTTAGTTTTTCGTTTAACGGTAAGCTAGAGCCCTGCCGGCTAACCGACCCTGGCGACAAAGATTACTTGCATATCATCATGCCACTCAAGAGTTAAGCACCTAGCTTGTACAATTAGATCATGATAACCGATATCAGGTTGCAAAATTTTCGGTCTTACCAAGATGCTTCCTTCGAATTCGAAGACGGCGTTAATATAATCGTTGGGCCCAACGCCTCTGGCAAGACTAACATATTAGAAGCCATTTTGATGATAGCGGCCGACACGTCCTACCGGGCAGCCGATAAAGAACTAGTCAGTCACAAAAAAACTTGGGCTAGGCTAGATTGCCAGCTGGGCGATAGTAAAAGGACTATCAAGTTGCGGGCAGATGATAATGGCCGACTGCAAAAAGAATTTACCATCAACGGTAAAACAACCACTCGCCTAAAGTTCGACCAAAAGTTGCCTACAGTACTGTTCGAGCCAAATCAGCTGCAAATGCTAACCAGCTCACCACAGAGTCGACGGGATTATTTGGACTCAGTTATGGAGCAGATATTTGCTGGCTTTGGCCCGATCTACCGCGCCTACAAACGAACTTTAGCCCAACGTAATGCTCTACTAAAACACAGTCATGCAGTCGGCAAGTCAGACAGTCTATTTGCCTGGAATATCCGACTGTGCGAACTGGGCGCCCAATTGCTAGAGTTCAGGCTAAAAGCAGCTGATGAAATCAATAAACGAGCGGGGAGTTTATACAAAGACCTCAGCCACAGCCGCGCCAAATTAGAAGTTAACTACCACAGCGCCATTGGCCTAGACAACTACGCTAGTCGCCTACTAAAGAAACTAGAACGCGACCAAGCTATTGACCAAGCCAGGGGCTTTACTGGCAGCGGGCCGCACCGCGATGATCTGGTCTTGCTAATAAATGGACAGCCACTAGCTACCCGCGCTTCACGCGGTGAGGCCCGTACTGCCGTTTTGGTATTAAAACAAGTCGAGACCATCATGAAGCAAGAAGCCCTAGGTCAGAAGCCTCTATTGCTACTAGACGACGTGTTTAGCGAACTAGACGGCGCCAGACGCCGGGCCCTGACTGAAAACCTAAAAGACCACCAGTCTTTTATCACCACTACCGACGCCGATGTGGTGGTCCAAAACTTCTCGGACCACTGCCATTTAATCGCCCTTTAGTTGATTATTCCTCTTGGTTGGCAGCGTTGTCGCTACCGTAAACTTGAAGCTTCTTAGTGTAACCCGTTTCTTTCACCATAAAGACAATGTATTCAAAGTTATTTCGGTCCAACTCCACAGTGAAAGGCATGGACTGACCATCAACCAAGACCTTGAAAGTGATGTTGCCGTTATCGGCGGTGTGGGTAGGGGGCGTGTCGCTAAGTGCTGCATGTTCAGTGTTGTCGCCGTATTTTGATTGTATGTAACTCACTAGTTCATTGTTGACAGCCGTATATTGCGAAGATAAAAGACCACCTAGTAATGAGTTAGTGTTGTCGATGACAACTGTGCCCGGACCGACAGATTCTGCCCCGGTATTTTGGGTAGATTTTTTAGAAATGCCACTGACCGCTAGGCCAACAACGCCGAGCACTACTACAATAGCTATGACAATTAACCAGCGTCGTCGTTTGACTAGATGTTCCTGGTTATCATACAGATACATTTACTCCTCCTTATTGCGGTAGTTGCTGCCACAAAGCATTAATGATTGGTATAAGCCCAGCGTCACGGCATGACGCCAGGCCGCCTTTTTCGTGCACACCCCCCCTGACACAGCCTCGGTCGATATGCAGGTGTGGGTCAGAGCCATTGTCGGTGCAGGCCCTAACACCAATTTCAGCAATTTGCTGCCCAGCCTTGACCTTATCACCGTCTTTGACTATGGGGTTCTGCATGTGCCCATACCAGTAGTAGAACTGATCTTTGGATGATAGTAATTGCAAAGAGTAACAACCGGTATGGTCTTTATATATATGAACATCAGATATCGTGCCGTCACTAATCGCATATTCGGGCGTGCCGGCAATGGAGTCACCGCCGGGCTTGCGTGATATGTCAAAAGCAGGGGTACCGTCATGGTGGCAGCTGTTAGACAAACAAGGCAAAGCACTCATACCGGGCACACCGCCATTTTCGCTTTTCTTCTGCGGCGCTACCGGAAAAGCATAACCATCAGCCGATACGGTTCCAGAATTAGTTTGTTTACAGTCAGCTGACTGACCAGTGGCGCTAGCACCACTACCCAACAGCTTATTTAGTATGTCGTTTATAAACGCAATGTAGCCTGTGGTATCGTTATGGTCTGCTGGCGGGGCATAGCGAAACATAACTTGGGTTATGGTAGTGTAGTTGGCTGGTGGGCCCAGATATAGACTGCTAGCCAGCAGTTTGTTTACCCCTTCTATAGAGGTTGGATAATCCGGAAAGTCACGGAAGCCACCGCGGCCCGAACCGCGAATACCAAAGGAGTTGAATTGGGGCGCTGGTCCATGGCCAGTTGTACCAAGACCAGATTCTTTCTGCCCTATGGCTATAACTAATACGGGGTTGACGTTATATTGTTTGCCATACTTCACGAAGTCATCGGCAAAAGTCGCCAAGGGCGAGGAAGGCTTAGTGGCCTGGATGTATGTTTTAATTCGGCTAGATAGGTCTGATGTACTGACACCGGACGGAAAGTTTACCTCACCAACCGGCCCGGCACCGCTAGTACCACAAGTATCGTCTCCTGAAGCGTCAAACCATTGTGTACCTTGCCTGATCGATTTTAAGGCCTCAAGCGAGAAGCCATTAAAATTTTGACCGCTAGCTGCAGCCAGTGATGGCTGCAGAGAGAAAGCATTAAGGGTGACCAACAAGGTGGCTCCCACAAATATGCTACGGAGGGTCCACCTAAGCACTAGTGCCCATCCTTAGACCAGTGCCAAAACTCATTAACATAGGGCATGACACCAAACCTAGTGGCATCAGAGTTCATCCATTCCCAGACTGGGTCACCAGGCGCCTCACAGCGACCACCGACTCGGGTACAGTTCGATGTACTATTTGACCGGGATGGCATAACGAAGTCAATAGCATAGCCCATTTGGTGATTGGAGAAGCCCGGATGGGCTATAGTCACTCCATTACAAGGACATAGTGATTCCTGGTGTGCCATAGTTCTAAATGAACTCGATGCAGCTAGCTGTATTCCGTCTGAAGCGGCTGCATTGGCCAAGTTTAAAAAGTTAGCAGACATCTCGGAGTTAACAACGGCATGACCGTTTGCTCCCTGTACATAGTAGGAATTACCCGGAACGCTTTCCTGGCCACTACTGGCTATGTTAGGAATAGCGCATAGGTGAACACTGACTTTTTGGCCCCCTTTATAGCCATCATTCATACCTAGGTCTGTAGTTCCTTGCGCGCAGCTGCTCCCACTACTGCTAGCAACCTGTTGGCTGCCAGGACTCGCTTCGCCCGCATTCTGGACATCAGTGAATTGGATCATGGTATTATCGTAGCGTTTTTTAAGTCGATATCGGAATACCAGGTCACCAAATTGTGGATTATGCATGCCCAGGCTTACTGGTGAGCAGTCACTATTGCTGTCTGCGGCCATCCCATCAGTATCGCGATTAATAGCAGGACTCTGCCCCGACAATAACTGACCCATAGTAGCGGTAAAGCATTTGTCGTACTTGTGGGCAATGCTGTCTAGCCGGCCACTGTCCTGAAGGACTTTGGCATTTCGAAGCGGGCTGTGATAGGTGGGATTGCTGTCAATAGTACTCATTTCGGTTTCTGACCATCCCCACTGGACTACTGGATACTGGTCGGTAGTACTGGCGGCGTAGGCTGGACTAGAAGTTAGGGGGTTACTTAAGAGTGCCAGCAACGGTTTGAAATTAAATATCGATCCAATGTTAGATATCAAGTCACTAAAGGTTCTCTGCCAGCTCATGTTGGCCATAGATAGGCCGATTTTAGAAACTAAAGAGTTAGGATTAGATGCGGCAAAATATCGCTGACCAACGCTTAAGTTTGAGTTTTGACTATTTAGAAAAGCGATGTTAGCCTCAGTAGTCTGGGCTACCTCTTCCTTACTTAATGGTCGGCAAGCCTGCTGCCTCTGGCAGAGCTGCCCAGCCGTTATATTAGCCCCTACATCTACATTTATGCTTAAGTCTTGGTGATTGTTGGTAGCACTAGTGTTCTGGCCAACATGCTGCAAAGTGACATATTTGGCAAGTAACGATCCACCGCCTATCAAAGCGGCTTGCAAAACAAGCTTTTTGGCAAAGTGCTTAGAAAATAGCTCGCTCGAAAAGTTTTTAAAGTATAGGGTCATAGATCTAAGTGCTGTTTGTTCTTCCGCCTCACTAGCTCCGCCCGTCAACGCACCAAGAGCAAGTTCGGCCGTGGCAACCGCTGTAGCCGTGCGTATATCGGTTAGTTTACTGCATAGACGCGGCGCAAAAGAGTTCACAAAATCGGCCCCCGGACCAGGGAATATTACATTGAGTAGTGAGTAAGTGCCTCCAGCTGAGGCCTGGGGGCTGATAATCTTTGACTGATCAACTGCTTGGCCGGCTTGCCTGACTTGGGGGATGCTTTGTCCGACACTACCTAGCCGGCGGCCTGCCGCCGCCACGCCGGCAACAGTGGCTAGTTTGCCACTTTTTTGTTCGTCGCCAATGCTAGCATAGGTTATGAACGATCTTTGAGAGTTGCCATCGTTTAAATCAACAGTGTTACCGGAATTCTCCACCGAGGCGTCATAAACTATACAGGCAGGCATGGCAATAGCATATGTAGTAGACAGGAATCCCAGGACATTTTTAAATAACGAGCCTTTGGTGGCGGTCTCTATGGAGTCTACTTCTGCTTTTGCCAGTGTATTCGGGTCGTTTATAACCTGGTCGGTACACGTATCATTTGCCAGGCATTTTTGCTCAGTTTCCTGGGCTTTTTTTGCGGCATCATTCAAGTCAGAAGATGAGCCGGTTACTGGCTCGCCATCGATTGCCTTCACTTCTTCTCGTAGAACCTGCCTGTCGGCTTCTTGCTCGCTGGTGTTTTCATAGTCAGCTCCCAGTTTGTTCCAAAAATGTAGTTTTATATCTAACTCGTCGAGCATCTTGCTAAATACTCGCCCTCTGATAAGTGGGCCATAATCACCCAAAGACCCATCAATGTTGGTTTTTAGCTCACCAGCTAGTTCCAGTTGCCCCGCACGGTTCTTGGGAAAGAACTTACTGAAAGTACCGTTGTTAAAATCAGCCGGTATCTGTTCGCCGTCTACAGTTACTGATTCAAGCTTTGTACGCCTAAATATACCCTTGGGCTTACTATAATTGTATTCGATCCGACCCTCGGCCTGCATGTTTTCCAGTAACTTCCGGGGCTGTAACTTAACGGCGTAATCATCCCAGGTATTCCTAACCCCAGCAAACTTATCTCTTAAAGCGCTATATGTTGAATCGTCCACCGTGTCGATAGCAGTTTTTTCAGCCAGTACGTTCTCGTTAGCCTGTCGCACATCCCGGGCAACACTAGCGAACTGCCAGCCGATGACATTGCTCATAAAGTGTGGAATCAATAAGGTACTCAAGAATATTATAAACAGGGCAATTCCAACCCCCGCTCCACTAACTACTGCGCCCCACAATGATCGCTTTTGCCATTTCTTTAGTCGACTCTTCTTTTGGCCAATAGACCTACCTGTTTTAAAGACAAACCCGGGCTCTTTACTGCCCGGGCTATCGCCTTTTTTCGTGGATGAAGAAGTGCCCTCTTGCGACTGGTCATTTTTGGCTGGGGCCTTCTCGCCGGATTCAAAACCGGCTTTTTCTTTGGGGTCAAAATCACCCCCGAACTCTTGTTCAAAGTTGGGCGCGATTTCCTCGCGTTCTCTAAGGTCGTTATCGTCGTACATTTTTGGGGAACCTCATTGACAGTATTATAACCCGGGAGTTAATCGGTTGTTTAGATCAATTGTGCCCTGCGGCTGATTGAACTCGCCCTGCTGGCCTGGCGCCAAGACGGCGGCCGGTGTAGTTGACACCAATCCTGACTCGGTGGGGCTGGCAATAATCTGGATGTGTACGTGACTTTGTCCGGCAAAGAATAGGCCCTGACCTACCGGGAACTGGCTAAGGCGTTTCTTTTCTTCGCTGGTTAGCCGGAACACTTGGCTAAGTACATCCACGGCCGACGGCGATTGTTTGAGCAGTATCTGCATGCTGGCGTTGGCCACAATGGCGCGGCCCATGCGCGAACCCATAAAGTCCTCTACATCTTGGCTGATGGTAGTAACGCCCAGGTTGTATTTACGGGCCCGCTTGGCCAAAGAGAATAAAAAGTTAGCGCTGTCCTCGAACTTCATTAGCTGCCAAGCTTCGTCGACTATTAGGATGCGGCGCTTTTGGTCGGCCTTGGTTTTGTTCCAGATGAAGTTCAGCACAATGTACATAGCTACCGGCCGTAACTCATCCTCTAGGTCGCGGACGTTAAAGACCACCATCGGGTTATTGATGTCGATGTTGCTTTGCTGGCTAAAGATGCCCGCAAAAGTTCCGGTAGTATATTTACGCAAACGCTGGGCTAGTTGCGGCCCGGTACCACCCATGTGCAGCAGTGTGTCATACAACTCGGCGATGGTTGGGGGCTGAGATTTATGGGTCAGCGGGTCGTTAGTGATGCCGGCCTTGGCGTAGGTCTCTATCAGCGCTGCATCTAGGTCAGATTCTTCTACTGGCGTTAAGGCCGGTGTGATGGTGCTGTTGCCACCAGCCGCGGCCATTTGGGCCTGAGCGCCCCCCATCATTAGGCGCAGTAGGCCGTGTAGGGTAATCAAGTTGCTACGCAGAGCGTTATCGGCTTCTTCTGGGTCGATAACCTGCGGCAGATCAAAGGGGTTGATACGGGTGTTGCTGTTCAGGCTCAGGCGCACATAGGCGCCGCCCACAGCATCACACATGCGCTGGTATTCGTTCTCTGGATCGATAATAAATACTTCGGTGCCGAACATCATGCAGCGCAAGGCTTCTAGCTTAACGGTGAATGA
>JBBQSV010000017.1:0-19489 GCA_038213615.1 Saccharimonadales bacterium (SeqCode) | reverse complement strand
AAACGCATGTTGGCCTCGGCCATTTTGTCTTTGGCGTCTTTGTGGCCAGCTACTACCCGCTGAGCCAGAGCTAGCTCTTCCTCGGCATTTAACAGGGGAATTTTACCAATCTCACGCAAATACAGACGCACTGAGTCGTCGGCAATATCGTCTAGATAAACTTGTTCATTTAGCTGAACTTCTTCTTCGTCTTCGGCTACCCATTCAGTAGATATAGCTGTGCCGGGGCCGTCGGCTGGGGTGGTGATTTCTATACTGGCGTCGGCTAGTTCGGTATACAGCTGATCCAATACCTCGGCATTAGTCGGCAAGTCTGGGATCTTGGCAAAAATGTCATTTTGTTCAATATGGCCATCTTTTTTGGCCTTGGTTACTAGGTCCTTACGAGCCTTATCCATGTCTAGATCGTCGGTGTTAACCTTTGCGGTCTTTGCATTCATAATCTGCTCCCTTTGTGGCTGTTTAATAATTTGTCGAGTTCTTTGGCTTGTTCTAATAACACCGTAATTTCGGCCTCAGTGGCCGTTTTTAGGGCTTCGCTCAGGCGACGCTTTTTGGTTTTAACATACTCTTCTATCAGGCGGACCTGCATTCGGGCGGCTTCGTTACGAAGCTCTAGTAGCCCGAGGTCTTGATAGAGCTCTTCATACTGTAGATTTAAGATTTTAACATAATCGGCAATATTACTCAACTGTTGGTCGTCCCCCACTACCCCGTCTACATCTGGATTATCCACAAAATACTGCATTAGTTGTCGACCCTGATCGTCCGATAGCATCTCATCATTTAGTGATTTTAGATGAAATCTTAGGGCTGGCTGTTTGATACAAATAGACAGCAAATGATCCTGAGCCTTTTTGACTTCTAGGCGTTTTTGGTCCAGGCGAGTATCGGCATTTTGGTTGAGTTTGTAGGTGGTCTTATCTTGTTTTATCAGAGTCAGTTCGTCAAATATGGCCTCTTTGCTATAGCCCAAGATCTGGGCTAGCTTGGTTGCATAAACATCTTGTTCACCACGGCTCTTTAGACGTTTGAGCGAACTCAACACGGCTTGTTTGAACTGATCGCGCCCTGCGTAGGTGGTTAGGTCGGCCCGGTTTTGGTACTCGTTGATCAGCCAGTTTAGGGCATCGGTATGTCCATCTACGGCCTTTTGCCAGGCCGCCGGATCCTTTTGGATTAGCTCATCGGGGTCTTTGGCCCCTGGCGTGTCGACAATACTCATAACCACTCCGGCCTTTTCGGCCAATTGTATAGCGCGCTCGGTGGCTACCAGCCCGGCATCATCGCGGTCAAAGGCTAACCGGATATCCTGAGTAAATCGACTCAGGGCCTTTAGATGATATTCGGTGATAGCCGTACCAGCCGTGGCCACCACCTGCCGAACATCTACCTGGTGACTGGCAATAACATCTAGGTTACCTTCTACAATTACAGCGTTTTTGCCTTTGCGGATGGCTTCTTTGGCCAGGTGCAGGCCGTAAACGTGGCGACTTTTGTCGTACAAAATTGTTTGGGGTGTATTGAGGTATTTTGGGGCTTTGGGGTCGTCCTTTAGTAATCTGGCCGTGAAGCCGATCACCTGCCCTTGCGGATCCATCAGCGGGATCATCAACCGCCCCCGAAACATATCTACACTGTCGCGGCCCCGCCAGGCTATCAACCCAGCGCGCTGCATTTCATCGGTGCTAAAACCTTGCTTGGCTAGGAACGTCCGCAGTGCACTGCCAGATTCTGGGGCATAGCCCAGACGAAAATCTAGGGCCGTTTGTTTATTGAAATGCCTGGTTTTAAATACGTAGTCTACGGTTTGAGCGTTTTTGGTAAAGTGGGCCTGGTAGAACTTGGCAGCAAGTTCGTTGGCCTCTACTAATCGCTGTTTTAGCTTGCCGTTACTGCCAGCAGAACTACGCTGATACTGGCTTAAATCTAGGCCGGCTTTGCGCGCTAGCAGTTCTAGGGCGGCCCTAAAGTCTAGGCCCTCTACCTCCATGACAAAGCTAAACATATTGCCACCCTTGCCACTGCTAAAGTCATGCCAGATCTGTTTTTCGGGGCTGACCATAAAACTGGGGGTCTTTTCGTTACTGAACGGACTTAGACCACGAAAATTACGCCCAGCCCGTTTGAGCTGCACGTATTCACTGATAACGTCCTCGATAGATAGTCGAGCCTTTACATCCTCTACCGCATCCATACCCCATCAGTTTGGCATCACCTTAGCCTGCTTGCAAGCATAGCCTGCAACTCCGCTAAGGTTTTACCCCACCGCCAATTTGCTAAAGCTAGCTATATGCGCATTGCCCACTACCTGGTACGATTTATATATGAACGGCAACACACCTCCCCCCGAGCCTTGGTGGCAAGACCATGTGGACCCCGCTGACCCACCCATCGAGACTGGCTCTACAGACAATCAGTGGTGGCTGGAAGATAAAGACCGTGTAGGGGACCCTGATGCCCCAGTATCGGTACCAGATAGCGAAGTCGAACAAACCGACCCTAAGTTATTGGAACAACTCAAAACCCAGCTAGAAAAAGGCCAAATCACTAGCTATCGGTTATTCGTGCAAGCCGAACAAGACAGAGAAGGCTGGGGGCCAATGATTGACGCCCTGGGAGCAAACAACCAAGATGTACTAACGACATCATCGCCTCATTACCTTGTTATAACCACTCGACCCCTAAACGAAGAAGTAGCTTAGCAGACATTACATAATAGACCGTTTCAATTACTGTTAAAATAAAGCTTATGCCCCCAAATAGTCAAAACCCCTACGATTTCATCCTGCAAGACAAGCCCAAGGCCAAAAGGCAGGTTTTGCCATCTGGTAAATCTACCCAGTCCAGAGTGTTAGTAATAGCTCTGGGACTGGTTGGGCTCATCGTGTTGGGCATAGCGTTGATGGCCGTACTATCGGCCGGCGGCAATGCCGCCACAGAAAAGCTAACCCTGGCGGCCACTGACCAGGCAGAGATATTACGCGTTGCTACAGTTGCCGGCGATAAAGCCCAGGGCCGCGATGCTAAATCTCTAGCCATCACCGCCCAGCTAACCATGGCTACCGACCAATCCACCATGATAACCACACTAAAGAAACTGGGCAAAAAAACATCGGTCAAGCAACTGGTTAGCAGTTCGGCCAGTCAGGATGACACCACACTAAACACCGCCGAACAGGCCGGACAGTTCGATACCGCTTTTATCCTGCTGATCAAACAACTGGTAGCCAACTACCAGCATGATCTAAGGCTAGCCTCTGCCAGTGCTGGCGTTAACACCAAGGATACCATCAACTCTATGTACGACAACGCTCAGACCCTGGTTAGCGCTAAATAACCCCTATTCAGAAGTTGGGATGGCATTGTGATTGCCGACTACTAGATCGTAACTGTGTCGGATCAACCCCTGTACTTCTTCCCACGGCAACTGCCCGCTGAGCACAATTGTGTTCCAATGTTTCTTGTTTAGATGGTAGCCGCCCATGACTGTCTCGTATTTTGTGCGCAATATCTGGGCCAGCTCGGGATTACACTTTAGACTAATGCGAACGGGCTGGGATTTTTCGGCAATCAGGGCAAACATCTTATCTTTTGCCTTATAAACAGCCACGTCCTCGCCAAATGGGTAGTCCAGCTTGGCGCCCTGCATGCTTAGTATGTATTGCTCTACTGTCTTATGATCCATAACCACAAGTGTAGCAAAAGAAGACTACTGCAAGCCAGCCTTGATAGCACAGCCCCATTTGCCAGCGCGAAAACTGCCATACGGCCTTATCCCCCATCGGATATTTTCCGCCGCCACAATCTGCTCGTACGGCGGTGCCTGACCAACCGTCGCAGCCATGCCTGGCTCTCTGGATGTTGACCAATGTAAGTTACCCAATCCCCCGCCACGCGGTAACCACCACCTGCCACTTGATTCACACTGAGCCAAACGATTATATTTACCATCTGCGTTCGCCAAATATGCCTCTAGTTTCCATGAATATGGTGGAGTCGACAACTTCTTAAGTAACGCCGCCTGGGCCAGTTTAGCCTGTAGTCGCTCATGTATATCGGCCCTTACTCTGTTTTGGACCATTACGGTCCGCTCATTATCGGCAGCCGAAGCGCTACTGGGATTCATCCTTGGCGCTACGGCTACCGCATGAACGGGGGTAGAAGCCGAATCAGAAACATGTTGCACAGCTTTGCCAATCATCATGCTAGCGGCTAAAATGCCTAGAAATACCACGTGTGGCACTCGGCTGTTATTCACCTGATCGACTACCTGCTCTTCCAATGCAGTAGCCACAGTTGGGATTTCTCCAACCATAAAATACCTCCTTTATTAGGGGGTTAAATTAGTAAACCTCTAAAGAGATTCAAAACAGTTGTGACCGTGCATGGGTTTTAAGTCCGATCACATGTCCCAGGTCCAGCTTCATAGCTTTGTCACAACCTGCAATAGACATGCCACTTGTCGACGTACCTTCCGGTACATCTCCGCACCTGACGCCTATTTCGGTTATGTGCCAAAGCTCTTCACTTAACAGACCCGAGACAAGCGATCAGACTAATCCCACTTTTGTACGAATGCCGCAACTTCTTTGAATTGTTTCTTTGAGGTACTCTGATCAACAGAGTACCTTCACAGCCTATCATGGCATCCTGAAACTTCTATGAGAAAACTAACAGGTTACGAGTTTTGTTTGAACCAATCCAGGTAGTTCTGCAACTCAGCAATACTGGCCTGGATGTCATTAAAAGCTCGGTGAACCTGCTCTTTTTCATAAACCACACCGTATTTACCCTGCATTACTATCTTCCAGGCGCTGACGTCTAGCATGCGGTAATGCAGCTTTAGGTCTAGTTTGGGCCACCACTGGGCAATAAATGCCCGGTCACTACCGATGGAGTTGCCAGCCAATATCACCAACTCGTCGTCAAAATGCTGCGCCAACAATTCAATCAGCTCTTGCTCGACCTCTTTTAGGTCTTTGCCTTTGTCTAGATTGTTCAAAAATTCATCGCGGTTTGCCGGAAAGTCACGCCACCAAATGTTTTTTTGCATGCGCGCAGCCACTAAATCATGGGGGTGTTTAATGCGGCCTTCGTAACTAGCCAGAGTTTTGAAGTTAAAGTCTGTAACTTCGGCCGCTATTTCTAAAATAACGTCATTCTTGGCATCTAAGCCAGTCATTTCTAGGTCTACCCACAGTAGCCTAGTTGGGATCTTGTTCTTGTCTTTCATCGCTTGAACCTATTAAACCATTTGGCAGTCTGTTCAAAAAGCTCCAGCATTATTTCATCCGATTCATCAAATAGGTGCCCCGCACCTTTTATTTGCATATACTCTTTGGGTTCATCAGCAGCATCAATGTAGCGCTGACCGTATTCACCCAGCATCCCTTCAGCAGCACCGATAATCTTGAGAGGATAACCCTTGAATTGGGCCCAGTCAGTGGTGTCGCCCCAGTGGGTCTCGTCGTCGTACATTCTTTTAGGAAACATGTAGCCCGTGCCAGCCAGACCAATTATGTAGTCACCCACTTCTATCTGCGGAAACATGTCAGCAATCTCCTGGGCGTTTTCTACCCAAACTGAACCATGTGACGGGTCCCAAAGTGCCGCCCCATCTAATTTTTCCTTAGCCTTCAGGATTGTAGGGCCGCCGTAGCTATGACCAGTGGCAAAGACTTGTTTAGCACCCTGCCCTCGCACATAACGTATGACTGTATCTAGATCAGTCACATGGGTATCTAAGGTGCAGTCAAACATGTTACGGGTATTGGGTGCCTCATCGTACAAGAACAAACGCAGTGTGGCGTAACCCTGTTCACCCAAATAACGTGCTCCTAAAAATTCTAATAAATCATTACCGCTGCCCGGTCGGCCATGAATCAGAATCACCAGTGGTTGGTCCAAAGATCCACGCAGAATGGTCTTTATCTTTAACTCATCTGTATCAGGTAAATCTATATATATGGTTTGCTCAGGTAATACCTTGTAACTTAACGCTATCATAGTCGTCATTATATATGACAAAAGAGCTGGGTCTGTAGTTTGGCGGTATAATGGCTAGGATGAAGTTGTCCAAAAGGATTAAGAAGCTAAAAAAGAACCGGTTCATTGTATTCGGTGGCCTGGGTCTACTAGCTATATTGATTGGCTTGTTGCTGTGGTGTAACCATCACCATAAACCTGCGCAGAGCACTACCGATAATATAGTCAACACCGCTGGCTCGGTCACCAAACAAAAACTCAAGGCCAAAGCCCAGCCAAAAACAAGCGCTCCCAAAGCGATAATTAATAATCCCAAAAACTCTATATCTGACCCAACCAGCCAGTGGGTGGTGGTCAGTAAAGCCAGACCATTAAACCCTGTTGGCTATGCACCGGCCGACTTAGTATCTGTTGGAAATGGCCAACTGATGCGCAAACAGGCAGCCGGAGCACTGCTACAACTGTTTGCCGATGCCTCCAAAAAGGGCCTGGCTATTGTGGCCGACAGCGGTTACAGATCATACCAAACCCAAGTAGCCGTTTACGGCAACGAGGTCAAAAACTACGGCCAAGCCGTAGCCGATACAGAGAGCGCTCGCCCCGGCCACAGTGAACACCAAACGGGCTGGGCAGTAGATGTGGGAGGTGGTGGCTGTCATGTAGATAACTGCTTTGGCAATACGCCAGAGGGTAAATGGGTAGCTACTAATGCTTACAAATACGGCTTCATCGTCCGCTACACTGCCGCTAAACAATCAATAACCGGCTACCGCGCCGAGCCCTGGCATATCCGCTACATTGGCACCTATTTATCTAATGAGCTACCCAGCCGCGGCATCACTACGCTAGAAGAATACTTTGGCTTGCCCAGCCAAGACGCCTACTAACTTTCTGGTTTGAAGCCTAGGCAGACCGAGTTTACGCAGTAGTGCTTGCCGCCGGCTTCGGCTGGGCCATCATCAAAAAAATGACCCAAATGAGCGTCACAATTGGCGCAAACTACCTCTGTGCGATGCATGAAATAACGATTATCGTCTACTAGCTTCACTGCACCGCTCTTTGCAATCTCGGAAAAACCGGGCCAACCCTCATTGGGTGGGGGTGCATCAAATTTACTATTGGATTTAAAAAGTTCCTTGCCACAATTGGCGCAAGTGTACATACCCTTTTTGGTACTTTTTAAGTGCTCGCCACTGAATGGCGCTTCTGTTCCCTTGCCCAAAAGTACAGATTTTTGTTCATCTGTCAGGTCCGGGTTAATCTGCTGAGGCTTCTGCATAAAATGTTAGGACTTAGGTTTGTCTAGCCTATCTAGTTTCAGGCCTTTGACGATGAAATATACTACTCCAGCTACGACCAAGAAGTTAATTAACGTATTCAGGAATGACCCATAGCCCATTTTTGTGACGCAGACACCACCCGTGCTGTGCTTTATGCACCAGAATTTATCTGCCAGCTGCCCACCATTCTTGTACAGAACCCCAATAATTGGGTTGATAATGTTGGCAACCAGTGAATCCACCACGCCTTTAGCCGCCACACCCAGAATGAAACCTACAGCTAGCCCAACTACACCCTGTTCACGTATAAATGCCACAAAGCCAGCCAGCCAGCCTGGGGCGTGCACTACTGGCAAATTAACAGTTACTTCTCTTCTTTGGATCATTCGTCTGCGTTCGGCCATATATTGCTCCTATTGAATTATCCACCCTACCCTGTTATTTTACCACTTTGAGTCAGGATCTACATCTTTTCTGGGGCAACTATACCCAGTAAACCCAAGCCATGCTTAAGGGTGGTGGCGTAAGACTGGACCAGGCCGAGTCGTAGCGCTTCTCGTTCATCACCAACCACGTGATTGGCCTCATAAAACTGATTAAACGTCTGGGCCAGTTCATATAAATAAGTACAAACGTGGTGTGGCATTAGCTCGGTCACGGCTTTGTCTATCACCTCGGCATATTCACCCATCTTGCGTAGCAAACTGCGCTCACCTGGCTGTAGCTCTCCGGTGACCGATTGGTCGCTGGCCTTGGCCTTTGCCAAAATACTCCTAGCCCTTGCATGAGCGTACTGCAGATATGGCCCACTGTTGCCCTGCACGCCCACAGACTCTTGGGGATCGTAGACAATATCACCCCCCACACGCTGCTTTAGAAATCCATACTTCACAGCCGCTAGCGAAGTTTCTTTGGTGCTTTTACCATTAACCGCTTGGTTGGCGGACTCAGCAGCATCTAGAATGTCCACCGCTCGCAAAATATTGCCCTTTCGGCTGCTCATCTTTTGATTCCCTGGCAGGCGGATCATGCCATGGGTCAGGTGCTTACCGCGTTTGGCCACCTCTGGGTAAAAGTGCGACAAAGCCTTGACCACTACTTTCATGTATTCAAGGATGTCGTTGGCCGTGATTATAATGCTTAGATCAAAGTGGTACTGTTGCCACTTTAGCGCAGCCAGACCCAGGTCTTTGGCTTCGTACGTAGGCAATCCGTTAGAATTTACAAACACACGGGTGTGTAGACCGTCCTTTTCACCCTTGTAGACAACTGCACCATCGGACTTTTCAAAAACACCCTGTTGCAGGCCCTTTTCGATAATTTCCATGCCCGGTTTGACAACTTCGCTCTCTGGTATGTACTTTTCAAACGCCGTAACCTGGAGCTCTTTGTACAACTTATCAAAGCCCTCGTAGCTCCACTGCCGACAGGTCCAATAAATTTGTGCAAAAGCTGACTGGCGGTCGTTATCGGCGTGGATTGAATAAACACGTTGGTTGACTGCAGTGATCTCGGCCTTGGCAGATTCATCTGTTTCATCGGCCGTGGTGCCCTCTACATAACGTTCACTCAACCATTCTAGTCGTTGATCTGCCGGTACGTCATCTAGCTTTTCTGGGTGTTCACCACCTAAAAATTCAACAATCGCCCACATGGCTCGGCCCACATGCAAGCCCACATCACCGCCGTAATTTAGCCGATGAACCTCGGCACCAGCTTGCTGCAATAAAGACGCAACGGCATCACCAACAATGGTGGTGTACAAATGACCAGCATGCAGAACTTTGAACGGGTTGGGGTCGGAGTATTCGGCCAGAACCACCTTGCCCCCCATTGATTGGGTAGGTTTGGATTTGGCCATTTTCCATAGCGCATCGTCAGATAATTTGAAGTTCAAAAAGCCTGGCCCGGCTACCTCTACACTAGTAATAGCTGGGTTGTCGTTTAGTTTTTTGGCCAAAGCATCGGCTATGTCACGCGGGTTTTTGTTCAGTTTGGGACCAAGCTCAAGAGCCACATTACATGTGTAGTCACCAAATTGTTCATCGGTTCTACTAAGCAATACTTCTGGGGCGGCCACGAATAAATCTTGGAACGCAACCGCAACAGCCTGTTCTATCTCCGCTTTCATGAGGCTAATTATAACAGAGATAGCGGCTACTCTTTGGTCAGCGCGGCGGCAAACTGCCAGATCACAAAATAGGTACTGCTAATCAACAAAAAGAAAGTTAGGGTAGTCACTGCTACCTGGGGATGCGAAGCCGGATAAATAATCCTATCCGTCACATCAAATAACACTCCAGCCGGGTGTACCAGAATGTCCCAGGTGTTCCAACGCAAGTTCCGCCCCAGGTAAATAGCAAAACTACAGGCTAGAATGACCGCTGCAATGACGTAATGAGCGCGCTGGCGAAGCCTCTTTAGTAGTTCCTGGTGCATAATGAACAGGCTCAGATAGCCAGCAATAAAACCGTTCAGGATGAACGATACGTACATTGTGGCATCGAATAGCAGACTAACCTCTCCGGTGCTGTAGAGGTGGATCAAATCGCTGGCGATATAAAAGCTATTGGGCAAAAAACCAATCCACAAAACTATCAGCAAGATCTTTAGCCATTGCCGTTTATCATGAGCCCTCAGACGTTGCACAAATAGCCAGGCAAACAACAGTGGCAGCCAACCCAAAAATAAGTTCCAGGCCAAGTAGTCAAAACGCCCATTGCGGGCGGCGATAATCCTCATCAGGAGCAGCAGCAGACAGGTGCCATTAGACACCAACAGCGCTAGAAGCACCGACCTATTACTACCCCGCAAGAGCTTAAACACTTGTTTCTCCTGTCAGTCTAAATTATACCAAACTTGATAGAGGTAAACGGTAGTATAATGCTTGCAATGAAACCGATAGATCTTATAAGACAGCTGGTTAGAAAGATCATGCACACTGTGGCCCGTGGCCTAAACAAGCTAACCGGTGGCAAGCTAACCCCAAATACGGTGACTATTGTTGGCCTGCTTGCCCATCTGCCTATTGCCTGGCTGATCGCCACTGACCACAATCTAAAAGCCGCTGGCCTACTACTAATCTTTGGACTATTTGACACCTTGGACGGCGAATTGGCTCGTTTACAGGGCCGCGCTAGCCATGCCGGCATGGTCCTAGATGCCAGTACCGACCGTCTAAAAGAAGTCATGCTCTACACCGGCGTGGCGTTCTCTATCGTGCACGGCTTACGGCCGTTCATGGTCCCCTGGGTAGTTGTGGCTTGTGGCGCCAGCCTGGCCGTCAGCTACATCAAAGCCAAGGGCGAAGTAGCCATAGCTAGTAGCAATCTGACGCTGAACGAAGTCAACTACATGTTTGCCGACGGTTTGGGTCGTTTTGAAGTACGCATGGCTATATTGTTTGTTGGGCTTGTTAGCAATCGACTAATTTTGGCCGTCATCG
The DNA here is from genome assembly GCA_038213615.1 of Saccharimonadales bacterium (SeqCode). Taxonomy (GTDB): domain Bacteria; phylum Patescibacteriota; class Saccharimonadia; order Saccharimonadales; family OMJO01; genus JBBQSV01. Next base: position 8,776 of record JBBQSV010000017.1, on the reverse strand, counting down.
CTATATCGATTTTATCTATCGTCACCGCCCTGTACCGCCTGATTGTCATAACCAAAAAGCTCAATGCTAAAAGTTGACCTGCACACCCACTCAGCCGCCTCACCAGACGGTGGCATCTCGGTCAAACAGTATCAAAAAGCCCTAGATTCCGGCCTGTTGGATTACATTGCCGTGACCGATCATAACAGCGTAGAACTAGCTCTAAAACTGCACCAACACCTGGGTCCGCAAATCATAGTTGGCGAAGAGATTATGACCACCCAGGGTGAAATCATCGGCTTATTTTTGACCAAACATGTTCGGCCTGGACAGACCCCCACCGCCACGGCCCAGGCCATCAAAGATCAGGGCGGGCTGGTTTACATCCCCCACCCTTTCGAGACTATCCGCAAGGGTCTAAGCCCCCAGTCGCTAGAGAGTTTGCAAGGTCTGATCGATATTGTAGAGGTAGCCAATGGCCGAGCTTTTGCCCAAAATCGTAGTCATGAGGCCGTTCTGTGGGCCAAGTTGAATCACATTCCGGGCGTGGCCAGTAGTGACGCCCATGGCTACAGTGGACTAGGGCGCAGCTATACTTTTGTCCAGGACCAACCCAGCGTCAAGAATCTGCGCCAGCTACTAAAATCTGGTAAACCGGTTTTGTCGCGACCCAGCCTGCCCAGCCTTTTGCACCCCAAACTCAACAGACTAAAACGAAAACTAGGCCGCTAGTGTTAGCTAAACTTATCGATGCTTTTTGGGTATTTTTGCCAGCTGGCCTGGCCAATGTCTCACCTATCCTGGGCAACAAAATACCGCTACTTAACAGATGGAACACGTCACTGGACATGGGCAAAAGCTGGCGCGGTAAACGGCTGCTGGGCGACAACAAGCGTTTGCGGGGCTTAGTGCTAGCAGTAATTGTTGGCGCCCTTGGCTCGCTACTAATTCAACATGTCAGGACCGGCACATTACCCTGGCCGGATGGCAAGGTTTTGCTATTTGGGGCACTGCTTGGCTTTGGCGCCCTAGCTGGCGATGCTGTAGAGAGTTTTTTTAAGCGCCAAGCCGGCATTAAGCCTGGCCAGACTTGGTTTCCCCTTGACCAGCTAGACTACATTGTTGGCGGGCTACTAGTAGCTTGGCCACTAGCCCATTGGTCACTACAAAAAGCCATCTATATTTTAGTTATCTACTTTGGTTTACATCTGTTATTCAGCTACATCGGCTACGCACTCAAGCTAAAAGACAAACCTATTTAGGGCTCAAGACCACGTTCTAATAGATCTAATCCCCGTTTTATCACCTTGGCATGAGCTTTGGGCTCTTTATCTACGATATCTCTAACACTAGCCTCCATACCCATCCGTTCCGCCACATATAAGGCTAGTAGCGAAGCTTGAGTAGATCCAGCCTTGCCGGCACCAGACACCATTACGTGTTCCTTGCCACCGATGTTTAGAATCTTGACGTCTGGCAGGCCAGTCGGTGTGGTAGGCCTTATACAGCACTCAGCAACGTCGGCCTTAAGGTCCACGCCAAATAACCTCCCAACTTGATATAAAAAGTGTTTTCTGGATTGAGCCAGTAATCTTTCTGACTCGTCGAAGCTACGCTCGCCCACCCAGCCAAAACCACCCGAAATATGAATAGCGTCGCCCTCGGGCGTAATATTGATATACCCAGTTGGCTGGGGAGCCGAGAATTTGATCGGCACTTTGATGCCCGGGTTGGGTAAACTCAGCCACCAGCCACCAATCCCCTGCACCCGTCCATGGTCACTATAAATTTGGGGAGTGGCATAAGACGGGCCCGCCGCCCAAACATAATAGTCGCTGTCTGGTAACTGGTCGGCCTTTTCTATGACTTTAGACCACTCAAACTGAACATTAGGTAGGCTAACTAGTCGTTGATAGTAATAACGCCAGATAGACTGGATTCGCCAAGCAGAGCCTGGTACCTTTAGTAATTTTGGAGCTATTTGACCAAAATCCAGACTTACCTGCCCACCCAGAGCTGATCTAGCATCCACTATCATCACCGGATCATCTGGCTGGAACGGGTTAAAACTTGACTCTGTTTCAAAATCAGCCTGCAGGGTCTGATCGTTCTCGAACGCCACCAACACATGGTCCTCGCCCAGACGGTAACCTCTAATGGCTGGATCTAGCCTAGCCAAGAGCTCCCATGCCGCCATGCCACCATAGTTTAGGGCCGTATACATTTGGTCGTAAGGATTATGTTCGGGCGTAACATGCTGCTTAAACCGATCTAGACATTCATCACGCCAATGCTTCTCTCTGGCTGATAGGCTAGATTCTGGCATAGTTAACCAGCCAGGCGATCGTGGTCCAGCCGACTCAAACAAAAGTTTGGTGTGTACAGGATTTTGAAATGATAATCCTTCGGTCCCGGTAAAGTGCCTGGCATCACGACCTCTTCCTAAAGTTGCTCCATGATGGTTATTATTATCTCCACGGCCGAATTCTGGCTCTGCGCCAGCATCGATTAAATTGATCCTCAGACTAGGGTCCAAATGATTAAGCACGTGGGCGATGGTCAAGCCAGTGATACCAGCCCCGATTATGGTCACCGATTGTTTCATTAGTTTTAAGTATAGATCACTTTTGCTCAGCGCGGACAAAGCACTCGATGGCTAGCATGGCATTCATGGTGTCGGCCGGGATACTCTGGAACATTCTTTCGGTTTGGGATGGCATGCACTTGAGTGAGCTACATTTTTTGCTCAGTTGATCGTCAGACAGGCTAAAAGCAATATCACAGTTTTGGACTGGCAGAACTGGTGGTTTATCAATGTTGAAGTAAATGTTGAATTTTTTGTCGGCTTCTACCATGTGTTCTATGTAACGTTGTTCTTCCTCTACGCTGTGATAGACCTGTACGTCGGTCCCCTGCACCACTTGGTCAACCCAAGCCGAAACAGCTTGATGATCGGTGTGGCCGGTCATGCCATCAGGCCCAAAAGTTAGAATGCTGTCCGGCCGGTACATCCTGATCAGCTCCTTTAGTTTAGCTATGGCCTCGGTGGCTGGCACGCAGTTGCAGTCACCATCTTTATAATCCAGCCAATGGTGATTTTCGATGCCAAGGGCTTTTAGGGAGTTCTTCATTTCTTTGGCACGAATATCACCTAGTTGATCCGCTGGCCAACGGGATTCATCCTGAACCCCCAACTCGCCTTTGGTAGCTGTTACACAAACCACTTTTTGGCCGTTAGTCACAGCTGCCGCCATGATACCGGCGCAGCTGAATGATTCGTCGTCTGGATGGGCCCACACAGACAAGATAGTGCCCAGTTTTTTGATATCCTGGACAGTCTTGATCTGGCCCATGGCTTAGTCCTGGGCAGCCTTTCTGCCAACCAATGCCAATAGTTTGATCTGGATCGTGGCATCTTCTGGTGCATCAACCGGCGTGCCAAATAGTCCGCTAGCCGCAAATTCATCCGTGCGGGGCAAGATACTGTCGTAAACTACTTGGGCCAGATCATCGGGGATCAGCAAATTGCACTTGATGCTCTGGTTAACATCCCAGCCATGAATCAATATGTCACCAGCCGTCTCGGCAATATAGTGGCTGACTGGAAAATCGCCATAAGACAAATGAGCCGTTGCCTTGAGCTTGGCAGTCTCTACAGCAGCTAATGCCCCGTGGCTGGCGCGGTCCCAGGCAGCAGTAATGTCAGTGCCCAAAATATCGCCCTCGAACCTATCGCCTACTTCGGCGATGGTTTTGCTATCTATAATCTCTGGCATCCACATCAGTTCATAAACAATGTGCCGGAGCAACGCCCGCAGATCCCAATCGTTACAAGGTGTGGGGTTGGCCAACTGAGCGTCCTGCACCTGCCGGATACATGGTCCAACTAGATTGATAACTTGTTCGAATAATTCTTGGGGTTCCATGTTTGCCGCCTTCACACTCTAATATACTACTGAGTTCGGGCTAAGCGCCAGCCCTAGCTAGCCCAGTTCTTTTTTGAACTTTTCTATAAAGTCCACCGGACTAGGATCCAGACCGTTCAATAGCGCCAGGTAAACACTCACAAAATCACCAAAGTTTATGGCCCAAAGCAACTGTTCCACCACTGTTTTACCCTGTAATTGAACAACTTCGGGTGCTGGGCGCAGCCCAGACAGTAAACGCTCGCCAACTTGGAACCGTTTTTGTATTCGGGGGTGTTCCAATTCACTACGCAGTTCGATAACTGAATAAGGTTTGTCTACAGGATGGCTGGTCCAACCCATGATTTCGTTGTGGTCGAACTCCGATAATTGGTTGCACCAGGCCACGTTTTTGGCATTTTCGTTAAAGCTGATCTTCCATTTGTAAGCCGCTGGGAACATTAAGGGCCCGGCGTAGACCACAATTGACTTACCCATTAGTTCCAGAGCCAGCTTTTTGGCCGGGTTTCTAGATGTCGGCACCGTTGGTAGCCAGTCGGCTACGGATTGTTCCAGTAGTTTCTGGGCGGCACGAAGTTGGGGCTCTACATCTGTTAATTTGATTACCCCCGCCTGGCCCAACACGCTCAGTAGGGCCTTGAACATGTAAAACACGGCGTAGCGTGGCTGCGAAGCCGGCGGTATCAGTGCCAGTGGCAGGTTTTTGGCTTTAGCCTCGGTGGCCAGTTCCCCGCCGTCGGTGATTACTACCACTTGGGCTGACTTTTTAATAGCTTGATCCAGAGCCGATAGCGCCTCTTCGGTGTTACCCGAATAACTGGCCACGATTACTAACGTGTCGGCATCAACGTAATCCGGCAGATCATAGCCTTTCACTATCTGAAACGGCTCTGGCAGCGCCGGCCAACTGCGTAGCATCTCGGCCGCCAGGGCCGATCCACCCATACCGGCATAAACAATGTTATAAACGTGATCGATCTGAATGGCTGGAGTGATGTCAAACTCATGGCCCAGTTCTTGGCTCTGTTTTTCGGCTATGCCCAGCGCATCAGACGCATCGCGGGTGTGAATCATTTTTAGGTCATCTAACATAAGCTGTATTTTACTGGAGTTTCGAATTTTTTGCCCGCATAAACGCGGCTAGTCTATAATCAGAGTCGAATGACTGACCAACCGAACAGGCCAACGCCAATAGTAGACGAGCTAATCAGAAAACGTGATACCGTGTTTAATCGGTTCCCCCTGTTATTTACTCTACTGGGGACGTTTGGTTTAGTGGCTACACTGTATGGTTTCCAGCACCTGATCGACGGCATCCCTCTGTTGGCTAATAACCCAATAATCTCTTTGGCCATTGGGCTATCTATTTTGATTCTTACCGGTACCCTGTACAAAAAACTCAAATAGCCACCTGGTGGTATATACATTTAAATGCTAGTGTTTTATTATTGATTAAGTAAACTACTGAACCGGGAGGGTTCACCCGCCAAACTTTCCAGATAATCGCAAGTATGGTGGGCAAAGAGAGCCAGAGTAACGTGAAAGAAAGTTTAGGAGGGTAAATGTTCGGACACGATAATCAAAAAGACGATCAACCAATTGATAACAACTTGCCGGCGGCGCAGGATGATAACTCGGCCCCAGTGGCTGATGCTCATCTAGATTCTGACGGCGATGCTCACAGCGACGACGCAAATGTGATTGCTCCAGACCAAAGCCAAAGTGATAATCAAAGCCCTCCGTCATCCGACCAACCAGAAGAACCCGCCCCAGCCGATGATACAAACGATACTCCTAGCGATGACATGCTCACTCCGTCTGACAGCGACGACCTGATTGCCGTCAAACAAAAGGCCCTGCAAGATCTTGGCCCATTAGTTGGTCACCTAGACCAAACCCCAGAGGAAAAGTTCAAAACTACCATGATGATGATCCAAGCCTCTGACGACAAAAGCCTAGTCCAGACTGCTTACGAAGCAGCCCAACAAATCACCGACGACAAAGCCAAAGCACAGGCCTTGCTAGACGTAATCAACGAGATTAACTACTTTACTCACCCGCAGAACAGCTAGACTAGCTGCGACTCTTTTGCACACAAAGCGTAGTACAGGCCACTACCTAGCAGAGTAGTCACTACAAACACGCCCAAGATATTGCCGGCACCAGTGTTGGCTAATTGCGCAGATTGGCTAGGCGTTGATTGCTTTTTGACGGTAGTTTTGGTGGTGGTTGGACTGCCCTTCGGCCGGTTTGGTGCGGTTGGTTTGGTAGGTTCTGCCACAGTTGGTGGCTGATCGGCTGGCTCGTTTTGGCTAGTACTAGGCGTGGTTGGAGTATCGGTTCCCTTTAGTTTGCGGTACACCCAACGTCCACCAAAAAACAAAGCCAAAGCTAGCACAAGGGTTGTTACCAAGGTGCCGAATGCCAAAAGCCAAGCTACACCGCTGCGACCACGGCGTTCGGATTCATAAAAATCTTTGATCTCTTTAGGTATGGGGTTGGTAGTTTTGACTGGCTTTTTCTTAAATGGCCACATGTGAGCACTCCTATACCACCCTTTTATATACCTACCATAATACAAACCAAGACTTTTCACAACTCCCCGGTATGTAGACGAGGGAAAAGAGCAGCCGGAGCGTCGAATTCATTCCGCACCCCGCTTGGGCGAGAAAAACCGTAGGCTTGTCTCTGTTACCCCTTACATTCCCATGCCGGACATGTCCGGTGCAGCAGGTGCGGCAGATTTGGGCTCTGGCACATCAGCCACCAATGCGCCCATAGTCATGGCTGTGCCAGCTACTGACACAGCGCTTTGAATAGCTTCTTTGGTAACCCTAGTTGGGTCTACAATACCGGCAGCCTGCATTAGGGTCAGACCGTCTGGATTGTTAACATCAATGCCCATGCCCTTCTTAGCCCTGTCAATCTCCTTTAGCCACAGTTCGCCGTTAATAGCTGCATTCTCTAGTATTTGGAGGAATGGCTGAACGAGCGCCCTTTTTAAAATACTGTTCGCAGCTACAGCCGTAAAATCACTGTGGCCAGTCAATGTACTAACATCGATCTCAACCTTCGCTTTTGGATCATCTGACTTGGTCAGCTGTATTATGTCTGTTGGAATAGTCTGGGCAAGGTTGACCAGTGTCACGCCACCGCCAGGCACAATGCCCTCTTCTAGTGCGGCTTTGGTAGCGGCTACGGCATCGTCTACACGGAACTTCTTTTCCTCAATTTCAGTCTCGGTAGCACCACCAACTTTGATGACCGCCACTTTGCCCTGCAAGGCGGCGCGGCGTTGTTCTAAGTTTTCTTTGTCGTATTCGCTGGTAGCAGAATCTACCTGTGCAGTGATTTGTTTGATCCTAGCTGCTAGGCCAGTGGCTGAACCACCACCTTCGATTATAGTAGTGTCGTCTTTGGTGACTATTACTTTGCGAGCCGTACCCACTACGTCTAGGTCGACGTTATCAAAGTTAGTACCGGTATCTTCGCTGATCACCTGCCCACCAGTCAGAACGGCAATGTCGTTCAGCACATCTTTGCGACGATCGCCAAAGGCTGGGGCCTTGATGGCGATGGTATTGAACACACCTTTTAATCGGTTCAAAATCAGCGTGCCTAGGGCCTCGCCCTCTACGTCCTCGGCAATTAGCACCAAATCTTTTTTGCCAGCGTTGGCTAGTTTTTCTAGCAGTGGCAAAAATTCCTGGACTGAACTAATTTTGCGGTCAGTGATAACAATAGCTGGTTTGTTATAGACGGCTTCCATGCGGTTAGCATCGGTCACCATGTACGGGCTAACGAATCCGCGGTCAAAGGTAAAGCCCTCTACTACTTCGCTTTCTAGCTGCAAACCTTGGCCTTCTTCTACTGTTACCACGCCGTCTTTGCCGACTTTTTCTATGACGCCAGCAATCAGTTTACCGATTTCGGCGTCACCAGCGCTAATGGTGGCCACTTCGGCCACGCGGCTGGTTTTGCCCTTGATGTCCTCACTCATGCTAGACAGCTTTTTGATCACATCAGCGGCTGCAGCTTCTAGGCCTTTGCGCAACTGCATGGGGTTGTGGCCAGCGGCGATCAACTTATTGGCCTCGTTCAAAATATGGTAAGTCAGCACGGTTACTGTAGTGGTGCCGTCACCGGCTACGTCGTTCATTTTATTGGCAGCTTGTTTGATCAGTTCGGCACCGACTTTGTAACCCAAGGTTTCGTCGTCTACATCAGCTAGCTCTACACCCTTGGCCACCGTCACGCCGTCGTGGGTGACAGTGGGATTGCCGTAGCTCTTACTTATAACTACATTGCGGCCTTTTGGCCCCATGGTGGTCTTTACGGCGTCATACAAAACCTTGGCCCCGCCCAGCACGCGGCGGCGAGCGTCGTCATCATAAAATACTTTTTTAGCCATCTGTAATCTCCTACTTAACCGTCGCTAGGACGTCTTCTTCTTTTACTAAAATGTATTCATCGGCACCCAATTTAACTTCGGTGGTGCTGTAGCCTTTGTAGATAATCTTGTCACCCACTTTTAGTCCCTGCACGGCCTTGCCCACAGCCACGACTTTGGCTGTCTTTGGCTTTTCTTGGGCGTTGTCGGGCAAATACAGACCGCTTGCTGTTTTATTTGATGCTTCTTCTGCCTGGGCCACAATGTAGTCGGCCAGCGGTTGAATGTTTACTGCCATATTATTGCCTCCTGTTAACTAAATATCTTGCAAGCGTTAGCACTACCCTCAAACGAGTGCCAACTTTCAGCACTCATAATAGCCGAGTGCCAAACTAGTTTCAAGGGTAACCTTACTCAATATACAATTTCGTCCGATCGGACGAAATTGTATATTAACAAATGGCGTCATCTATGAAGCAAA
>JBBQSV010000016.1:0-20385 GCA_038213615.1 Saccharimonadales bacterium (SeqCode) | reverse complement strand
CTGCTGACGCATGGCTTTCCGTTCGCACTAACCAAGTAAACGAAGACCATTTTTATAATGCTGGTGGTGTTTGGGGCCTTAATACCGTTTTATGGTCGCTTGGGTATGATTTTCACTCACTTATGAATAGCGAGATTATATACAACCACGGCATAGTGTTCGGCGAGCCTAAGAAGTTCAAGAAATTAACAACAGATGAATTAGAAAAGATTGATGAGCTAGCTCGTCTGATGCAAAAGCCAGATGATAATTTTTATAAGCTTCAAGAGATTTGGGAAACTGATAAAGACTTTCGTTTGCTTACGGGTAGCCTACTCTAGATAAGATCTGCAGATAAGTTGAAGACTTCGACTAGATGCTTGAGTTTATGGTTGTTTACTGCTTCCATAGCTGATGTTTGTAATACGTCAACGATGGTGCACCATGATAGAATAGTGCTATGAATGATGACACAATTCAGGACTTGAAACAATTTATTGCCGCTACTGTATCCCAGCAAACGGCTGATCTGGCCACTAAAGATGATCTGAACGGTTTGGCCACTAAAGATGATCTGAGCCGTATCGAGAGAAAAATTGATGCTGTGCAAGCTGCTGTTGAACAGTCTGCTATTGGCTATACGTCTACGGTTGACGAACAGGTTCAAAACCACGAAAAGCGAATCACACACCTCGAACATAAAGCAGCATAGTTAAATTAGATTGCCCGATAAGTTAAATACTTCAACTAGATGTTCTAGTTTATAATCAGTAACGGCAGCTATTGCAGATGTTTGTAATACGTCAACGATGCTGCACCAACTAAAGTATAGGAGTTAACCATGGACAGCCTAAGCGTTAAATGTGATAAACATCCAGACGAAATCTTTTTACTACAGACTGGTACAAATAGACATGATTATGTACTTCTGGATGACAAAGGGCTCATTGAGTTAATGCACAGAGATCTTGGCAGCTATGAGACATTTGTTACTAAAGTTATTGATCACTTTAGTAAATGCGACGGACAAATGGCCAGAGGCCCATCACAGACTGTAGACTAACAGTAAGTCTACGGATTAAGACAGTAATCGCCCTGATTAATTAAAAATTGTTACCAAGTTTCTTAGTTTTGCATTGTCGCAATTTTCAAGCGCAGATGTTTGAAATGCGCCAACGATGCTGCACCAATTCGACACCCAGAAAAGCTTCCTTGATCGGGAGCTTTTTGTTTATTGATGATTAATAGTTTCAGTCCGAGTCTAGTTAGAGTAGGTAATATCCTAAAAAGGCGTTAAAATGAAACGGATATAAATTAATGCGAATTTGAGGGAGAAAAGACATGGTTACAGGATACTGCGTTAAATGTAAGGAAAAAGGCGTTGAATTGTCAGCACCCGAGGTTGTCCAAACAGCAAAAGGTGGTTTCATGGCCAAAGGCAAACACCAGAAATGTGGAACAACTGTTTGTGCGATGATGTCTAAAGACACTGCTGAAAAAGCAGTAGCCGACGGCGCAACAAAAGCTTACTAAGCTTCTTCTTAGGTCTGCTGTACCAAAACAATGACCTCACATATGTGGGGTTTTTGTTTTGTAATGCCCTGTCTCTCGACCCTTCTATTGTAGAAAAATGCTTGTCGGTTTATCCTATGAGTAAATGAGTAAACAAATATTTAAAGCTTCTTGGTGGCGATCACTGTTTTGGCTGATTGTCACAATGGTTTTGGTCGGCATGGTCATGGGGGGAGGCATTGAGTCAGGTGGCGCACTAAGAAACTACTTCATTTTGTCGGCGGTAATCGCTGTCATGTCTCTACCGGTGATCATCATGACTGCGTTGTCTAATGTCATCATCGATGGGTCATGTATGAAGCACAGGAACGTACTTGGCTTCGATTCAAAGTCAATAGATTTAAGCCAGTTAGTATACGTAAATACCTACCGTACGTTCAACCGAGAGATAGCCACAATACTGGAGCTAAAGGACAGTCAGGGTGGACACATGAGGGTGCGCATCAAGACATGGAGATTAATTACAATTCCCTACTTTCGTAATCTAGATATACTGATCGATATTATCAAAAACTACGCAAATAAGAGTGGAGTCACGGTCAATAAAGAAGCAGCCAGGTTGTTCAACCTTACATAAAACGTGGTTCTTGTTTTGGTATATGGCTTACCCAGTTAGCGGGTCTGTTGGGTTGTGGTCAAATGGTTTTAACGTGGTCGTCCTATCCCAACCATGCGCTGCTCATTCGGCGGTTAACATGGACGGACATCCAAGATCACTGATGAATGAGTAAGTCTGCGTCGCTCTGGAATATCGTCGAACCTAGGCGGTGACTGGCTCTCATCAAGTTAACAAAGAGACACTATGCAACACCATGGCAAAAGTCCACAAGATCATGCAAAGGACTACGACTGGAACTACCAGGATCATCTGAAACACTGGCGATCGTGGGGTTCGTGGTTCAGCTGGGGGAGTTATGGCCTGCATTGGCTAAAAGCGCACAACAACCTCAAAGGCATCAAGAAAAAAGCAGCTTCTAAATAGAACCCCCCTAGCCAGATACATTTACAGCATAGGCATTAGCGCCTATGCTTAGAACATGAGAGTTTGGCCAAAAATTAAACACAAATGGACAAATGGCTCCAGCAGATACCGCACTGTTGGGTTAGTTGGCTTGGTGGTCGTATTTGTGACAATAGGAGTTATCACTCTTTTGGCAACGCATGCCGCAACTCGGGGTATAGATTTAGAGCCAGAAAAGGGCAGGCTTAGTAATAGTGTAAAGATCGTGACTAACCCACAAGCCTCTGGTGGGCAAGCCATTCAGTTTGCTGCTGCCCAAAACTTTGGTGATGCAGTATTGATACCTGCCTACAAGATAGCCCTGCTCAAAGATGCCGTAGCCAAACAAATCCAGCCTAACTATGCTGCTTGGTTGCAAGTTAAAGACGCCGCTGACGCCGCGCTGACGCACGCCCCCACTCCACCAGCAGTATGGCTAATAACTGCTTCGACCTACACTGACCCGGCGGCATACGAAGCCCAGATCAAGCCCCTCAGATTTGATGCCTATGACACATACATGCTAGGTCTGGCCTACCAAATCACCGGCAACGCGGCCTACGCCACGCAGGCCGACAAGTTTATCAAAGCCTGGTCTGCCACTACAACGTTTTTGAGTTCCTATACCGCCTTTTCGCTGGTGCCGTGGGTTGTTTACTTTCCGGGTATGATTTTTGGTGCTGACATGGTCAGGTCATCTGCAGCGTTCACGGCTAGCGATCAGTCGGCCTTTAGTGCTTTTTTGACGCGTTCCATTAGTGCGCCCATGACAGTCTTGGCTTATCATAATACGAATAATCAGGGCGTATGGGGCGTAGCCTGTGTAACTGCTACCGCGGTATATCTAAAAGATAAAACGTTATTCAACACCATGGTTGCTAGATACAAATCTATCCAAGACGCCGCTCTAAACGATAAAAGCGTGCCAACCCAAGAGGTCCGCCGCCAAGGTGGTGGCCAGGGCGATGGGTCCAGCGGACTAGCCTATTCTAACTTTGTAATGATGGCCATGACTTACGCGGCAGAAATTATGAACACACAGGGCGTAAACGTCTACGACTACGTATCGCCGAATGGCGCTAATCTACATACACTATATAACTTGGTCACCGGCTGGTCGGCCAACCCATCAACGTTTCCATTCAATACTTCTGGCACCGTTAGTACCATTGATTACTGGAATGTCGGGCCATACGAGATCCTGAATGGCCGCTGGCCTACCCCTAAAGCCCAAGCCATTTTGGATACTTACCGCCCTGTCCGAACGGCATGGTCAGTGCACGCCCCTAGTTTAATCTGGGGCGGCGGCCTAGGGGTTCCGTATTAAGACAAGTCCCTGCCTTTGATAGTTGCACACACAGATGTTATAGTATGTTTAATGAGTGAGAGATTAAGATTGCCGCGAACGACACGTTTTGCTGCCATAGCACTAGCAGCGGCAGCTTTTACTGGTTGCGCCAAACAAGAAGCCAAGGCTGTACCAAAAGCCACAACTTCGTTGGCACCAACCATCCAGGGCAAAAAGCCGTGTTACTTTCCTGTATTGCGGCTACAGCCTGATGGGCACACTATTATAGTCGAACCGACTATCGGCTATAACTACTATAGGTACAAGATCGATGTCCTGTCTGCTGCGGGCGTAGTACAAATCGAGCAAGACTACCCTGATAATTCCCAGAGGATCAGGAAAGGCAACAGCTTACCCCTTACGGGGCTAGAACCCGGTGATGAATCGGAACCATTAAAGTTCCCAGATAGAGATGATATGATTACTGCCTTTACACTGTTAATAAACGCCGGCCCCGATCCACACCATAACAGAGTTAGCTTTCGAGCCTCGGTCTGTCCCGATGCTGATAAAAAGGCTGCTTAGTTTGACTAGCTCCTGGGTAAGTGATCTAGCAAGTGGGCTAGGCTGTATTCGTTACGCAACAGGGGTTTGATGTCTTCTAGATCAACGCCAATTTTGACTCCCGGGTTCATGGTGCCGTAGGGGTCAAACACTTTTTTGACCTTGGCAAACAAACCATAAAGTTCTGGACCATAAAGTCTGGACAGATAGGGGGCCCGCAAACGACCATCGCCGTGTTCGCCGGTGGTACTACCGCCCAATTTAATTACCAAGTTGTAATAATCTTCGATTAACCTAAACACTTTTTGTCGGCCACCTACCTGCCCCAAATCCAAAATAGGTTGCACATGTAAATTGCCATCACCAGCGTGTCCCCACAGAGCGGCCTCTAGACCTTGGCTGTCAAATATTTCATACAGACCGGTCAGGTAGTCCTTTAGACGGTCTACCGGTACTACGCCGTCCTCTATAATCGGCAAAGCCCTGGCTGAACCTTCGGCATAGGTAGTCACCACTGCAGCACTACGCCGTATTTGCCACAGTGATTCCTGGCGATCTGGATCGTCTTCTACCTGGTTTTTGATTTGGGACTTGTCTAGAATTTTGGCAGCCCGCTTGGCCATGCGTTTCTGAGCACGGTCGTTGGTATTGTCGAATTCAATCAGCAAAACCAGTTTGGGAAATGGCGCGTCGATAACACCTTTTAGCAGATTGGGATTCTGACGCTGTACAAAACCTAGCAGGTTAGCGTCGACGGCCTCGATAGCACTAGGCAAATCTGGTAATTTACGCAGTTCTAGTATGGCTTCTTCGGCCACTTCTATGCTGTCGCAGTGCGCCACCACCAGAGTGGTAGTCTTGCTGTAGTATTCGGTGGATAGAGTGGCGGTGGTAACAACGCCCAGGGTGCCCTGCGAACCAACTATTAGTGGAGTCAGGTCAAATGATCCGTCTTTGCCCTTTACTTTGCCCAAAGCATAGCCAGCCGAGTTCTTGGTAACGTTTAGTTGGTGGTCTTTGATAACTTGGCGGTTTTCTTCTAATAATGTGTCTAGTTGGCGGTAGACCTCGCCCTCGAAATTAGCCAAGCCTAGTTTCTTGCTAAGTTCGCGCTTGTTTAGGCGCTTGGTTTCTATAACCTCGCCGTTGGCCAGGACTACTCGCAGACTCTTTACAAAGTTACGGGTATCGCCATAGCGGAACGACTTTTCGCCAGACGAGTTATTAGCAATGGCACCACCTAGGGTACTGTATTCGAACGATGCTGGGTATGGCGGCAAAAAGCGATCATGGGTGTGCAGGGCTTGTTCTAGCTTGCCATAATTAAGCCCTGGCTCTACGGTGACGTTGCCACTTTTGGTGTCAAATTCTAATAGTCGGTTCATGTGTGCCGTAAAGGCCAGGATAACTCCACTGCCGATGGCCGCCCCACTTTGATCGGTACCTGCGCCGCGGGCGGTGATCGGTATTGGTCGGCCCCGTTCACCCATTTGCCAGGTGAATCTAGCTACCTTGCGTACGTCGCTTTCGTTCTTGGGGTAAACAATCAGACTGGGCACTACCTTGAACACACTGCCATCAGTAGCAAAGTGCTGCCGTGCCTCACCACTAGATAGCACTTCGCCAGCTAGATGTTCCTGTAAATAGTGGGCAACTTTGTTAATTGGCACGACTAATAACTCCTAGAATAAGCATAATCTTTAGCTGTTATCATAGCACAGAAAGTGTTGCCCTGGAGTCTATAATATAGCCGCTGCCGGGTTAACTAGCGGGACAAGTTACAGAATCGATCCATAGTTTGCCAGATTCTTTTACTAGACCAACTTTGATCTTCACATTACCTGAACCAAATACTTCTGTAACCTCAGCGCTAGCTGACGTCGTGGTGGTGGTAATCCCCGACACACTAAAGCTGGTAGGAATATTTTGAGCACAAACTATATTGTCCTGGCCGGTAGATTTGGCCTGGGCAGTCACCAACTTTGACGTCCCGTATTGCTTGGTAACAGCTGGCTTATCCGCTGTTGGGGCCGCAGAAGAATCGACGGCAGTATATTTAGTGTAAAAAGTCGTCAAAAGCTGTTCGACATCGAGCTTAGCAATGTTGGCAGAAGGGATCACGGGCGGGGTAGAGGTAATGGTAGATGTGCTAGTGGTGGTTGGAACAGTAGCCGAGTTATTCTTATGCTGGTTGTAGACATACCAACCTACAAAGCCTGCTAGGCCAACAATTACAAATACTAATAACCCTTCGATAGCACTAAAGCCAGACTGCTTGAGCTTTTTCATTGTGAGGTTTCCTTTTTTATTATCACTATAGTCATAAGCTCTACCAGTGCAAAATGCAATTGGCTAGTACTATTTGGTGCGGATAAGAGGACCTGACTTATCTGCTCGGCAAATTAGCAGTTTGCCTCGGCCAAGCAAGGAAAACCTCATAGGCCCCTGGCCTATTCGGCCTATCGGTTCAAATCACTCTAAAAAATGAAATGGGGCTGTCAAAAGACGACCACATTTCATTGGTGCGGATAAGAGGACTTGAACCTCCACGAGCAAAAGCTCACTAGCTCCTGAAGCTAGCGCGTCTACCAATTCCGCCATATCCGCTTAGGGCTAGTTTATATTAGCGGTTTTTATCTGTTAAGACAATGTCGCTACTTATAAACACGGGCTTGGCGGATCATCCACTGATCCACCTGGCTATAACGGTCTAACGCCGAGTTGACGGCCCGCATGTCTAAACCGTAGATGGTGCCGTAAGTTATAACCGATAACTGGGGTTGATACAGTGCTAGGGCCGGATAGTCGGCCAACCAAGCTTTTACAAATGGCTGATACTTAACTATCCGCAGTTTATTACCCAAGCGCGTCCGGCCAGACTCTAACGACGCATCGGCCACCGACGATGAGTATTCCGAGAAATTAAGACGATTATCTGACCTGGCCAAGGCCTGGGAACTATCCCAATAAGCAAACACATCTGGATCGGGTCCCAGAGATATGCCATACAACAGAGCATCGTATTGATGTTCGCCAAGCGCACCCTGCAGTTCGCTACCAGACAGTAGCTTGACGGTCATATCCACGCCTAGTTTGCGCCACTGATTTTGCAGCTGCAAAGCAACCTCTGAGTATTCGCTGTTACGTTCTGAAACCACTGTAAAGCCGAGCTTATTACCATGCTTTGTGCGAATACCGCCATTAGTGGAGTCTAGCTTCCAGCCATCTGCAGTTAGTAGGTCGGCCGCAGCGGTGGCATTGGCATCTTTTTGGATTTGTTTGTGGTTGTAGGCGAACTGACTACGCAAAAATGGTGAATCGGCTGGAATCAAGGGATAACCTAAGCTGTTAATAATAGCCGACCGATCAGCCCCCAGCACCAACGCTTGACGTAGTTTCTTATCGCTCAACAGACCGCTTGCTGATTTGAAAAACACCATGACTTGGGCATTCAGGGGCGAGCTAGCAGTCTGAAATGAATCATTATTTTTAAGATTACCGGGTATAGCATCCAGCCCAACGGCAAGATTTAGCTCTTTGTTGGCTAGGCTTTTTTCTAACTGTTTGGGGTCATGAAAAGCCTGTACAATGTAGTGCTGCAATTTTGGTGCACCGCTGTGGTAATCGGCGTTAGCTAGCAGACTGATCCTCTCTTCCCTTTTGGCGTTGTCATTGCCAATAACCTGCAGTGAACTCCACCGAAATGGCCCTGAACCTATCGGGTTAACACTGTTAAACGTAGAAGTCCGCAGCTGCTCTGGGGCGGTGGTTTGTAGAATGTGTTTTGGCACGATGCCGTTGGTCAAGCTGTAAATAAACGAACTCAGCGTGTTCGGCAAAACAAATTGAACTGTCCGGCGATCCACGGCCGTAACCTTGATACCCTGCCAGCCATTGAACAGCGGCGACTTAACGTCGGGGTTTTCGATAGTCTGATAAGTAAAGGCTACGTCCTCGGCCGTTAAGGGTAGGTTGTCGTGCCACAACAGGTTGTCTTTTAATCGCACCCGGTAGATTCGGCCGGCGGCATCGGACTTCCAGCTCTGTGCTAAATCTGGTGCCAGGTGGCCGTATTGATCATATTTGAACAACCCTGAAAAAACCAATTTGGATACACTGGCATCTACAGCACTGGTGGCATAGATAGGGTTAGCATTGGTAAAGGCCCCTACGATGCCCTCGGTAAAACTGCCCCCCGTTGTGGGCACCAGTTTTTGATAATAATCACCCAAAGATCGCAGTTGTACTACGCTAACCCCGGCCAGCAGAATCATCAATAACACCCAGGCCGCCACAAACCTACGGACCTGAACAATGCGACTCAGGCGGCGAAAGAAGTGCCGTTCTAACTGCTCTTCGGCTTGATAGCCAAGATCTTCAACCTGCTTACGACTGTGTCGCAAGCGTCGGCGCCAACGAAGTTTAAATTTGCGATCTATCATGCTGGGTTATAAAGCTGGCCGAGCTTACTGCTCTTTGCTCAGGTTATTACACTTAGTAATAATGACGCGGTAAATACAATGGCTAGAAATACGGTTATCTGATGTAGAGTTTTATCGGACCCGCGACGCACGGTGTTGACCTCGCCGCCGCCACCCAGCCCAGCCCCCAGACTAGCACCCCTGGTCTGTACCAAAATCAAAATAGTTAAGATAACCATACTTATGATAGTCACGTAGTTGTAGATGTTCATGCTTTGGCTCCTTGTTTAGTGTCGGAATTCTCTAAGACTGTGGTTACTAAGTAGTTTACCAAGCCTATCACCATACCGGCAAGCATGGCAGCCCCAAAACCAGACACATGAAGAGGGCTATAGAGTTTACTGACCAATGTCACCAGTAGCCCGTTGATGACTATCATGAATAGTCCTAGGCTAAATAAAATGGCTGGTAACGACAAAATGACTAGTGCTGGCTTGATAATTATATTGACCACTGCCAATATCAGCCCGGCCACCAAAATCGCCCAATTATCGCTGTTATACGTCACTCGGCCAGCAAATAGTCCGGCAGAGATCCATAAGCCTAAGCTACAGACAAACCAGCGCACTAATAACCTACCAATAGGGCTTTTCATTCTAAAGTCCTACTCCCAAGTAATTCACGGTCCATAAACCGCCCTTTTTGATCAAAATAACGTCAAACTGCTTCGCAACATAATTACAATTATGCTTTGGCACAGTTTGCGTTTTTTGAACAAAAATCATCACTTTATAACTCCATAACTTATTGGGCGTAGAACTTTACTTATTGTATTTCAGCTTAAGTTTATGGGCAAGCCAGAGCTTAGATTCTCTAGCCCCTGATCGCTAACATATAAATCATCCTCTATACGAACACCTAAGCCTTCTTTGGGGATGTAGATGCCGGGCTCTACGGTCAGTACCATGCCTGGCTGCAAGACGTCTTCATCTGAATGCAGATCATGTACATCGATGCCCAGTTGATGAGACGTATAATGCGGAAAGAACGCCCGGATGTCTTTGCGCTCCAGTGTCTTGATCAGCCCTAGTTCACGTAGCTTTTCGCCAATGAATTGCTCCATGGCGGTCTCGTACTCAGATAGAACCACCCCTGGTTTTAACAGCCCCAAGGCATGTTCACGGGCATCCAAAACAGCCTGGTAGACTTGGCGCATTCGTTTCGTAGGACGGCTCAGTGGGTAGGTACGTGCCACGTCAGCTGAATACATGCCTACTTTAGCCCCGAGATCCAAAACTAGGAATCCCTGCTTACTGATAACTGACTTATCACCTTGCCAGTGTGGCACACTAGCGTTCCGGCCAGCACCTACCACCGTATCGAACCCGACTCCATCAGCGCCGTTCTTACCAAACTGGTACTCTAGTTCATTTGACAAGTGCTGTTCACTTTCAAGTTTGTGCCAGCCGCGTTTTTGCAATATTTTAACTGACTTGATAGTGATATCTACGGCCTGACGAATAGCCTCAACTTCGATTGGCTGTTTAATAGTCCGCATGGCCACAAAATGCTGGCGCAGGTCCAAGGGTTCAATTTGTGGGTTGATTGCCTTCACCCTATTTAACAGATCGGCGCGGGCGGGGTTGGTATAAAAGCCATGTGTAGGAATGTAGTTTGGAGCTGCGGCTAGCGTGGCAAAGTGCTTGGATTTTTTGAGCCGGGGTTTTAGCACACGCCAGCCGTCTTTGTATGTCAGAATCTCGTCAATACCAGAGGCTTGGCGTAGCTGGTCTATTGTAGCGGCCCCTGCCCAGCGAATATGATGGTCATAATATTCAGGCAACACCAGGTATTCTTTTGCTTTATCCAGCACCAGCAAGATATCGGGCTCGTTTATACCCGTCAGGTACCAAAAATTACTATCCTGACGAAACGGCAAGGTCTCGTCCACACTACTCTGCATGCGACCATGAGCCGTTAATACAATAGGCGCCTTGCCAGCAAACAGCTTGGTTAGCCGCTGACGATTACCCCTAAAAAAATCTACTCCAAAATCCGCTGTCATAGTTAGGCTAGTAGTATAGCAACTTTGTCCGAGTGCATTGACAGATTGTCAAAATAAACTACACTGGAGTTAAAGAGATAATGCTCAATAAAAATCAAAAAAGGAAAAGTATGAAAATATTCAAAAAGCATAAACTAAACCAAAATGGTTTTAGCCATCATTTTATATTGCCCGTATTAGTAATAGCTGTGGTGGCCAGTATTGGAGTATATTTACTAAACAAGAGTAAGGCTGCCGAATTACCCGCAAGTGCTACGCCAAATGTTGGAGTCACGTCGATACACACACACGTAACTATTAGTGGTAGCGCCAATGCAAAGCTGAATGATCCAGCCGTCACAGTCGTTAGAGATAACGTCCACTATGGAGACACGCCTATTAATGTCGTACAACTGGTGAAGGGCCAACACGCCAACTTCAGCCCAAACAGGGGCGCAACAGAGACTGACTATACGTACTTCCAAACCTGTTTTACGGTTAGGGGCATAGGGGCAACTGGCAATATTGTCAGCATGACCGTTGTGAGTGGTAGCAATAAAGTCACTACCAGCATGGAGACAAATCCTAACTTCTACACCAGGTTTTGTGTGCCGACAAAAAATAGTACCACTAATTCCACAGGGTGGGACATAGCCAATTCTGGTGGCAGCAAGCTAAATGTCTACCAAGTATCCTACGAAAGCCACTACACCGGTACCCCGCCACTATAAAATAGCACTGAGCAGTGCCCTAGCTACCGTTGGGCTCACTAGCTTTTCTAGCTCTTTAATATCCGCGGCTAATACCCCCCTGGTAGAGCCAAAGTGTTTGATCAGCTTCTTCTTGGTGCTTGGGCCGATGCCTGGGATATCGTCTAGTGCGCTATGAGTTTGGCGGGAACGTTTGAGCGTAGAGTGGTAACTAACAGCAAAACGATGCGACTCGTCACGGATGCGCTGTAATAATTTGACTAGGTTGGTGCTGTGCGGCAGATTGATAAGCGTGAAGTCCTGGCTGGGCGTGGTGTAGCCGCCCAATCGGTGCAAAATTTTGTCATCTAGTACGACATTAGACTTGTTGTTTTGGACAACCACCTGCTCTTCTCGCTTAGCCAGACCGATGAATGGGATCCGGCTCTGCCCCGATTCATCGCGGGCCCGAATGGCCGCATCTAGTTGCCCTTTGCCGCCATCAATCAACACTAAGCTGGGTTTACCCCATTTTTTGACATTACGTTCACTCAGACGACGAGTAATCGTTTCGTGCATGTTATAAAAGTCGTTGTTGTGGTCTTTTTTGGTCTTAAACTTACGATATTCGCTTTTGTTACTGGCGCCGTTGGTAAACACTACCATGCTGGCTACCACATCTGTGCCGCTCATGTGGCTGATGTCATAGCCTTCTATTCTTTGAGGCACCACAATCAGCCCCAGTAAATCAGTTAATTCTGTCAGGGCGTGATCTTTGCTGATGTCTAGGAACTCTTTGTCGCTAAACACTACCTGCTTGGTCAAATTTTGGAGCGCAAACAACTGGTTGCGAGTTTTGGCGGCGAGTTCAAAATCTTTGGATTTGGACCGAGACTTCATGTCTTTTTCTAGCTCACGGATAATCTTGGTCCGGTTGCCCTCTATGTAGCTAATCAGTTTGCGCAAGTTGGCTCGGTAATCTTCTAGACTTGTCCGACCATCTTCTAGGCCCGGATCTAATCCCAAGTGATAATGCAAGCTGGCTCGTCTTTGGTTGGGCATTTTGCGCGTAGCGTACGGAAAAATGCGACGCAGCAACTTGAGCGCCTGCCGAACACTAAGAGTACTGAGGTAAGGGCCAAAGTATTTAGCACCGTCGTCTAGCGGCCGGCGGGTAGTGCTAACTGTAGGATAGTCGCTATCGTAATCTATCCGAATGTAAACCATCGACTTATCATCACGCAGCAATATGTTGTAGCGTGGCATATAGCGACGCACCATCTCGGCTTCTAAAAATAGAGCGTCTAGCTCAGTTTCTACCTCTACCCAGTCGGTATCAGCAATCTCGGCTACCAAGGCCACGGTCTTGGCATCACGCGTTCGGGACTTTTGAAAGTACTGCCGTACTCGATTATTTAGCACTGCTGCCTTACCCACATAAATAATCTCGCCCTTAGCGTCTTTATGAAAATACACGCCGGGTGTCTTGGGCAGAGTCTTTAACTTAGATTCTAATTTATTGTTCACAAGTCAGATTATACCGTTTGAGCTGATTTGACGTGGCGTTGACAGAACTGGGACTGTTTAGAGCACTTATTGCAGACCAATACTAAATCGTTACAGGACTTATCGGCACAATTGATAAAATTGCTGGTCTTGGATTTGCACAAGGTACACTTGCCAATATCTTTGGACTTGTCGCTAAAGGCTACCTTCATTCGCTTGTCGAACACATACATTTTGCCGTCCCACAGGCCGTCATCTTTGTACTCTTCGCCGTATTTGGCAATACCACCATCTATTTGGTAAACCTCTTTGAACCCCCGCTTTTTCATTAGACTAGTCAGGATCTCGCAGCGGATGCCACCGGTGCAATAGGTCACAATTGGCTTGTCTTTGTACCTTTTTAGCTTGGCCGACTCTAGCTCTTTTAAAAAGTCGCGGGTCGTCCGGGTGTTGGGTACCACGGCATTTTTGAACCTACCAACCTCTGCCTCGTAGGCGTTACGGCCATCCATAAACACCACATCACCGCGGCTAGCCACCAACTCGTTAACCTGTTTTGGTTTTAGGTGCTTGCCCCCACCCACTACCCCTGTTGCATCAACTTCTATTTCGTCATCCGCCAAGAACGTTACTATTTCTTTGCGCACCTTTATACTCAGACGCGGAAAGTCACTAGCTCCACCTTCGCTCCATTTGTACATGATCTTTTCGAACTTGGGATGCAAGTTCATAGCTTTTTTATAGGCTTTCAGTCCATCGATTGGGCCACCCAGGGTACCATTAATGCCCTTTGGGCTTATAATAATCCGGCCCATTAACCCATGCCGCTCACAAAGCTCACGTTGCCAATGCATAACCGTCACCGGATCTTCGACAGGCAAAAATTTATAGAATAAAATAATCTTTTCCATTTGGTATATTCTAACATTTATTAGATAACTTTGCTTTTGTAACAACACTTATGTTAAGATAGGCGAATCATTATTAACTTTTAAGGAAAGGGCGTCGAATGTTACAACTAAAATCTATCAAAAGTGACAAAGTCGCCCGTGTGGCGTGCGACTAGCCACTCCTTGAACAAAACTCTTAAAAACTAAACCGATCAAATAATCAGGGCAGCAGGAGGCTGTTCCATGTCTAAATCTACAACCTCGAAAACACTCAAACTCTACTGGCATCATGTCTGGAAATACCCGACCTACGTAATCGGGATCCTTATAGGCGTGCCTATAACTACCCTGGTAGAACAGTACTTACCACCCGTAATCTTGGCCGACATCATCGCCAAACTGTCACACGGAGGGTTTGTGCCACATCAAATATGGCCGAGTTTTGGTAGTAGCATTCTGGCCTACGTCGCCCTGCTACTAGCCGGTTCTATCGGTTGGCGGGTAGTCGACGCGTTTAACTGGCGGCTAGAGGGCAGCGTGAACCGCGATATTACTCGCCGGGTTTACAATCACTTGCTAGACGAAAGTGCTAACTTTCACGCAAACACCTTTGGCGGATCACTAGTATCACAAACCAACAAGTTGGTTGGCAGCTATGGACGCTTTGCCGATACAACCATCTATCAAGTAATTCAGCTGATCGCCAGCATAATCTTTACCATAATTATCCTGGCCCATCGGGCACCAACTTTCGTGATCCTGCTGATGCTATTTGCCATTATTTACATCGTTACAGGTACCATCATAACCAAAAAAGTCAGAAGGCTGAGTGGTGTACTGGCCGCATCCGAGAGTCACCAGACTGGCTACCTAGCAGATAGTGTAACCAACATTATGGCCATCAAGAGCTTTGCCGGCGGTAAGCATGAGCGCAAGCACTTTTGGGATATCACCGACAACACCTACGACCGACTAATGGATGTAATGCGTGCCAATCAAAAACAATCTGCGTACTTTAGTATTATGAGTCGAGTTATAGCAGTGGTTGCTTTGGTGGCGGCAATTGTCAGTGTCATGACCTTTGGTACCACTGTAGCTACTGCATTTTTGATATTTAGTTTCACCAACAGCATTACTGGGCAGTTGTGGACATTCTGTAACGGCGCGCTGCGTAACTACAACCGTGCTTTTGGTGACGCAAGCGAAATGACCGAGATCCTAGATCACAAGCCAGAAGTCAAAGACCCGGTTAAACCCGAAGTGTCCCAGATCCAAGATGGTAGTATTGAATTTAGGAATGTTGAATTTGCTCACGATGGCAGCAAAGACGCACTGTTCAAAGACTTTAGTCTAAATATTAAAGCCGGAGAAAAGATCGGGCTGGTTGGACATTCTGGCTCTGGCAAGACCACTTTTACCAGGCTGTTGATGCGCTTTAGCGACATTGATAACGGTGAGATACTGGTTGATGGTCAAAACATTGCCCATTTGACCCAAGACGATTTACACCAAAATATTGCCTACGTGCCACAAGAGCCAATAATGTTCCACCGAAGTCTGCAGGACAATATTCATTACGGCGATCAGTCTGCTGACCAAGCAGCTATATTAAAAGCCGCCAAGGTTGCTCATGCCGACGAATTCATCAAACAACTACCGAAGGGTTACGAAACACTAGTCGGTGAGCGTGGCGTTAAACTGTCGGGCGGTCAACGCCAACGGATTGCTATTGCTCGTGCGATGCTAAAAAACGCCCCGATATTGCTTCTAGACGAAGCCACTAGCGCCCTAGACTCAGAGTCCGAGGTATTGATTCAAGACGCCTTGTGGAAACTGATGGAAAGCCGTACCGCCATTGTGATTGCCCACCGTTTGAGCACTATCCAAAAAATGGACCGCATCATAGTCATGGAAGACGGCCGAATAGCCGAACAAGGCACACATAAAGAGTTGCTTGAGCACAAGGGTATCTATGCCCAGCTATGGGGTCACCAATCCGGTGGCTTTATAGAAGACTAAAGCTATTCTTTGTTAGGTTCGACAGACTCGCTACCTTCGGCAGCTGGTTCGTCGCCAGATTCGCCTTCAGGCTTAGCTTCGCCTTCTTCGGTACCCTCTTCGGTTTCGGCATGAGCGGCGGCATCCTCGGCCAGAGAGGCAGCAGAAGCGTTGGCCTCGGCCTCTTGATCCTTAGGCATTTCTACCACAGCAATCTGATGTGTCAGCTCAATCATCAAAGTGACACCGTCAGGCACCACAATATCAGCCACGGTTAGGCTGTCGCCAACTTCGGCCAAGCTACTGGGGTCAACTACTAGTTGGTCTGGCAAGTCTTTTGGCAGGGCTTTGACCTGAACATGATCTAGTTGTTTTAGAACCATCAGGCTTAATCTTTCGGCTGGGATTTCGGCGTCTTCTTTGAAGACCACTGGGATTTCGGCTTCTACCGCCTCGTTCTGCTTAATTGCCTGAAATACCACGTGACGCATCTGTTGCTTAACGGGTTCAAAGTCTACATCTTTGATAAGTGCCAGGTGCTGCGTTTTGCCGGCGGTCAGCTGCACAGGGTGGTGTTTGCCGGCTTGGGCGTAAGCCTTAGCCACAGCCGAATGATCACCCATTACGTGAATAGATGGGTTGCCGTGATCATGTATGACAGCTGGCACTTTGCCATCACGGCGTAGTTTAGCCAAGCCCTTACCTAAAACTGGGCGCTCTTCTAAAGACAAATTGATATCGTTTCCTGACATGCTGTTCCTTTAAAACTCTAAGATTTAGCTTGCAGTATAACAGATTAAACCCTAGACGTGAAGTGGTAAACGCTGTTAATCTAGATTGATGCTAAACGTAAACAACATTATCCAGAGTGGTGGGCTGCTGCTAATCACGCTGATTATTTTCGCCGAGTCAGGCCTATTGGCAGGATTCTTCCTACCAGGCGACACTTTACTGTTTTCAGCCGGGTTTCTAGCATCGCAACACAAACTGCCGATTGTGGGGTTGTTGGTATTACTAGTTTTGGCGGCCGTTACTGGTTATGAAGTCGGCTACCAAATAGGTCACCGTTTTGGTAAAAGATTGTTTCGCAAGCCAGACGGATTATTTTTTCGCCAAGGATACCTAGAAAAATCAGAGAAGTTTTATGAAAAACACGGCGGCAAAACAGTATTATTCTCTCGTTTCTTCCCTGTAATCAGAACATTTGCCCCAGTGGTTGCCGGTATTGGCAACATGGATAAAACACGGTATTGGACCTTCAATGTATTGGGAGGAATCATATGGACCTGGAGCGTAACGTTGTTAGGCTACTTTGCCGGTAGTCACATCCCACATGTCGAAAAATACATGGCTCCGGCAGTTATGACGGCTGTGGTTATCAGCTTTGGCCCAACCATTTACCATGTAATCAAAGACCCCAAAATCCGCAAAAGACTAGTCAGTTGGCTCAGACCTAGCGTTGTAAGACATACAAAAAAGTAGTACCATAGCGCGACACATGACCAGACTACACCTAGACATACCATCGTTCGAATTCCTAATACCTGGACGCGACATTGCAGATTGTAATGAAGCAGAACCTCTTTATCGTGTCGCAGGCGAAATTGGTGGCATATTGGCTGCCCGTTTCGACATACCCGACGTAACAACCCGGATAACTCCCACCCAACCTAGATCCTGGGATATACCCCTAGACCTGGCTATTGATGGATTCTGTGACATAAGCGTACCCGATGAAACCTCGTATCAAGCCGTAGTTGTCAAAACCAAGATGCCCCGAGACATACACGCCGACCTAGCCGCTACAGTCAGCTATGCAGAGATAGCTCACATGCCGCGTAAGGGCCACGCATCACGTATCCGAACGATACATGCCAACAAATTACGAACTACAATATCGGTCAGCTTGAGCCGACTTATAGTTCATCCTTCTGATCAGGCACTTGCCAGACGCCTTGGCAGTAGCAAAACAGCGAAACTTTGGACCCGCTAAAGTATCTTGGCTAAGAACTGGCCGGTGTAGGACTGTTTGGCTTTGGCCACCTGCTCTGGCGTGCCCTGAGCCACAATGTAGCCGCCGGCTTCGCCGCCCTCTGGCCCCATGTCAATTAGCCAGTCGGCGTTTTTGATTACGTCCAGATTGTGTTCAATTATTATCATGCTGTTGCCGGTATCTACCAAGGCGTGTAATACAGTCAGTAATTTGTTGACGTCTTCCATATGTAGGCCAGTGGTTGGCTCATCCAAAATGTACAGGGTCCGACCGGTAGCCCGTCGCGACAGCTCAGTAGCCAGTTTAACCCGCTGGGCTTCACCACCAGATAGTGTAGTAGCTGATTGACCCAGAGAAATATATCCCAGACCCACGTCTACCAAAGTTTGCAGTTTCCGAGCTATAGCAGGTAAATTAGCAAAAAATTCTAGTGCCTGTTCGCAGGTCATAGCTAGTACATCACTGATACTTTTGCCCTTGTAATGAATCTCTAGCGCCTCCCGGTTGTAACGCTGGCCCTTGCAGACCTCACAGGTCACATAAACATCTGGCAAAAAGTGCATTTCTATCTTGATAATGCCGTCGCCAGAACAGTTTTCGCAGCGGCCACCACGCACGTTAAAGCTGAATCGACCGGGCCCGTAACCGCGCAGCCTGGCCTCTGGCACGCTGGCAAAAAGTTCACGAATGGGGGTGAACAATCCGGTGTAGGTGGCTGGATTAGACCTAGGCGTACGGCCAATTGGTGACTGATCGATAGTTATAACTTTGTCCAGGTTTTCTATGCCCTGAACCTCTTGGTGCTTGCCGGGTACTTCGTTGGCCCGCATCAGCCGAGCGGCTAGTTCTTTGGCCAAAATGTCGTTGATCAAACTAGATTTGCCAGATCCTGACACACCGCTGACTACCACCATTTTGCCCAAAGGTATTTCGACATCGATCTTTTTTAGGTTGTTCTCGGCCGCACCTTTGATGGTTAGTGATTTGCCACTGCCAGCTCGACGCTTTTGGGGTGTGGGTACTGATCTTTTGCCCAATAAATACTGGCCCGTGATACTACCTGGCACTTTGGCAACTTCTGCTGGCAAGCCAGCGGCCACCACCAAGCCACCATGGACACCGGCACCGGGACCAATGTCTAGCAAATAGTCGGCCGTACGGATAGTTTCTTCGTCGTGCTCAACTACTAAAACAGTATTACCTAGATCGCGCAGGTGTTTTAAAGTTTTAAGCAATTTGTCATTATCGCGCTGGTGCAAGCCAATCGACGGCTCGTCAAGTACGTAGAGAACCCCTTGCAAACCCGACCCAATTTGGGTGGCCAAACGGATCCGCTGAGCCTCACCACCAGATAGCGTGACGGCACTACGTAGCAAGTTTAGGTAGTTAAGTCCTACGTCCTGCATGAACTTCAACCGAGCATCAACCTCTTTGATAATTTGCTTAGCAATCTGGGTTTCTTTAGCATCAAAGTTTAGGCTACCAAAAAACTTGTTGGCCTGGTCGATAGACATTTCGCAAATGTCCATAATGGAATGATCCTTAACTGTGATGGCCAGCACCTCTGGTTTGAGCCTCCGGCCCTGGCAGGCATGGCAAGGACGTTCACGCATAAACCGTTCGATATCGCGGCGCATAAAATCGCTGTCTGTTTCTTTGTGACGGCGCTCTAGGTTGGGAATCACGCCCTCGTAAGTAGTGTCAAAAGAACGGCCACTGCCCAGCGCCACTTTGTATTTTTGATCACCGGTACCGTACATCACTATCTCTAGGTCCTTGGCCTTAAGTTCAGAGGTCGGTACTTGCAGCGAAAAGTCATGCGCCTGAGCCACAGCTTGCAACTTTTTGCCATACCAAGCGTCTGTCGACACCCGGTTGAATGGCCGAATGGCGCCCTCTGAAATAGTCAGGCGACCATTGGGTATAACTAGATCTGGGTCAACTTCTAGTCTAGAACCCAGCCCCGTACACACCGGGCAAGCCCCAAAGGGACTGTTGAAGCTAAAAGTTCTAGGTTCCAATTCTGGGATGGTCACGTCCGGGTGATCGACACAGGCGTACATCAAGCTAAACTCATGGATTTCGTCGTCATCTGCATTTAGCACCCGTAGACGGCCGTCGGCTAGGTCTAGGGCCTGCTCTACGCTCTGGGTTAGTCGACCCTGGCTAGATTCATCGTTAACCAGCCGATCTACGACAATTTCAATTGTATGCCGATAGCTTTTGTCTAGTTCTGGGAACTCATCCAGCGCATAAACCACACCATCTACTCGGGCCCTGGCAAAACCCACCCGCTGGTACTGTTCGGGAATGTGCTCAAAAGCACCCTTTTTATCAATGACCACCGGTGCCAAGATCATCATTTTGACTCCTTTGCCCAGGGTCATAACTTGATCCACGATCGCCGTAGATGTTTGGCGCGCCACTGGTTTGCCGCAAAC
>JBBQSV010000015.1:0-20827 GCA_038213615.1 Saccharimonadales bacterium (SeqCode) | reverse complement strand
G
Organism: Saccharimonadales bacterium (SeqCode); assembly: GCA_038213615.1. GTDB lineage: Bacteria > Patescibacteriota > Saccharimonadia > Saccharimonadales > OMJO01 > JBBQSV01. The sequence goes on along the minus strand of JBBQSV010000015.1, from coordinate 20,826 downwards.
AGAGTTTATTAGATTTTGCCCAGAAACCAGCTACGAATTATGTAGAGGGTCTAATTGAGCGTGAAACAGCTGGCAGACATGCCGATAACTGTTTAGTTGCTAGACTAGCAGCTCTGACTCTACAAGAAGTTATGCAAAATTCAGAATGGCCGAATAGAGAAGAAGTATTGCTAGATCTAAAAATAGATCTGACCGAGAGTGCACTATCTGCTGCGGGTGGCAGCGTGGACCTAACAGGCGTCTATCACCCGGAAGTGCTGGCACTTTTCCCGAACTAAGTGGCTAGCTTGTCACCGGCTGGATTGCTACAATAGTCTGAGTAGTCAGGGTGCGTTGGCCGAGAAGTTAGGCACAGGTCTGCAAAACCTGTTAGACGGGGGCGGTACCCGTACGCACCTCCAAGGGTAATAGAGACAAACCTACGGTTTTTCTCATCGCTCCGAGGAAATGAAATACATTTCACTCGGGCTGCTCTTTTCCCTTCTGGGGATAATTTGCGCGGGTGTTGGAATTGGTAGACAAGAGACACTTAAAATGTCTTGCCCAAAAGGCGTGCGGGTTCAAGTCCCGCCCTGCGCACCAGATCAGTTTTTACTTTGCAAAGGTGCTATAATTAAAGGGTAAATAACAGGGAGAATCATCATGGAAATTGCATTAATAGTCCTGGCTGTAGTAGTTGTGCTAGGCATATTTATATACAACGGCGTTGTTCGGCTAAACGTGCGTGTGGACGAAGCCTGGAGTGACATAACTGTACAGCTCAAACGCCGTGCCGACCTGATTCCTAACCTAGTTAACACCGTAAAAGACTATGCCAAACACGAAAAAGACGTGTTCGAAAACGTCACCAACGCTCGTAGTAGTATGTTGGGCGCCAAAGGCCCTGCAGAGACAGGCAAGGCCGAGAACCAGTTCCAGCAAACTCTAAAGAGCCTATTTGCCGTAGCCGAGGCCTACCCAGACCTAAAGGCCAACGAAAACTTTAAATCATTGCAAGACGAACTAACCGACACCGAGGACAAAATTCAAGCTGCTCGCCGCTTTTATAACGGTTCGGCGCGTGATTTGAACGCCAAGATCAAGACTTTCCCTACCAGCCTGATCGCCGCCATGTTGCACTTCAAGACCCGCGAATTCTTTGGCGTGGATGAAGCCGAAGCGGCCGCCATTAGCAAGCCTACCGACGTTAAGTTTTAGCACGGAGCCTGAATGTATAGCCAGATCGCATCCAACAAGCGAAGATCTTTTTTGATGATGGCCCTTTTTGTGGGCTTTACCATGGCTGTGGCCTGGGTGCTCAGCCAATTTATTGGTGGGCGCAACAACAATTTGTTGCCGTTTATTTTGGCTGGTAGCCTGATCTACGTGGTCATTAGTTATTACAGTGGTTCTAAATGGGCCTTGGCGGTCAACGGTGCGGCCGAGATTCAGAAAAAAGACAACCCCAGGTTGTATCGCATAGTCGAAAACTTGGCAATAACGGACGGTCTGGAAAGTCCCCGGGTATTTATCATTGACGACCCCGCGCCCAATGCCTTTGCTACCGGCAAAGACCCCAAACACTCTATTGTTTGCGTCACCAGCGGCTTACTAGACATCATGGATGACGACGAACTGACGGGTGTACTGGCACATGAATTAGGCCACGTCAAAAATTATGACATCCGGGTGTCGATGTTGGCTTTTGCATTGGTAGCCGTGATATCTATCATGGTAGACGTTATTTGGCGTATGACTTGGTTCCGCGACAATGATAACAACGACAACAACAATCCATTGATCATGGTGCTGGGCATTGCCGCCATTGTGTTGGCGCCGATCATCGCATCTTTGATTCAGTTGGCGATATCACGCAAGCGTGAATACCTGGCCGACGCCACCAGCGCGCTGACCACCCGCTATCCAGAGGGTCTAGCCAGCGCTCTGCAAAAAATCAAAGACCGAGGCAGCGTACTGCGCAAACAAAATGCCTCTACAGCCCATTTATTCTTTGCTAGCCCACTAAAAGGCCACAGCCTGACCACTTTGTTCGATACCCACCCACCTCTTGATGATCGCATAGCTCGCTTGCGGCAAATGGGCAACAAGGCTTAGGCACTCCATGGCCAAAAAACAAACAGTCAAAAAGCCGGCCAAAGTAACCGTGCCAGCTGCCAAAAGTCGCCGGCTCAAGATGCCCCAGTATAAATCGTTCAAAATATCCAAACGCATCAAACACCCGGCACCACCTTTGTCTTCGGCTGTACGCATCTTTGCCAGGGCCATGAAGCATTTGTGGCTGAACAAGCGTATTTTTGCCATGATCTTGGCATTGTATGTTGTGCTGATGTTGATTTTTGTAAGGGGTTTCGCCATCAATGGCAACTTTGTACAGATCAGGGGATTGTTGCAGGGGCTATTCAACAATGGCCAACAACTAACCACCGGCTTTACGCTGCTAGGCTACCTACTTAGTAATACAGCTGCGACATCCAGTGATGTCGCCAGTACTTATCAGTCTATTCTGTTAGTAGTTTTTAGTCTGGCACTGATCTGGTCTTTGCGTCAGACTCATGCCGCCAAAAAGATCAAACTGCGCGAGGCATTTTATCGTTCGCAGTACGCACTGGTACCGTTTTTGCTGGTGCTGATAGTGGTGATTGTGCAGTTGATTCCACTACTAGTGGCCAATGCTTTATATGGTTACGTGTTCAACAATGGCCTAGCGGTGTCGGTAGGCGAGAAGATTATTTGGGGATCAGGCTTGGGATTATTGGCACTACTGAGTTTGTTTTGGATTTCGGTATCTATTATGGCAGTTTATGTTGTGACGCTACCCGGCATGACGCCGCTAAAGGCACTTCATGCCGCCAAGCAGTTGGTGCGGTATCGTCGCTGGATGGTGGTGCGCAAAATATTGGCTTTGCCAATTATATTAGTGGTGTGCGTGGCCGTTATCGTGCTGCCGTTAATTATTTTTGCTGCCAGTGTAGCCAGCTGGACTTTCTTTGTGCTTAGTCTGATGAGTCTGGTGGTAGTGCATAGCTATTTGTACAGTTTGTATCGGGAACTACTGTGAGTGCAGATCGCTACCGGGCGCTACTTGGCCAGCTGCATGAATACGCTTACGAATATTACGTGCTAGAAAACCCGTCGGTCAGCGACGGCGTGTACGACGGCCTAATTCGCGAGCTCAAGGCGCTAGAGGCTCAGCATCCCCAGCTGACATCTGCCGATTCGCCGACTCAACGCATTTTGGCTCAGGCAGCAGATGGGTTTAAAAAAGTCCGGCTGAGCACCAGGATGTTTAGCTTAAACGACGTTTTTGACACCAAAGACGTAGAGGCCTGGGTGGCTCGCATGGACAAACTGCTACCCGGCACCAAACACGAATATTTTTGTGATATCAAAATGGACGGCTTGGCTTGTGCGCTGGTTTACCAAGACGGTGTGTTTACTCAGGCAGTCACGCGGGGCGATGGCACCGTTGGCGAGGACGTGACGGCAAATGTGCGCACTATTGCTAGCGTGCCACTAAGGCTGCGGGCTAGCAAATCGGCTAATCAGTTTTTGCGTGGACGCACCGAGATCCGTGGTGAAATAATCATGCTAAAAAAAGATTTTGAAACGCTGAACAAAAAACGCCAAGCCGCCGATCAGCCAGTATTCGCCAACCCCCGCAACTTGGCGGCTGGTACTATCCGCCAGCTGGATCCCAAGCTAGTGGCCGAGCGACCACTCAATTTTCGGGCCTACGACATACTGCGCAGCAATCCGGCAGAAACTCCAACCAATGATTTTGCCTACCAGACTATCCGCCAGCTAGGCATTGCTGCCAACGAACAATGCCGAGTGTTTACTGACCTAAAAGACGTCTTGAAGTTTGTTGCCGAGTGGGCTGAAAAACGGCATTCTTTGCCCTTTAACACCGACGGTTTGGTTATCAAGGTTAACGATCGTGCCAAATATGCCGAACTTGGCTTTGTTGGCAAAACACCCCGCGCCGCCGTAGCCTACAAATACCCAGCCGAAGAAGCCACCACAGTGGTCAAAGACATTGTGCTGAGTATTGGTCGCACTGGTGCGGCTACACCGATTGCGACTTTTGACCCCACAGTTGTGGCCGGCACCACTGTGCAGCACGCCAGTTTGCACAACGCAGACGAGATCGCCCGTAAGGATATTCGGGTGGGCGACACGGTGGTCATCTACAAAGCCGGGGATATCATCCCGCAGGTTCAGAGTGTGATTACCAAGTTGCGGCCCAAAAACGCTAGGGCGTTTGACATGGAGGCCGAGCTAAAGCGCCAATACCCAGAACTTCAGTTTGAGCGTCCTGAGGGCGAAGTGGTTTATCGGCTAAAGGGCGCCAGTGCGCCCATCTTGCTGAAAAAAGCGGTGGAACATTTTGCCAGCCGGGCGGCGTTAGATATTGATACCTTGGGCGAAAAGAACGTAGCCGCACTGGTTAGCGGCGGACTTATCGGCGACTTGGCTGATGTATATCTGCTCAAACGTGAAGCAGTGCTCAAACTAGAGCGTTTTGCCGAACTGTCTACCAATAATTTACTAAAAGCCATTACCGATAAAAGCCAGCCGCCACTGTCTAAATTCATTTATGCATTAGGCATCCGCCACGTGGGCGCTCAAACGGCAGTTGATTTGGCCAACAAATTCAAAAAGCTAGATAGTCTGGGTAGCGCCACCTATCAGCAACTCAAAGATGTAGAAGGTATCGGCGAAATTGTGGCCGAGAGCATTTTGGCCTGGTTTGCAGATGAAGATAATGAAAAACTGTTAGCTAAGTTTCGCCAGATTGGAGTGTGGCCACAGGATGTAAAGCACGTGGGCGGCAAGCTAGATGGTAAACGATTTGCAGTTACGGGGTCATTAGAATCTATGGGTCGGGACATTGCGGCCGAGCGGATTCGGGCTTTGGGTGGTACGTTTCAGTCGAGTGTTGGCAGGGACACCGATTATTTGGTAGTCGGCGCCAACGTGGGCGAGAGTAAACTAGTCAAAGCCCGCAAACTGGGTACTAAGCAAATCACCGAGCAAGAATTTATACACATACTAGACTAAACGTCCAAAAAACATTACTGTATGTTCATTAGGAGAAGGCATGTTTCGGTATGATTTTAACGTTTACCCACCAGGGCAAATAGATATTGGTGAAGTTGAACCCAACTACGATAGGTATGGTCTTGATAGATTTGGGGGTGACGTATATTTTGCCCCTTCTGGCCCTGAACCATGGTTGGCAAGTGGTGAGTTTGTAAATATCGAGGATTTTTGGTTTGCCTGTGATCCGCCTGATCCAGAATTGTTAAAGATCCCCGGCTATAGGTTTGGCTCATATCTTAGCTCCGGCACAAAAGCCTTTAGAGCTATTTATCAATACATGGCTTTTGATGAGCGGGCCAGGCGCAGTCTGAGTGAAATTGTGTTCGGTGCATACGGTTATCTCTCATCCCCGCCAAATCGTGAAGCTGAGCGTAAAATTATGGTGGGTTTAGCTGCCGTCCAAGAACTGGCGACCGATCTGGTGGCAAAAAGAGTCAAACTAAGCGGGATTAACGACAGGCTACCGACACTTATCTGTAGGGCTGTTTGGGATATAGATGAGCAACCGACATTTGACCCAGAACATGTTGATGAGCCAGAACAATTTGATGACTCGCTTTGACTTGACAAATAGCAAGCATAAGCGTGTAATTATAGGTAATCGTGCGCTCTAGGCGGCCGCGTATCCACACACTTTTTCGTTGTTTGCCATAATCTGATTGCAGACTACTCCAAACCAGAAAAAGTGAGGGACAGGAAACAAAAACAACCAAAACAAATACCCGCCGCCGGGTGGGCGCGCACGAAAAAAGACCGGCTTTAAAGCTGGTCTTTAATTATCATTTGGTGGAGCTAATGACACGGCTTTCAAACCCACGCGTCAATTCGGCCTTGGACCTGATTCTCCAGATGGCAGGCGGGGGAGAGCTGTTCTGAGCTCCCGAATCCTTGACGCCCGTCGTGTCACCTGAACACGGTCAGTGACCACTCGGTCACCGAATACGTTGTAACACATCCCTCCCGCTGTGAGCAGTATGTGGTGGTTCAGGCGGGCTTTTGTTCAAGCTGAACGATGCGCTGCTCGTGGTCTTTCAACTGCTGGTCGGTCGCAGTGTTGCTGGTATCGAGTGCTTCACCAACGGCATTTGAGAGATTGTCGACCTTCTTATTAACAAGCACTAATCCATCCTTGACAACGTGTAGATCTGCTTTCATTTCACTCATATCCTCGCGTAGGTCAGTCGTCTGTTGCGAGATGGTGGCAGCTATGAACTGCTTGAGATCAGCGATAGTGTCATCATTCATGAGTTTATAGTAACATTCTGAGGTACTTGCAGAAAGAGAACCATTTGGTGGAGACGATGGGAGTCAAACCCACGACCTCCTGGCTGCCAGCCAGGCGCTCTAATCAACTGAGCTACGTCCCCTTAACATGGATAGTCTACAAAGTAAAAAAACAGAAGTCAATTTGCACGTCTAATATATCTGTAGTACAGTCTTTGATTATGGCTCGTGTCGAAGATAAGTTAAGACAACGAGTGATTGTATTAAAAAGGCAGGGCTATACTTACAACGAAATAAATAAAGCTGTTGGGCAGGCAATTCCTAAGAGTACATTGTCATATATTTGCAGGGGGGTGGCAGTAAGCTCTGTTGGCCAAAAGAGATTGGCAAAGAAACTTCAAAATAATATAGAGGCAGCGAGAAAGGCCGCAGTTATCGCAAACAGAGATAAACTCGGTGAACGATTTAGGCGACATTCAGCCACCGCTCAAAGGATAGTCAGGCGACCCGGGGTCAGTACATTAAAAATTGCATTGGCAATGCTCTATTGGGGCGAGGGTTCAAAGTGGCAATCGTATCGTGGGTTGAGTATGGGGAGTTCTGACATTGTTATGATTCAAACCTACATTGGCTTGTTGGAGAGATGTTATGGATTACGACGGGCTGATATGAAGTGCCGATTAATATTGCGTGCAGACCAAAACGCACGGGCTTTAGAAGATGCATGGGGCGAAGCGCTGGGCATAATTAATAGCAATTTTTACAAGACTTATGTAGATAAAAGGACTATTGGTAAAACTACGGCCAAAATAGATTACAAGGGGGTTTGTGTAGTTAGTTGTGCGGGAGCTGATATCCAGCTTGAATTGGCAGCGCTTTGGAGCGAGATAGCCAACTGCGTCAATGCCCCGTATAACGGGGTAGATTTTACTACATAACCCTTTAGTTTACTAGTATCAGTTATCAGTGGGAACTACGCCTGCGTAAGCTCGCATGGCGTTCTCTGGCGGTTTTGCCGCCCCATACGCCACATGGCTCTCTATTGTGTAAGGCTGCTTCCAGGCACTGCGGTTGTACCACGTACTTGGCGCAGGCTAATTTGGCGGCTGCGACTATCACGGCATAATCAGGATTAGTTTCTTCCGCAAACATCACTTCTATCAATGCTGGCGAGCATGCTGCATTTTGGTGCCAGTCATCATTATCGGGGTCAACAGGTAGGTTCATTGGACCATAGTCATGCCTTTCGGTCCCGCTACCTATGGGTGGCAGTGGCCCCGCCGTCGATGCTCGTTCGCGGTATTCATCCCTGGTTATAGTCATCTGTTCGGGGCCAGGTGGAGTTAGGGAGGCAAGAGGCATATAAGATATTTTGACATAATGAATAGCCTGGAGCAAGAGGCTACAACAGCATTTATATATTTTGTCACAATACTGCTACAATGGTGTTTATCCGCCAAACTTTTAACAAAAGACGTGGTCGGGTTATACTTATCATAAAGTTTCGAAGTTACAATGCTAAAAGTTTAGGCGGACAAGTGGCAAAGAAAAAGGCAACAAGTTGGGATAGCACCGTCTGGACAGCCAGGCGAACAGTCAAAGCATTGGTATTGTTAGGCGTAGTGATGCTGGGTACTAGTGGCTACCTGTGGTGGCACAATGTGCGCAGTAATCCACAAAGGGTTTTCTGGGCTGCTATCGATAATTCGCTGAGCAGTAGTAGTGTGACCCGGCGTGTAGGGCAAGAAGCAAATGGCCAAGGCCAGATCCAGTTTTTGCAGCTGCAGGCTAGCCCGCGCAATGTAGTGACGGGTAATTCCAGGGTATTCCAGGGTGCGTCTGCGCAGACATCTATCACCAACATTAATACCGATTTGATTGGCTTGCCCAGTGCTGACTACGCTCGCTACAGTAATTTGGCGTCGTCTAAACCGGGTGCTAATTTCAGCGGCGTTGAAAACGTGTGGGGCAAGGCTCAGTCGCAAGATGGCTTGACCTCTGGCCAGATTTATAACCAAACTGTGCTAGGCATGGTACCGATTGCTAATTTATCACTGGCTGACCGCCGTACAATCGTGGATAACTTCAAGGCAAATCATGTCTACCAAGTAGACTACTCAAAGGTTAAACGCAGCCGTAGCGGTGGCCGCCCAGTCTACGAATTCAACGTCACTATCGACCCTAAACCGTACGTTGCCGAGCTCAAAGATTTTGCTATGCGTACCGGCCTGACTCATCTAGCTAAAATCAATCCAAATGATTACACCACTACAGCCAAAGTAGTATTTGCCATGAAGGTAGACGTCTGGAGCCAAGAGATTGTATCGATAACCAATCAATCCAGTGGCCAGGAGTTGCAGTTTTCTGGTTACGACAGCCTAGACAAAGTAGTAAAAGCTCCCCAGACTAACACCACCCTGCAAGACCTGCAGACCAAGCTACAAGCCATTCAATAATTTGCGTGCAACCCCCGGCTTTGTTAGCATAAAAGTGCTATGGGGCTACAATGCTTACGCAAAGTAGCTCCACCAATAAAGGGATCACTCCGGTGGTCCTTTTTCTTTAGGGTCATAAGCAGTAAAATAGGTGTAACATGATTTCAAAAATCAAAGGCCATTTGTATTTTGTTGGCGCTCGTTACTTTAGGTTTTTTGCGGCCATCAAACTGCGACGATGGTCGCCAAAGGTAATTGTGGTTACTGGTTCTGCCGGCAAAACGACGCTACTACATCTGTTAGAAGCCCAGTTGGGCCAAAAGGCTCATTATTCACACCATGCTAACAGTGCTTACGGGATCAGTTATGACATATTAGGTTTAACCGGTGTGCAGCGGTCCAAATTAGATTTCCTACTGTTGTTTATGAAGGCCCCGTTCAAGGTTTTTACGCCAGTCCATCCAGAAAAACTATATGTGGCCGAGGTCGACACCGATCGCCCGGGCGAGGCTACTTTTTTGGCCAGTTTACTAAAACCTTCGATCACTTTGTGGGTCAGCATCCTGCACACCCACACCATGCGCTTCGACACATTGGTAGACGGCAAGCACTACACTACGCCTGAACAAGCCATTGCTTACGACTACGGCAGTTTGATGACCAAGACCAGCCAGCTAGTAGTTATCAATGCCGATAGCCCGCTGATGGCCAAGCAAGTCGATAGAACCAAGGCCGACGTCAAGCAGGTTAAGCTGGCGGATCTAGACGATTACAAGCTAGGGGCTAAACAGACCCAGTTCAGTTTTGGCGGCAAAACCTACATAGTGCCAGCTGTTGTACCAAAAGCAACGTATTATCAGGTAGCAATGACAGATATGCTGATGCAGGCCCTCGAGTTGGTGCCCGATTATAGCTGTGCCAGTTTTGTATTGCCACCTGGCCGGAGTAATGTTTTTGCCGGCCAAAAGGGTACCATTTTGCTAGATAGCACCTATAATAATTCCAACCTAGAGAGCCTAAAAGAAGTTCTGGATATGTTTGCAGCCTACCCGGCCCAGCACAAATGGGCGGTGGTGGGCGACATGTTAGAGCAGGGTCAAGACGAAGAGCGCGAACATCAAAAACTAGCCGAACTACTTAATGACAAAAGCTTCGATAGGTTAGTTTTGGTGGGCCCCAGGGTAGCCAAATCGACCTTGCCGCACCTGAAAGCCAAAAACGTGGTAGCTTTTGACAGACCCAAAGAGGTTCTAGATTACCTAAATGCCGAACTCAAGGGTGGCGAAACGGTGCTGTTCAAGGGCGTCAGATTTTTGGAGGGCGTTATCGAGGCTCTGCTAGCCGACAGGGCCGACATCAAGCTATTGCCGAGGCGCGAAGCTGTGTGGCAAAAACGTCGCAAGGAGTGGGACTTATGAAGTTATTCATTGTGCATGGCTGGACGTATAACCTAGATAAATGGGCTGAGCTAGTCAAGAGTCTAGAATTAGCCGGCCACCAGCCGGTGCTACTAAAAGTACCGGGGCTGACCGCGCCCAGTGACAAAGTCTGGACTATTGATGATTACGTAGAGTGGCTGAAGACCCAGCTAGACGGGCAGACCAAGCCTGCGATCATTGGGCATTCCAACGGCGGCCGGATAGCCTTGGCCTACGATCAAAAATACCCTGGTAAAATTGGCAAATTGATACTGATAGATAGCGCTGGTGTGGCCCATGCCGACCCCGCCCGCCGTGCAAAATTATCGGCCCTAAAAGCTATCGCTAAAGTAGGTAAACCGCTGGCCAAAGTCCCCGGTGTTTCCCGTGTATTCCATAGAGTCATTGGCGCTAATGACTACCATAACTCTCCACCAAATATGAAGGCTACCATGCAAAATATGTTGGCCGCCGACACGGATATTGATCTAGCCAAAACAAGTGTACCAACAACCTTAATTTGGGGTAGCGACGACACTCAGACGCCGCTAGCTGATGGTCAAACCATGGCTAGGCAAATTCCTGGAGCCAAAATTAGCGTAGTGACTGGTGGCCGGCACGCACCGATGTTTACACATACAGATCAAGTGGCCAAACTGATCATAGGAGCCCTAGAGTGAACATCTACAATACCCTAGGTTCTAACTACCAAAAAGGTATGGCCGTGTTTAGGCCGCGATCTACGCCTGGCTCTACCCAAAAACTACAGGCTAATCTAAAGGACCGTTATCAGGCCCAGGAAGTGGTACTGACTTACAAGGGCCGAGAGGCCATTGCCTTGATATTAAAGAATTTAGGGCTGCCAGCTGGTAGTGGTGTAGCAGTGACTGGCTACACCTGCTACGCCGTCTACCAAGCCGTGGCCGATGTTGGTCTGACACCAGTTTATGTAGATATCGAAAAAGATCAGCTAAACTTCACGGCTCTGGCACTGCAATTGGCCGTAGATGCTAATCCAAGTATCAAAGCTGTGATGATTCAAAACACCCTGGGTTTTGCGGCAGATATAATTGGCATAGAAAAAATTTGCAAAGCCAAGAACCTGATATTAATAGAGGACATTGCTCATACACCCGGGCTGGTTTATGGCGATGGCCGGCAGGCTGGCATGGTTGGCCAGGCGGCGGCCCTATCTTTTAGTCAAGATAAATTAATAGACGCTGTTAGCGGTGGGGCAGCCGTGTTCAAAAGTAGCCTAAAAGTTAAACCAACTCAGGCAAAGGCCGGGGCTTGGCATAGGTTTACCACCCGGATTTACCCGCGACTAATGCCGTCGGTCAGAGCCAGCGGCAACAACACCCTAGGTAAAATTTGGTTACGACTAATCAAGACACTGCACATACTGCCGGGGCCCATGAGTGGCAAGGCTACCCCAGACCATCGCTTGCCAGACTGGCACAGCGCTGCTACGCTAGAGGGCTTTGGCCATTTGGCTGACAACATTGCTCATCGCCGCCAGATTGCTGCCATCTACAGCCAGTCTTTGCCAAAAAATGTGCAGTTGCCAGCCGATGGACAAACCGTTTATTTGCGCTACCCGCTGCTAGTAAATGACCCCAAGGCCCTGACTACTTATCTAAAGCAGTTCAATATTTATTTGGGCAATCGTTGGTACGAGGCCCCGATTGCCCCCGCCAGATTTATGAGCCAAACTAATTATCAGCCAGGGAGTTGCCCAAATGGTGAATGGGTAGCCGCCCATATTTTGAACTTGCCCACCCATGTACAAATAGACGAAGCAACGGCTAAATTTATAGCAGAAAAGGTGAATCAATGGCTGAAGTCACAGTAAAACCAGTAGAGGACCAGTCTGCCTGGGAGGCGTTTTTGGCCACACAGCCTCAAGCCAACTTTTTGCAGTCTTGGTTGTGGGGCGACTTTTACGAACGGCTTAATAAATCGGTATTCCGTAGTGGGTTTTATGATGGCGGCAAGTTAGTTGGGGTTATGTTGTCTGTACTAGAGCCAGCCAAACGAGCTAGATATTTAACCGTGCCAGCCGGGCCCATAATTGATTGGTCTAACAAGGCGTTGGTTAAGTCGGCCGTGGATGAGATGAAGCGCCTCGCCAAGCAAAACAAGTGTGTATTTGTACGCGTACGCCCACAATTGTTGGCGTCTGCTGACAATAAAAAGTTGTTTAAGGGCCTAGGTTTCATGCAAGCCCAAATGCACTTGCATGCCGAGCTAACCACGCAGCTAAACATTGAGCGTTCAGAAGACGAGCTACTGGCTAACTTCCGCAAGAACACGCGCTACGAACTACGCCAAGCTCAAAAAAAAGGCATCGTTATAAAGGCCTCCACCAACCCAAATGACATAGATGGGTTTTATGACTTGCAATTGCAGACGGCCCAGCGCCACGGTTTTGTGCCATTTAGCAAAAGCTATCTAAAAGAACAATTTACAGTGTTCGCTGCCGCTGGCAAGGCCCTGCTGTACAGTGCCAGCACAGCTGACGGCAAGTTGATTGCCCAGGCATTTGTAATCTTCTATAACCAAGAGGCGGCTTATCATTACGGAGCCAGTACGCAGTTGGGGCGTAGCGAGCCAGGTGCTTACCTGATCCAGTGGGAAGCTATAAAAGAAGCCAAAAAGCGCGGCCAAACCCGCTACAACTTCTGGGGCGTGGTACGCCCAGAACAGACTAGCCACAGATTTTATGGAGTGTCGGTGTTCAAGCGTGGTTTCCGTGGTGAGGACGTAGAATACCTGCATGCTCATGACCTGGTAGTTAACAAACTTAAGTATTTACCAAACCTAACTATCGAATATGTCCGCAAACGCCGCCGGCGCTTGTAGTAATTATCGACTAAGACTTTTGCTTTTGGGTCGATAGTTCTATAGTCATTATGATGACAGTTGGTGATCACGAAACGGACCCAGTCCGAGCAAAACAGCTTGCCACGGGAGTGTATGATCCATTGTTGGTGCCTGAAGCTGCTGATGGGTTATCGGAAGCCTCAGCTGAGCTTATTGAAGCGGGTACAATCGACAGTACAGAGATGCCCCAATCAGATGCCGATATTACACTTGCAAAAGCCGAGTGGGCAGCCCGGCTAGCGCTAGGGCGTGATGTAACAGTTGATCTTGGTGAATATCGTGAAGCATTGAGAGTGGTAGATAGGTTGGCCAATTGCCTTGTTGATAAATTAGGCGAAAGCGAAACTGACAGCCCAGCTGCAAACACCACCGCAAACAGTTCTGGGATTGAACCAAGGCCATTGACTGAACGGGAGCGGCAACGGCTAGCCACCGATATCTATGCAATTTGGATCGAGGGGCAATTGAGTTCTGCCCCAGACAAGATTTGGTCTAGGAGTGATCTCTATGCCGCAGGCTACGGGTTGGTCGGCAATAATTCAGATAGGCTGCCTGATGCGATTCAGCAACAGTTTGCGGACCGAATGAGGAAGCTTGTGCGGAGCGGGAGGGTGGTTGTGCTCGGGGGTGCTCAGGGTCCTACAAGAGGTTATCAGCTGAGAAAGACCGTGGGGTCAAACGATTCCGCAACAGGTACTGCCAGTGAGCCGGCAGCAGCTAGAGCTAGTGTTGGGACCGTACTGAGGGGAAGCACAAGTCTTGATGTTGGTGGCCCTAGTACACCCGACATAGCGGTTGCTCCCACAGTGGGCGCAAGGGCTGAACTTACTGCTACTGAACGGCCACAAGTACCAGAGGAAGCAGCGGAAGTGCAACGGTTTGATCTAAATAGGTACAAAACATATTGGGGCGGTACAGTCGTAAGTAATGATGGTGAGCTTCGTGTGCAGGTGGACGATGAACTTAGCCCCGAATTGGACGGTAAGCCAGCTACATTACTTTGCGTTATGATCTGCGCACCACATGTACGGGGGGTTATCAAAATTAGAAAAATACTAGAAGATCTTGGTGAGTACACAGAATGGGGGCCATTTATGGCAGCAGTAAACAGGCTGGAGACACAGCTAAATTTACCCAAGCAGCCTAAGCGGATTATCTTTGAGCCTGGTTCTAGAGATTCTAGAGATTGGCAATTACGGACAACTGGCACTAGGAATTTAACCCCTGCAGAAATTAAGGAGTGGCTAGCACTTCTGGGCTTTGCGGCAGAGAACATAGAGGTAGCAGTTCAGGGCTTGGCATATAGCGGTCGCTAGGCAGTAAGGTAGAATTATTACATGACAAAAGATGAGCCAATATTTATCCAAACTACCGAGCCTGGGGCGGTGCACAATGGTTTGCCGTTTGTAGAACGTCAAGCCATAACTGCCATCGTCAAACACTGGTCAAAGAACGAGTACATGGGATTAAAATGGAAGACGGTTGACTGGGAAACTCTAATAACGGGTGGTATAGAAAAGGGTCAAACAGCCGAACAAGCGGCCATTGCCGAGATACGTGAAGAAACTGGCTATCTAACACCAAAATTGGTTAAAGACTTTGGCAAAGTTCATTCTAAGTTCTTTCATGTGCCCAAAAATGAGAATCGGCATGGCCACTTTAACTGTTTGTATTTTGAACTTCAGAACGGCGAGCATGAAAAAGTATCCTCCGACGAAAAGGCAAAACACGATGTAGTTTGGCTTACCTCAAAACAAATGCAGATATTTAGATTGCCAGAATCCCATCGCTATACCTGGGACCAGTTAATGGAATACAAGGCCGGCTAGAGTTTATTTTAGGGGTCAAAGAGGTATAATGTAGGCAATACAACTACCGGAGTGTTAATTATGCGTCGCTATAATCCAAAAGAAATAGAGCCCAAGTGGCAAAAGTACTGGGATGATCACCAGACTTATAAAGCTGACCTAGACAGCAACAAGCCCAAGTATATTTCTATGAGTATGTTCAATTACCCCAGTGGGGCCGGCATACACATTGGCCACGCTATGAACTACACCATCAGTGATGTACTGGCTCGGTTCAAACGCCAGCAGGGTTACGAAAGTTATCACCCGGTGGGCTGGGATAGCTTTGGCTTACCGGCAGAAAATTACGCCATCAAGGCCGGCGTATCACCACAACAGTCTATGGCTACCATCATCCCCAATTATCATAAACAGTACAAAGCTATGGGTTGGAGCAACGACTGGAGCAAAGAGATTGCCACTCATACCCCCGAGTATTACAAATGGACACAGTGGATCTTTAGCCAGATGTACCGTGACGGACTGGCGTACCAAGATAGCCGCATGCAATGGTGGTGCACAAAATGTCAGACCGTACTGGCTAACGAGCAAGTGATTGATGGCAAGTGTTGGCGTCATGATAGTCCAGAAGACCCAGAAGTGGCCAAGCGCGAGGTCAAACAGTGGTTCTTTAAAATTACCGATTATGCCGATGAATTATTGGAGGCTACTGATGATTTGGATTGGACAGAGAGCGTCAAGCTGGCCCAAAAGAACTGGATCGGCAAATCGGTCGGCGCCGAGGTTGACTTTGCAGTTGATGGTAGCAAAAAAGTGGTCAAGGTATTCACTACCCGCCCAGACACTTTGTTTGGCGCTACCTTTTTGGTGCTGGCACCAGAACATCCATTGGTAGATTCGATCACGACTCAGTCACAAAAGACAGCGGTCGAGACCTATGTAAAACAGGCTCAGAGAAAGAGTGATGTAGAGCGCCAGGCCGAAAAGCAAAAGACCGGCGTATTCACTGGCGGCTACGCTATAAATCCGGCCAACGACCAAAAGGTCCCCATCTGGATTGCCGACTATGTGTTGATGGGCTACGGCACTGGGGCAATCATGGCCGTGCCAGCACATGACGAGCGTGACTATGAATTTGCCAACAAGTTTGACTTGCCAATCAGGCAAGTAATTGCTGGGCGCTTTGTACACACTGATAACGATCATCGTGATGATGCTCCAATTGTTTCAAGAGAGGTAGTGTGCGGGGTCGTAAAGCATCCCAAAGAAGACAATTTTTTGATAGCTAAGCCAGTAGGGAGTGATTTTTGGTCGCCGGTAATGGGCGGTATAGATGGGGGTGAATCACCAGAACAGGCCATACGCCGAGAACTTGTCGAAGAATCAGGATATACAGACATTAGGTCAACAAAAACCTTCGACCAAGTCCTGTCATCCGAGTTCTTTGCGCAGCACAAAAAAGAAAACCGTATCGCCTATGTTCATACTGTTCTTGTCGAACTGGGTTCAATGACAAAAGTCGAAGTTAGCCAAGAAGAGCAAGGTCAACAAGAACTAAAATGGGTTAGCCGTGCAGAGGTATCCAGACTTTGCGTAGGTGCTGGTGCTAAACAGATATACGAGATAGCAGAAGGTATCGCACAGTCAATGGTCACAGAGGGGCGGCTAATCAATTCTGGAAAATACGACGGTCTTTTTAGTTGGGATGCTAGAGAGAATATGGTTGTCGACCTAATGAAGACGGGTGTCGCTAGCGAAAAAGTTAACTTCAAGATGCGGGACTGGAGTGTCAGCCGCCAACGCTACTGGGGTGCACCCATACCTATAATTTACTGTCCAGACCACGGACCGGTGCTAGTGCCAGACAAGGATTTGCCAGTCGTTTTGCCAGAGTTGACTGACTTTCAGCCAAGTGGCGATGGTCGTAGTGCTTTGGCTAGGGCAACAGATTGGGTCAAGGCCGACTGCCCCACTTGCGGCAAACCGGGCGAGCGCGAAACCGATACCCTGGACACTTACATAGACAGCAGTTGGTACATGCTGCGCTACTTTGACGGGCAGAATGACAAAGAGATCTTTGACAGTAAAGTGGTCAATAAATGGATGCCCATAGACTTTTATAACGGTGCCGATCACGCCACGGCGCATATGATTTACGCGCGGTTTATTACGCGATTCTTTAACAAAAAAGGTCTAGTGGATAATCCAGAACCATTCAAAAAGTTTTTGTTTAATGGCAAGGTGGTTAATTCGGATGGATCGTTCTTTTCTAAGTCCAAGGGTGTAGTTATTGATCCGCGGGATATTATCAATCAAGGTTATGGTGCCGATGCACTGCGAACCTATTTGATGTTCGCCGCACCACTAGAACTCTGGACTCGTTGGGATCCGCAGGGTGTGCCGGGTGCGTACCGGTTCTTGTCGCGCATCTGGGCCCTCACCGGTGAATTTTTGGATGCCAAAGAAGGTAGCAAGAGCGAATCTACCGATGTACTAAAAACTATCCACCGCACCATCCAAAAAGTTACAGACGATCTAGATCAGCAAAAGTACAACACCGCCATTGCTGCACTGATGCAGTGCACCAATGATTTGTACAAGCTAAAGACCAAGGGCTTTGGCGATAAGGCCGATTGGCAATTCGCATTAGATAGTTTGGTTAGCCTGGTAGCGCCTTTTGCGCCACACACCGCCGAGGAGCTGTGGCACGATCTGGGCCACGGTGACAGTGTGCAGGTGGACCACTGGCCACAGTACGATAAACAATACATTGTCAGCGACAGCATGACGATTGTTGTGCAGGTAAATGGCAAGGTCCGGGCTAATGTTCAGGCCAATACTGATGCTAGCGAAGAAGACTTGGTTAAACTGGCCAAAGCCGACGAAAACGTAGCTAAATATCTAGACAAAAAAGAGGTACGTAAAACAATTTACGTACCCCAGAAATTAATCAATTTTGTAGTTTAGGGCTTTTTGGGACCGTGGATATCAGAATTGCCAATGTTTAGGGCGTCTTCTAGGCCAGAAAGTATCGGGACACCTTCAAACTTGGTCCCGCAGACGGTATCACCAGTGTTTATAACAAAAGGAGTTACTTCAGCTACCGTATCTACCCAAACACCTTGATCGACCAAGGCATCCTTAGCAAGGCTAGCACTGGCAAAAGCGTAGCCATCACTAGCTGGGGGTGCTACAACACAAACCTGGGCCTTATGTACCAATGCATCTGTAAGGTTTTCTACAGCGCCTGTTAATACAACTGCAGCACCGACCACAAATGCGGCTATGCTTCGCCCACTTCTTTTAGGGTTCACCACTTCTTTGATGGGTTCTTGCTCGGCTCGACGCATACTCCGTAACTCAATACGAGGATCATAGGGAGCCGGACGTCTTGAATTACTTAATTGTTTACTCATGAGCAGTATTATAACATAAACATTAACTAGATGTCAATGGTTTTTTGCATTGAAATTTATGGGCTTTACAGGTATAATCGGGTTAATATTTAGCAGTTAATTCAAGAGAAAAGGACTATTTTTTATGGGTAAACCCAAAAAACGAACTAGCCCGCGCCGCACCGGTACACGCCGTAGCCACTTGGTGCTCAAACTGGCTCGTGCTGTAAATGCCAAGTCACCGACCAAGGTATTCACCACTCGCAAAGAATCTGGCAAGAAGTTGTCGGCCGAAGTAAAACCAGTCAAAAAGACCAAAAAAGCCAAAAAATAACCAGTTGTTAACGTATACTGGTAGGTAAAGGAATTTAACAATTATGGCCTCGAATCGTCATCTTGGTCGCATTATCGCCTTGCAAACCTTGTACGAACAAGATTTTAGACGTGACTGCGACGATAAAAGCTTTAAGCTAGCTACGGTTCTAGCTCGCAATATCCATCGCTACAACAAGATGGTGGATGACCCCGAGTTCGTCAAACAGCTAGTCGCTGGTGTGGATGCCAAGCACGTTGAGTTAGACGAACTACTGCAACCCATTGCCCCAGATTGGCCAATGGCGCAAATTGCCCGAATGGACCGCATGGTATTGCACATGGGTGCCTACGAACTGCTGTACGGGCAGGATGTACCCCCAAAAGTAGTTATTAACGAGGCCGTAGAACTAGCCAAAGCCTTTGGCGGTGATAATTCTAGCAAGTTTATCAACGGAGTGTTGGGCACGCTTCTCAGGCAAATCGAAGCTAAATCCAATAAAACTAGTATCCAGAAAGATGACCCCCATGAAAAGACCTAAACCAGTACAAGGATTCCGCAAGTTCGTTGCTCGTCGTCCGGCGATCAGCGAGGTTGTGCGTGAACCCACCGCCGGTGGTGTGGTTTATCGGCGCAATCCTGACACCAAGGGTGTTGAGATTCTGCTGATTCAGGACGCCAAAGACCGCTGGACCATACCAAAGGGCCACATAGAAGAAGGCGAAACTTCGAAAGAAACTGCTGCTCGCGAAACTAAAGAAGAGACTGGGCTCAAAGAAATACGCATGGACGCTTGGCTGGGCAAGATCAATTTTCGTTATCGCCGCCAACATACTCTGGTTCTAATGACTACGGACATCTTTTTAATCGAAGCCCAGGGCGACACTAATGACATCACCAAAGAAGATTGGATGAACGGTATCAAATGGTTTGCTGCCACCGAGGCCGTCGACAAGATTGAATATGATGATATCAGCAAACTTATATTGCTGGGTATGAAAAAGATCAGGGAGTCAGCCTAGTCATGCAGCCAGTGAGCGTTTATCAGGATTTTGCAAAAACCAAACTAGGGGTTAGTTTTGCTAGCACGGATCTGTTGGTAACAGCTTTTACCCACCGTTCGTATGTGAACGAGCATAAAAAGACCGTCAAAGAGCACAATGAACGGCTGGAGTTTTTGGGCGATGCCGTTTTGGAACTGGTGGTTACCGAATATCTATATGCCAACCACAGCGAACCAGAAGGCATATTGACCAACTGGCGCAGTTCTTTGGTGCGGACAGAAAGCATCAGTGCGGCTGCCAGTCGTTATGAGTTCGAGCCACTACTGCGACTCAGCCGGGGCGAAAAGCGCGGCACAGCCCGCGCCCGCGCCCAGATACTAGCCAATTGTTACGAGGCCGTAGTAGGCGCCATTTATCTAGATCAGGGATACGAGGCCGCCAAGAAGTTTATTACAGCCAGTGTATTGGCAACGTTCCAGGATATTTTGAATGACGGATCATGGCTAGACCCCAAATCTCAATTGCAAGAAACCGTTCAGAGTACCCAGGGATCCACCCCAGTTTATCGGGTATTGAGCGAAGAAGGCCCGGACCACGACAAAGTGTTTACGGTAGGTGTTTTTGTAGGCGATAAGCTACTTGGCCAAGGTACCGGACCCAGCAAACAGGCTGGCCAGGTCGTGGCCGCCGAAGCCGCTCTAACTGATCTTAAACCCCAGTAATTCTGCTTTCCAAGAAGCAATTTTGTTCCATTTTGATTCGGCAAAACGGAACCCAAAAGCCGACAGGCAACAGAAAAACAAATATGGTCACTCACTTGTTCGTATCCGGATTCTGCGGGACTCCTTACAGTCGGCCTAAAGGCATGTCCTCGAATCACGGTATACTCACTTCACTTGCTCCCTAGGTTTTTCAGAGCCTGGTTTAATTTTGCCTGAAAGCCATACTGCAAAGGTGTTTTTGAAAGGGGGTATCCAGGCCTTGACTTAACTGACTAGTTTTTAGGGGTCTGGACATTGGTTAGTTGACTGAGTAACGGCGTAAACAAAACAACTAAATAGGCGAGGACTTAGCGTAAGCGATTCCGCAGCCTGTTGTTTTGTTTTACAAGCCGCTACATCAGGTCAACTAACCAGCCCAGTGGTTTTTGGATACTTTTGGCAGCAAAAGTATTAGAGATGGTTGACAACAGGGGCGCTTATCTGTAAAATAGCCCAGATATGTTAGCTATCAGAATGCAGCG
>JBBQSV010000014.1:0-21123 GCA_038213615.1 Saccharimonadales bacterium (SeqCode) | reverse complement strand
AGTTACGTTAGAAGACCCCGTAGAATACAAGATGCCCGGCATTAATCAAATTCAGGTTAACCCGGATGTGGGGTTAACTTTTGCCTCCGGGCTAAGGTCAATCTTGCGCCAAGACCCAGACGTAGTCATGGTGGGGGAGATCCGTGATAAAGAAACAGCTACTTTGGCTGTTCAGGCTGCACTAACTGGCCACCTAGTGTTTGCTACTCTGCACACCAATTCGGCCTCTGGCATCTTGCCCAGGCTGCTAGACATGGGCATCGAGCCATTTTTGATAGCCAGCACAGTGCACACCGTAATTGGTCAGCGCTTGGTAAGGCGATTAAGCACTGACAAAGAATCCTACCAGTCCGACAAAGCCGAGACCGAGGCCATTCACGAGACCATGGGCAAGCTTTTGCCCCAGACTCAGGCTGATGTCAAGAAGGTGGGCGAGGATCTTGGCTATCCTAGCTTGCCACTGAGTGCCCAAAACGCTTATACTTTGTTTAAGGGCAAAGATACCGCCGAAAGCCCGGGTGGTTACAGGGGGCGGATGGGTTTGTACGAGGTCTTTGAGATTACAGAGGCCATTCAGGATTTAATTCTTAAGCGTTCTACTAGCACCGAGATCCAAAAGACGGCTCAGGCCGAACAGGATATGCTCATTATGCGAGAGGACGGCTACCTAAAGGCATTGGCTGGTCAAACCACCATAGCCGAGGTTAATCGAGTGGCAGCCATCGACGGCGCTTAAACAAAGGGAGGGTGGAATATATGCAAGGGCATCCAAAAATAGAAGTACTACTAGAAGAAGTTATCAAAAAGAAGGCTTCTGATCTGCACATTCAGGTGGGCTTGCCACCGATGCTTAGAGTTGATGGTTCATTGGCGCCTGTTTCTGGAGCCGAAGCTTTGAACGAAGAAGCCGTAGAATTTTTGATATTTTCTATTCTAGACGAGGACCAAAAGCAGATTTTACTCAAAGACAAAGAGTTTGACTTTAGTTTTGCCTTTGGTGATTTGGGCCGGTTTAGGGTCAACGCTTTTCACGAGCGGGGCAACCTAGCTGCCGCGCTGCGTCTAATACCCAACGAAATCTTAAGTATTGAACAACTTGGTTTGCCAGAAATTGTTAATAAATTCGCCGACTACCCCAGGGGTTTGGTGCTAGTAACTGGCCCCACTGGTTCTGGTAAGTCCACTACGCTGGCTGGTATGGTTCACAAAATTAACGTAGAACGAGCCGTACACATTGTGACTATTGAGGACCCCATCGAATACACTCATCGTTCTAAAAAATCTGTGGTGGTACAGCGAGAAGTCCACTACGACACCTATTCATTCGCGGCGGCTTTGCGAAGCAGTTTGCGTGAAGACCCCGACGTAGTGCTAATTGGCGAGATGCGAGATCTAGAAACTATATCGGCCGCTATTACCATTGCCGAGACCGGTCACTTGGTATTTGCCACGCTGCACACCAATAGTGCCAGCCAAAGTATCGACCGCATGGTAGATGTATTTCCGCCGCACCAACAGCCCCAGATTCGGGCCCAACTAGCTAACATTTTGATGGCGATTGTCTCGCAACGTTTGATCCCGTCCATCGGTGGTGGGCGGATTGCGGCTGCCGAAATTTTGGTGGCTACCCCAGCCGTGCGCAACATTATTCGCGAGGGCAAAAGTCACCAGCTAGAGGCCGTTATTCAGACCGGTGCGGAATTCGGCATGCAGTCTATGGATAAGACCTTGGTGGGACTGATTCACAACGGTTCCATTAGTTATGATGAGGCCCGCAACTACGCAGTTGATATTGATGAACTAGATAGGTTGATGCGGGGTTAACAAATGCTCACTTTCAAATACACCGCCCGTGACCCAGCGACTGGTCAAAAGCAAAAGTCTATTGTTCAGGCCGAAAGTGAATCTGCCGCCGCTAAGCTAATCAAACAACAGGGCCTGGTACCAATTGATATAAGTGTAGAAAAAGCCGGCAATCCAACAAACCCCTTCAACCGTATAAAGTCTAAAGATAAAGTACTGTTCTCTCGCCAGATGTCCACGCTAATTAATGCTGGGCTGCCGCTTGTACAAAGTCTGCGTAGTACCATGAAGCAAACTACCAGTAAGCCTTTAAAGCTTGTGTTGGGCCAGGTCATTGGTGACGTAGAAGGTGGGTCGTCGCTATCCCAGGCCCTAGCTAAACACCCCGAAGCCTTCAACGAGATATTCATCGGCCTAATAACTGCCGGCGAAGCCTCTGGTACTCTAGACACCGCCATGGAACGTATTGCCGATCAGCAAGAGAAAGATGCCGAAATCCTTAGCAAGGTCCGTGGTGCTATGGTCTACCCTGCGGTGGTGATCCTAGTGATGTTGGCGGTGATCACATTTATGATCGTTAAAGTTTTACCCCAGGTTCAGGTGCTCTATAACGGCTTGCCAGGCAACCAGTTGCCAATCCTGACTAGAGTTTTGCTAGGTTTGTCACATCTAGTGACTAGGTTTTGGTGGTTAATACTTATACTTATAGCGCTGGGAGGTGTATTTGGCTTTAGGTGGATAAAGACAGTTGGTGGCCGACGCCTGATGGACAGACTAAAGATGAAGGCTTGGCCAGTTGGGCCACTGTTTATGAAGTTATACATGGCTCGCTTTGCTCGCACCGCTAATACTCTGGTGGGCAGCGGCGTGCCTCTACTGCAGATGATGGACATCACTGGCCGGGCTATCAACAACGTCTACATTCAGGAATCCCTAAAAGCGGCCAGCGAAAAAGTCAAAGGCGGTAAGTCACTTTCAGAATCCATATCTAAAGACCCTAACTTCTTAGAATTAGTACCAAACATGATTAGTATTGGTGAACAGTCCGGGGCATTAGAAGCCATGCTGGGCAAGGTGGCGGATTACTATGAAAAAGAAGTCGATAACCAGATCAAGGCTATCTCTACCATCATCGAACCAGTGATGATGATAATTTTGGGCGTGGTAGCTATGATAATCGTGGCGGCTGTATTACTACCGGTTTATAGTTTGGCCGGCAAGAGCTTTATCAACTAGATACTTTGCGCAAAAGTGCTTGCTTTTCAAGCATAAGCGTCGTACCATCAGTCCATAAGTTAAACAATAAATGCATACAAAGGGGGCATTTGTATATGCTTAAACAAATCAAGAAAAATAACCAGGGCTTCACCATTATAGAAGTCTTGATTGTGCTAGCGATTGCCGGGTTAATTCTACTAATTGTATTCTTGGCCGTTCCGGCCCTGCAACGCAATCAGCGAAACACGGCTAGAAAGAACGATGTGTCCCGAGTTGGTGGTGCGGTCACTGAATTTGTAAGCAACAACAACGGCACGGTTCCTGACGTTACTAAGACAGCTGATGTTATTAATTCCATAGGTAAGCTGAGCCAGTATGACTTTGTAACTACCCCAGCTAACTTAAAAATTGCCAATGGCACTACTCCTGAGGCCATCTTAAACGTTAATCAAGTTAGGATAGTGAGTGGGGTCCAGTGTGATACAAGTGGTGCTGTAAAGGCAGCTACTAGTTCTAGGCAACTAGCTATTCAGTGGGCTAGTGAAAACACTAATGGCGACCAGACTACTAGTGCTACTCCAGTCTGTACCAACATATAGCTTAGCTCTTAGTTAGGCTCTTAAAAGACTCGCACAGTTCGTTGCGAGTCTTTTAATTTTTTTGTGCTAACATAAGCGTTAATGATTGGCGCTGCAATATTTGTTTTTGGGTTGTGTGCGGGTAGCTTTGCTAATGCCAGCGCTTGGCGTATTTATCAGCAATCTAAAAAAAAGAAAAATGCCAACAAGTATTCTATACTGCACGGCCGATCAATGTGTGAAAACTGCCAGCACCAGCTGGCCGGCAAAGACTTAGTACCAGTCTTTAGTTGGCTTAGTCTCCGGGGCAAATGCCGCTACTGCGCCAAACCAGTGTCGGCAATGCACCCTATCGTTGAGCTACTCAGTGGCGCAGCGGTTCTGTTTAACGTCGTGTTTTGGCCAGATGTTGGTAGCACCAGGAGCGTCATTTTACTGGGCATATGGTTGGCCATACTTATTGGTCTGATTATTCTATTTATCTATGACCTAAAGTGGATGATACTGCCTACCCAGGTGATTCGCCCGTTAATTGGATTGGCAGTAATCTATCAGGTTATCAGGCTGTTTGGTCACGAAAGTGCCGGTTCGGTACTAGTTGGTAGCGTAGCTGGCTTACTGATTGGCGGTGGTATATTTTGGCTGCTGTACCAGATATCAAAAGGATCCTGGATTGGCGGTGGCGACGTACGCCTAGGTGCTATGTTTGGCATATTGTTAGGGCCAACTGGGGCGGTGGGGATGATTTTTATCGCCTCGTGCCTGGGTGTCATAGTCAGCTTGCCATTAATGCTAAATAAAAAGGCCAAGCTCAACACCAAGATCCCCTATGGTCCATTTTTGATTATTGCCGGGGTGATAATGCAGCTTTTTGGGGCAGGCCTAGTAGCCTGGTACAAGCGTAAATTTATCTATTTATAGGTCTAAATTTGCTAAGCGCTTATGTTATACTACCCCTATGAGCGGCGTTAAGCCTTTGGGTGGCTTTACTATTGTAGAGGTGTTGATCGTCTTGGCCATTACGGGTGGCTTGTTTCTAATAGCTATGGTAGCTATAAATGGACAGGCCCAAAAAGCCGAATTTACTCAAGGCTTACGGGATTTTCATTCACGTATAGATAGTGTCATAAATGATGTATCCGATGGCGCGTTTCCTGATGCCGCAGGTTTTGCCTGCACACCAAACATAGGCTCTACACCCACATTTGACTCTCCTGGTGCAGGCGGTGGTCAGGGGACTAACAAGGGCTGTATATTTTTAGGTAAGGTTATAGCTTTTTCTTCCTCGCCAGATGAACTCAATAAGTTCAAAGTATTTACCGTAGCTGGAGCCAGACTAAATAGTTCTGACCACGAAGTTACTAATTTTGCCGATGCCCAACCAGTAGCCGCTGATATTTCGTCTCCAAATAATAAAGCTAACCTAACCGATACTCAAATTATGCCGTTTGGTTTACAGGTTACTATGTTAGAAAGTATCAAGGATGGCGTAAAGACTGACATAGAGGCGTTTGGTATCATTAACTCATTTGGCTCGTATGAAAGTATTATTAATCATGTTTCTGGACCCGACAAGTTGGTAGTGGCCCCCGTGCCGACTAGTTTGCTAAGCAGTGGCTATAACCCAGCCGATGTGAAAAATTTAAAAAGCGTTCTCTCGTTAGATCTCAACCCCGAGGCCATAATAATGTGCATCCAACAAGGGGCTGGTGGTCAGCAGGCTGCCATTATAGTTGGTTCCCAGGGCCATCAGGCGGGTACCCAGCTATACATAGGTCAGCCCAATATTACGGCTGCACTATCAAAAATCAGTGGGAGTGTGGCATGCCCCGTTCTTTAAAGCTGAATCATGTTGGCGACACCATAGTCGAGGTCTTGATATGTATGGCTATAGTCGGTTTGGCACTGGGTGGTGCCTTTGGTGTAGCAGTCAGGTCTTTGGTGCAGATACGCGAGGCCGAGGAGCGGAGCCAGGCCATAAGGTTAGCCCAGTCACAAGTAGAACTATTACAACAGGCTATTAAAGAGGACCCAACTGGCACGTTTGCGTCTACGGGCAAGTTCTTCGCAGATTCTGCCGATCCTAACTGCACAAATCCAAACACCATAAAGGCCTGGCAGTGTCCACCTTATGGGACGAACGGTTTCATTATGCATGACGATCGAACATTTACGGATTATTTTCCACCTACGGCTGCTAAAGCCTGTAACTCGGGCAGGCCGCCTAATGAGTTTAATGTCGGGATTGCCAAGGACTACAATATACCAGGCCAGTTTCACGTAGGTGCCGGTTTTTGTTTGGTTGGCGGTGGTCTGGCCGGCGGCAGTCACTTTGACATGGTAACTTTCACGGTGAGGCTCCACTAATGGCTAGGCTAGATAGCCAATCTGGGTTCACGATTGTAGAGCTGCTTATATCTACTGCCGTATTTTCTTTAGTGCTACTTATTTGTGTGGCGGCTTCTATCCAAATCGGCAAGTACTTCTACAAAGGTATATCCGAAACGCGAGCCCAAAACGCCGATCGGCAGATAATCGATGAAATATCTAACGCTATAGAGTTTGGTGGTAGTGCACCGGTGTTTTATCAGACAGGGGCAGGGCCAGGGCCAGTTTACAACGTACTTTGCATAGGTAGTCTGCGGTATACCTACGTCACCGATCTGCAGCAGGATAGCGGAGCTCCTGCTGGCGATCCATTAAATCACAAAATTCGTCATGTCCTTTGGCGTGACACCCTAATCGGGGCTTGTGCGTTACCAGCTCACGCTGATCTTACGGCCGTAGACCCTGGTGGTGGGGGCCAAGATCTAGTTCCGGCAGCCATGCGCCTTACCAGGCTAGATGTTAGCAATCTCGCCACCCCTTTGTGGGCAATTAGTATTAGGATAATGTACGGTGATGACGAAGTTATAGATTTGTCGGCTACACCAGAACCAATCTGTAAGAGTAGCAACTTTGGTGGTGATTTCTGCGGTTCTTCGCAGGCTGATGCCACTATTCTACCGAGGTTAGGTACATGATTTATCGCAGAGCTAAATCGCTAGACGAGGCCGGTATTATAGCCATAGTTGTATCGGTGATTGTGTTGACGGTCATTAGTATGACGGTCATAGGCTTTGCGCAGCTGGCTCGCCGCGAACAACAACAAGCCCTCGACAAACAGCTCGGTGTAGAGGCAAACTATGCGGCTGAATCTGGCATTAACGATGCTATTTACGCTTTGTCCCACAACTATGGCTCGGGCCCAGCCCAACTACCTAAGACTAATTGTGACGACAGCAGCAATACTTTTTCTAATACCCTATCTGGCTATCTGGATACTTATGCGTTTGATACCGGCACTCCTTCTCTGGCTACGGGGGTGATGGATTTTAGCCCCACAATCATTACGTTATTGACCAACGGTCTTGGTGGTGCCGGCGCCGGTAGGTTTGAGTATACGTGTTTGCTAATAGATGACCACCCCAAAGAGCTTAAGCACGATGTTGTTACGGCCGATGGTAATACTCGTGACGACATTACGGCCGTAGATGCCAGTGGTAAACCGACTCCCATTTCAGAATTAGAGATTAACTGGCAAGCCGTTGACGGCGCCAACAACAAAAGCTTTTTGGGCAACTTGCCCAACTTCCCGGCAGCTGATTCATGGGGAAAATCACCAAGTTTGTTACAGGCTGACATTACCAAGCTTAGTAGATTTAGCCGAGTAGCATTCATCAAAAACACTATGACAGCCTTCCTGTACCCAAAAAACGGCGGTGGCATAACAAGCGTCCCATTTAGCGCGAACCCAAAGACTACAAACGGGCAGATTTATAACGGGCAGATTTATGGTGCGGGTTGTACCAAGAAGCCAGCCTTGGCCCCAATGCCTTACTATTGTACTGCTCGTATTCAAATTGGCGGGGCTAGTCACGTGTTCTTGAGACTTAAATCACTTTACTCTAGTTCGGAAGTCCAAATTAGGGCGTTGGAATCTGATAGTCCACTGAACATCAAAGGATCACAGGTTGTAATAGATAGTACCGGCAAGGTATCTAATGTACTAAAACGGATTCAGGTTCATGGCGATCTCACACCGGCCGCCAAATATCCGGCCTTTGCGGTGCAGTCAGAAAGCACTTTGTGTAAACGTCTTTTGGTGGGCAGCGATGTGTTTGCGGATTACGGTTCGTTTGTGACCGACCCTGGCGACAAGGTTATCTGTGGTACCCAAAAAACGCCAGATGAGGGTGATACCCAGTTTGTGCCATACTGTCAGTTGCCAGCTCACAGAGACTCACTAGAATGCCATAACCACGGACCCATCAAAGACCCTTATAATAAGCGATTCATTAACACCTCGGTGAATGACACAAGCAAGGTAACTCGCTGTACTTGGAACTGGGGTTACAGTACGCCTGATGGTGGGGGGGCTGCAGATAACAAACAAACTGGCGGTACCGCCTGTCTATCTGGCCAAGAGATCGCTCACAAATTCCCTTCACATGCTGGCAATAAATGCGTTTCCTTCACAGTTACACTGACCATTTATTTCACAAACGGATCATTCAGGCCCTACACCCTAACAGTCAAGATGCCTATTGGATGTACGGGCTGAACTAGTAGTTCGTTTCATTTAACTATTTATGCTTAGCGTGGAACTTGGCGTGGACTTCTTTTAGATGTGGGTCAGTGACATGCGTGTAGATCTGGGTTGTAGAGATATTGCTATGGCCCAACATGGCTTGCACGCTACGCAGGTCGGCGCCGTTCATCAGCAAATCAGTAGCAAAGCTATGGCGCAGGGTGTGTGGGCTAACATGTTTGGTGATGCCCGCTAACAACGCATAACGGGCCACCAGTCGCTGCACGCTGCGGGCTGTCAGGCGGTGAAAGTTACCGCTAAGGTCTACACGTTTGGTGCCGCTGTAGCGGGCAAATAGCGGTTTGGAGTTATCTGGACGGATGTCTAGATATTTTTGTATCCAGCTGGCCGCCTCCGGGCTGATAAATATGGGACGGTCTTTTTGGCCTTTACCCCGCACCGTGAATTCGCGCCGCTTCAGGTTGATATGATCTTGGTCTAGGCCCACTAGTTCTGATACCCGCAGCCCACTACTAAATAACAGCTCTAGTATGGCACGGTCACGCAATCCGGCTACCTTAGATACGTCTACAGCATCAAACAAACGACCGACTTCATCGGCGCTCAGAAATGTAACTTGTTTGCGCACTGTGTGGGCCAGTTCTATTTTGTCGGCTGGCAGGGCAGTGATCTCGCGCTTCGCACAAAATTTCAAAAAGCTACGCAGGGCAATCAGGTGATAATTCTGAGTAGTCTTTTGCAATTCGTCAGCTACGTTGGTACCCAGGCGGTTTAGCCACAGCCGCCATTTGCGGATTAGTTCGGGCTGGATATCGCTAACAGAGATGTCGCCAGCAAAATCAATCAGCCGGGTCAGGTAGTGGTCATAGTTCTGGATAGTCTTTTGCGATCGGTTTTGTTCGATCTCTAGATATTCCAAAAAATCGGTCTTGGCTTTGGCAAATCGCATACAATCATTGTACGCCCAGTAGTGAGTTTTCGAGTTTATCTTGACCAAGTGGCCGGGGTAATATCCCGCGCTTATCTAAAGTGGGGCAGCTCGAAGGTCAACTACTGGGTACGACCCTATACCAAAATCTTGAAGTTTCACAATCTGGTTGCATGTTGCTTCACGCAGGACTTAGTACGGGGCAGGCATAGGCTGAGGCTATGAAGGGCAGTTTACATCTGTTATACTGGTCTAAATAGCTATAGCTAAATAAAGACAAAGGAGTAATTATGGAAAGAACTTTAGTCGTCCTAAAACCTGACGCCGTGCAGCGGGGGATAGTAGGTGATGTTATTACTAGATTCGAAAAGATGGGGCTCAAAATTGTCGGTACCAAGATGTTGATTCCTAGCGCCGACCTTGCCAATCAGCACTACCCCAAAGACCGCAAGGAATTTATAGAGGGTATGGGCAACAAGACGCTGGATAACTACAAAGAGTTGAAGATGGACCCCCAAAAAGAATTTGGCGAAACTGATGCTCACAAAATTGGCTTGGCTGTTCAGAAATGGCTAGTAGAGTTTATAACCTCTGCGCCGGTGCTTGCCATGGTCATCGAGGGCCCACATGCTATCGATCTAGTCAGAAAAGTAACTGGCCCAACCCTTCCATCACAAGCCCAGCCTGGCACCATTCGTGGTGATTATTCCTTTGACTCTTCATCTTTAGCCAATGGTGGTAAGCGGCCTATCCGGAATCTGGTTCATGCATCTGGTAGCCCAGAAGAGGCCGAGTTAGAGATTGGTTTGTGGTTCAAGCCCGGCGAGCTGTTTAGTTACGACACAGTCCACCAAAAACACATGACCAGCTAGCCATGGCCAAGTTCGAAGAAATAGAATGCAAATTTCTAGATGTAGATGTTTCTGGTTTGCGTTCTAAATTAGCCAAGTTGGGGGCTAGCAAAAGATTTACCAGGGTCTTCAAGCGCTATATATTTGATTTTCCTGGCTGGCCTCTAGACCAGAATAATTCCTGGTTGCGTGTACGTGACGAAGGGGACAAAGTAACAGTCAGCTTCAAACAGCGCCAAGGCGTCAAAAAAGGCCAGAATGATGCTGGCATGAAAGAAGTCGAGGTTAGCGTAGATGACTTTGAAAAAATGGCGGAAGTCTTTCGCTCCATTGGGATGGTT
This sequence comes from Saccharimonadales bacterium (SeqCode), assembly GCA_038213615.1. Classification (GTDB taxonomy): domain Bacteria; phylum Patescibacteriota; class Saccharimonadia; order Saccharimonadales; family OMJO01; genus JBBQSV01. The sequence continues at coordinate 10,813 of JBBQSV010000014.1, read as the reverse complement.
ACCAAATTCTACGAAGAGAACCGGCGTACCTTATTTGAACTAGATGGCGTGGAAGTTGCGATTGATGAGTGGCCTATGATTCCTCCGTATGTCGAGATAGAAGGGCCCAGCTGGGCTCAGGTTGATGGAGTGGCCAAAAAGTTGGGCTTCGATCCCAAAGACAAAATGATCTGTTCCACCATGCAAGTTTACGAAAAGTATGGCATAGAGGAAAAAGCGTATGAGGTTTTAACTTTCAAAAAGCAAATCAGAAGGACCAGCTAATCGTAGTACAATCTGTAGTACGTCCCCATAGTTCAATGGATATCCCTACACCTTTTCTGTCCCCGTAGTTCAACGGATAGAATATCTCCGTCCTAAGGAGCAGATCTGCGTTCGAATCGCAGCGGGGACACCAAAAAGGTGAGGGATCCGTCCTAAGGAGTAGATCTGCGTTCGAGTCGCGGTGGGGATACCAGTATTGCTAACGCTTAGCACTAGACCCCGACCCCTAAAACCTATAATCTTATACTATGGCCAAGACAAAAAAATCCGCCTCTGGGCATAAATATTTTGCCGATCAGTTAGACGACGAAGACGTACTGTTTGTGTTTCGAAAACACCCCGTGGTGATGCGCAAGGGTCTGATATTTGCCTCGTTTGGCATGTTAGTTGGCCCACTCTACACCATGCTATTAACAGTTGTTTATTCCCATCATCCAGAAAAGATTCCATCCATCAAATTCTTTTTTGTCAGTGTGCTGCTTAGTTTTTTGCTAGCGGCCATCATCATGTTGCCGTCTTGGATTGGCTGGTTTTATAGCGTGTTTATAGTTACCGACCAACGGTTTATCCAAATCACTCAAAAGGGGCTGTTCCATCGTAGCCTAGTAGACATCGGGCTCAGTCAGATACAAATGGTTAACTACGAGGTAGCCGGTTTGCAGCAAACCATGCTGGGTTTTGGTACAATAATGATGCAAACCTACATGGGGGATTTAGTTGTTCACGAGGTGCATCATCCGGCCAAGATTCAGAAACGTTTATTGGCAGTTTTACGGGAGTACGGAGATGTTTCTAGCCCATATGCAGGTGCCAATGCTAATTCTTCTGACTCATGAAAAAACGATTACCCAAACTACCAATGGTACTTAAACGTCGCAAGGCTGCTGCCGAGCAGTCCCAGGCCGTGGCGGCTGGTGAATTGCCAAAAATTACCAATGAGACTCTGGCCGAACACCGCGAAGAAGTCATCGGTGGTGCCCGCAAGTACATCTACCCCTTGCAGCATTCCAAACATAAAATTGTCACTATCTCTACGGCCTTATTCATAGCCGCCGTGATAGGCTTTTTTAGCTACTTTACTTTGGCACTGTATAAGCTAAAGTCGGATTCTACATTCTTATACCGGGTGACACAGGTTATCCCATTCCCAGTTGCCAAGGTGGGCAGCAAATTCGTATCGTACGAGAATTACTTGTTCGAACTGCGCCACTACGAACACTACTATCGGACTCAACTAAAGCTAGACTTTAACGACACCAACAGCAAAGAACAGCTGGCCCAGTTCAAAAAACAGGCGCTGGATAAAGTTATAAACGATGCTTATGTCAAAGAGTTAGCTGCCAAATATCACGTGTCGGTTAGTGACAAAGAAGTCCAGCAGCAAATAGACGTAGCCCGCCAGCAAAATCGCCTGGGCAGTAGCAACAAAGTGTTCGAGGACGTGCTAAAAGATTACTGGGGTTGGTCTTTGGCTGACTTCCGGCGCGAGCTGACATCAGAACTCCTAGCCCAAAAAGTGGTGGCTACTCTAGACACCACTACGCAAGCCCGCGCTCAAGCTGCCCTAGACGCTCTGAATAGTGGTCAAAAATTCGAAAAGGTAGCCAAGCGCTACTCGGATGATACGACCACCAAATCGGCTGGCGGTGAATACAGCTATCCTGTCGACAAGACAATTCGAAGTATCACGGTGCAGGCTATCAACAGCCTATTCTCACTCAAAAAAGGTCAGCATTCACAAATCGTGAACACCGGCCGTAGCCTAGATATATTCAAGGTTGTAGATGTTAACGGCAGCAAATTACGTGCCGCCCATATCCAGTTCGATTTCCAGCGGATCGATACTTATATAAATAGCCTCAAGGCTACCAAAAAGTCCCGTGCTTACATACGGGTCTAGGTTTTTCGACTCTTTTTGAACTTGCTCGATTGGCCCATGTTTTGCTTGGCAACATCTGATAACTTCAGGTCAAAGTAATCACCCAGTACGGCAACGTAGTACATTACATCGCCCAGCCGTTTTTTAAGCACCTCTAAATCCTCTACGTCGGCTTTACCGCCCTTGTCACGGATAACTTTCTACCTGATTAGCCACCACACCAGCTTCGCCTGTTAAGCCAAGAGTCCGGTGGGCCAGGGCAGCCACATTTTTATCGGTGATAGCCACCGACTTTAGGGCGCTTGCTGAAATTCATCCATATCCATGCGTGACATTATACGTGTTGTCACAAAATGGCGGGCTCGACCGGATTTGAACCGGCGATCTCCTCCGTGACAGGGAGGCGTGATAACCACTTCACTACGAGCCCGCGTTTTGACACCATGGATCATATCAGTTACAGGGGTAAAAATCAACGTTAGATAAACGTACGCTGGCGGTCTGGTATATTTAATTCATGACAAAGCCAACAAAAAGACCAACCTCACCTAGAATCGTAGTTATCGGGGGTGGTACTGGTAGCTTTACGTTGCTACAGGAGTTAAAACACCTGACACCCAATGTCACAGCTATTGTAAACATGAGTGATGATGGGGGCTCTACGGGCACGCTTAGGGACGAACTGGGGGTTTTGCCGCCGGGCGATATTCGGCAATGTTTGGTAGCGCTGAGTAATCTGCAAGAGGTCAGGGATCTATTTAGTATTCGCTTTGGTGGCCAGGGTTCACTGGCCGGGCATTCGTTGGGCAATATCATAATCGCCGGACTAGAGAACCATTATGGAGAATTTGAATCTGCCCTGCGCGTGGCCAGCAATCTGCTACAGGTTACTGGCCAGGTGGTGCCGGTTACCCTGACCAATCATGTTCTGGTGCTGCACGATGGCGACAAAGTTATGGAGGGCGAACATGCAATCGCCCACACCCAAATAACTCACAAAGATGCATGGCTAGAGCTCAAACCAAAAGCTGGCCTGAATCCTGTGGCCAAGGTGGCGATTTTACAAGCTGACCTACTGATAATTGCCCCCGGTAATTTGTACGGATCATTGCTGCCAGCCCTGGCTGTCGACGGTATGAAGCAGGCTTTTGCTAAGTCCAGGGCTACAAAAATAATGATCAGCAACCTAGTTACTAAACCTGGCCAAACAGACGGCTGGCACGTAGTAGATTATGCCAAGGCCATTGAGCGCTACGTAGGTAATAATCAGCTAGATTTCATTTTGTTCAATGATAAATCTCCCAGCCGGGCGTTGTTACAAAAGTATGCAGCAGACGGAGAGTTCCCGGTAGGCAATGATGCGGGCCGATTCAAAGATATAAAGGCTAAACTAATCGGGGCTGATCTAGTAGCCAGCGATATCACCACCCAGGACACTAATGACAAAGCTATCAAACGAACGCTTATACGCCATAACGCCCAAGAAGTGGGTCGGCAACTGATGCGGGTTCACTTTAATCAGTAATTGCCTAAAGTCTTGCTATAATTACCCCTGATACGTGCCGTCGTAGCTCAGTTGGTAGAGCGACTCTTTCGTAAAGAGTAGGTCACCAGTTCGATTCTGGTCGACGGCTCCATGCGGGTATCGTATAGTGGTTAATATGCGACCTTCCCAAGGTCGAAACGAGAGTTCGATTCTCTCTACCCGCACCACACAGATAGGGTATAATTAGGTAAATTTATGACAGTCCCCAAAAAGTATTTTCATGATCGCTTGGTGCTACTTTTGCTGACAGCCGATGCTTTCTTTGCGGTGGTGGTCAGTATCTGGGTACTGCTGCGCCTGAATGCTGATAAATCTATTGTTTATGTAGTTAGTTACCGACCTACAAATAAAGCCAATGTGTTCAAACACGGCAACAGCCTGGGCATACTGGCGTTTATATTCTTTGCCTTTTTCCAGCTGGCCTTTAACATTCTGCTATCCATCAAGGTTTACGGTATACGCCGCCACTTCTCGTTGGCTATTCTGGCCATGACACTACTGTTGATCATCCTGGCCCTGGTAGTCAGCAACTCCTTACTGATTGTGCGTTAGCTATGACAGACATAGAGATACCTCTGGTACCGGATCGCAACAGACGGTACCGGTTTTTTGAGATGCTACCGGGGCTACTCAGTTGGTCTATCTTGGCACTGCCGTTTATCCTGACCCTAATTAACCCTTTGTTGGCAGTGATCTTTGTTATTGACTATCTGTTGATCTGGTTTGTTAAAGCACTGGCCCTAGATGTCAGGGCAGTCCAAGGCTACAGATACCTCACTCTGCATCAGAAGTTACCCTGGAACGACATGTTACGGGATTTAGACAATCAGCAAGCCCAGGCAGCAGCTCCCAAGTGGCACGCCACCAATGTGGCGCGTTTGGCCACCAGGCAGGGAGTGGTGAAGTCGGGGGACGTCATACATGCTGTAATTATTGCAACCTGGAACGAAAGCCGAGAGGTGTTAGAGCCAACTATCCAGGCTGTCATCGATTCGCACTACGACACCCAAAAGATGATTTTGATGATTGCCTACGAACAGCGTGGTGGCCCAGAGGTACAGGCTAGGGCAGAGCAGTTAATCCAGGACTACAAAGGCAAGTTTAAGTACGCTGTAGCCAACAAACACATTGACCAGCCGGGCGAGATCATTGGCAAGGGCGGTAACATCACCGCCGCTGGACGTAATTTACAAAAATATTTGGCTGAGCAAAAAATTGATCCAGCCAAGGTGATAGTGACTACTCTGGACTCTGATAACCGCCCACACCCGTACTACTTTAGCTCGGTCAGTTATCTGTACTGCCTAACAGAGGAGCCCAAGTACGTTTCTTACCAGCCTATACCGATGTACACCAACAATATCTGGGACGCCCCGGCCCCCATGCGGGTCATTGCCACCGGTAACTCGTTTTGGATGACCATACAGGGTTTGCGCACTCACATGTTGCGCAATTTTTCGGCTCATGCCCAGACCATGGATGCACTGATAGATACTGACTTTTGGAGCGTACGCACGGTGGTAGAAGACGGCCATCAGTTCTGGCGAACCTACTTCCGTTTCGAGGGCAAGCACCAGGTCTACCCAGTATTTTTGCCCATCTATCAAGATGCCGTACTGTCAACCAACTACCTAAAGACCCTCAAAGCTCAGTTTATACAGATTCGCCGTTGGGCCTGGGGCGCATCAGACGTGGCCTTTGTGGCAGAAAAAGGCTTCTTTAGTAAAAACAAGGTGCCCAAGCGGGATCTGTTATTCAAGTTTTTACGACTACTAGAGGGTCATGTTACCTGGGCGGTGGCACCCCTGATCTTGGCTTTTTCGGCATTTGTGCCGATATTGCTAAACCCCAACAGCTTTGCAGCTAATCAGTTACCGGTGATTGTTAGCCGCATACAGACTGTTGCTTTGGCTGGGATATTTGTGACCCTGTTCTTTAGCTGGAAGACCTTGCCACCCAAGCCCAAACGCTACAAGGCACACCGGTCGTTTTTTATGGTCATTCAGTGGGTATATCTACCGTTCACTACTATCGCGTTCAGCTCCTTTGCTGCCATAAATTCCCAGACGCGGCTCATATTCGGCCGGTACCTGGGCAAGTTCGACCTAACGGATAAGGCCGTCGTCACAGAGGGTAACAAAAAGAAACTATAGTTGGTGGAATGCTTGGTAGTGGGTAGCGGCAGCGTTATCAAAACGTTGTAGCACCTCTAGAACCAATGTATTAATCTGATCAGTTGATAACTTAGCATGTTGCACACGGGCCAAGACCAAGCCACAAACAGTATCACAGAGTGCGCTAGCGTCTTGCGTAGCTGTTTTTCGGTGTTTTAGGCTGTCATAGAGGCTAATCAGTAGTTTATCCCGCCAGAACGGCTCTAAATGGCTTGTAGTATCTGTGACCATCAGGGATGCTGCTAAATCCAGACTTTCTCTAGAGGTAAACAGCGCCCCACAAGACTTACATTTACGCCGTCGCCAGGTGGTGTTTTGTTTATTTTGGCGCCGAGAGTTGACCACACCGGTGTTACTGCCACAATAGATACATACCATGACTACATATTGACATTACGCTATAAAAAAACCAAGTGGAAAACTAGGCCTTAGGCTGCGGATAAACCTCCAGACCCTAGCCTAATATGCGGTTTATCTCTGAGGAGCACAGCAAGGTGTACTGGCGTACATTGTAGCGAGCACCACAAGAGAAAATCGCCTAGTAGGCAGAGAAGTCAGTCAGAATTTCGGCTTTGCCGGATACTCGGCTGGTTGATCTGGGGGTTTAGAAATACAAAAGACCCCTGTTGCCAGGGGTCTCGCAGGGGGTTCTTTGGCTACTTGGTAGCCGACAGAGCCTTGATGCGCCGGATTCGATTTGCCGATTTGGATGAGGCGCCCAGTTCCTCGTAAAACAGCTTGAAGTTATCAAGCGCGTTAATGTTGGTACTCAAATAGAGCGCCTCCCGTTTAACCTGGTTATGCTAACACATAGTGTAATTGTAGTCAATAGCTTTAACAGATAAGAATAAGCGGTTTGAGGGCATCTGGGCCAAAATAAAAACTCACCCAAAAAGGTGAGTACTGGTGGGCAATACAGGAGTCGAACCTGTCACCTCCACAACGTCAATGTGGCGCTCTAGCCAGATGAGCTAATTGCCCGTTTACTGGTAAATCATAGCAATTAACAGGGTATAAGTAAATCCACACCGCAGATGTAAATAAAACAATACTAAAGTGCTAGCCGGATAGTATTAGTATGCTAAGATACTACGTACGGTGAAGTTTTGAGAGGTATTTTTTACCTACCAGTAGTGCGCTTCGAATGTCTTGCGAGAACATTTGAGGCGCATTTTCATTACCCCCACTAGAGATGATATGATAGTTCAAAAGGGAGTTCAGAGTGTCTGATATAACCGACAACCTACACGCAATGCGGCACAGCCTGGCTCACATTATGGCCACGGCTATCATGAAGTTGTGGCCAGAGGCCAAGCTAGGCGTTGGCCCAGTGGTCGAAAACGGCTTTTATTATGATATCGACCTAGGTAAAAAGAAGCTATCGGATGAAGATTTTGCGACCATAGAAAAAGAAATGGCCAAGGTTATAAAGGCTGATGACAAGTTCGAAAAATCAGAAATCAGCATAGACAAGGCTATTGATTGGGCCAAGCAGGCCCAGCAGCCCTATAAACTAGAGCTTCTAAATGACCTAAAGCGAGCTGGCACTACCGTGGCTAAAGACCTAGATAGCGCCGAGCTGGGCCTAGAAGCCAAATCTGGCGGCAAGGTAGACAAGGTGTCTTTTTATACTAACGGGGACTTTACAGATCTTTGCAGGGGTCCCCATGTGGTTAGTACTGGCAAGGTAGGGGTGTTCAAGCTGATGCGCGTGTCCGGAGCCTATTGGCGGGGTAATGAAAAGAATGCTCAGATGCAGCGTATCTACGGGGTAGCCTTTGCTAGCCAAAAAGAACTAGACCAACACCTCAAGATGCTAGAAGAAGCCAAGGCGCGTGATCATAGAAAGCTTGGCCAGGAACTTGACCTGTTTGTCTTTTCTGAATTAGTGGGCTCGGGCTTGCCATTATTTACTCCACGGGGTACTACTCTGCGGGATGAACTACTAGGATTTTCTGAGGAACTCCAGCGTAATAACGGTTTTGAAAAGGTGACTATACCCCATATAACTAAGCGCGAGCTATATGAGAAGTCTGGTCACTGGGATAAGTTTGGTGGGCAGCTGTTTTTGGTAAAAAGCCAGGAGTCTTCTGACCAGTTTGTACTAAAGCCCATGAACTGCCCACACCACATACAGATATACGCATCCAGACCCCGGAGTTACAAAGAATTACCAATTCGCTACATGGAGTCGACCATGCAGTACCGGGATGAGAAAAAGGGTGAACTCAATGGATTATCTAGGGTCCGCTCTATATCCATAGATGATGCCCACGTTTTTTGTCGATTAGATCAGATAGAAGCCGAGTTTGCGACCATAATGGGCATGATCAAGGACATGTATTCGGTATTGGATATGAAGTTCCGGGCTCGATTGTCTTTTAGGGATGACTCAGACAAATACTTGGGTGACCCCAAGCTTTGGGAGATGGCTCAAGAAACTATAGAAGCCGTGACCAAAAAACTGGATGTTGAGTATTTCGTAGCCGAGGGCGAAGCGGCCTTTTACGGTCCCAAAATCGACATCATGGTTACTGACGCCATAGGCAGGGAATGGCAGTGTGCCACTGAACAATTAGACTTTGTCCAGCCACAGCGCTTTGGCATAACCTACACCGACGCTAATGGCAAAGACCAGCAACCGGTCATGATTCATAAGGCATTACTAGGTTCGTTTGAAAGATTCTTGAGCGTTTATATAGAACATACTGCTGGGCGCTTCCCAATATGGCTGGCTCCGGAACAGGTTAGAGTTATAACAATCAACCAAGAGGACACTACAGTCGAGTATGCCGAAGGTTTTGCAGCCAAGGCTAGAAAGCTGGGGCTTAGATTATCTATTGATAACTCCAATGACACCGTTGGCAAGAAGATCCGGGCCGCCGAGTTAATGAAAGTACCCTACACAGTAGTGATCGGCCCAGAAGAGATCAAGTCTGGTAAGCTCAAGCCCAGAGTTCGCAAAGATATGACGGTATTAGACGACAGCCAGCCAGCTAGTGTTGAAGATTTTCTAAGTACGGTAGCGCACGAGGCCAAAGGCCGAGTTCACAAAAGCTCTTTCTAAGCCATGAGTAGAGTAGATGCAGAATTTAAAGAGCGAGTTTTTGCTTTAGTAGCCCAAATTCCTAAAGGCAAGGTAATGACCTATGGGCAGTTGGCAGCCTTGGCGGGTGCCGCTTGGGCCGCCTGGGAGGTAGGGCAGATTGCTCACCTTGCACCATGCGCCAATCTGCCTGCTTGCCTGCTCCACAAGCAACCTGCAGATTTGCCGGCCGATCGTACCGATTTTGTCTCCGCTGACTCACTTCACCGTAGTGCAGCTACGGCTCGTTCCGTTGCTCGACAAGAATTGGCACGCTCAGCCAGCCGCATGGCACAAGGAAAGTTATGCCCAGCTGATTTACCTTGGCAAAGGGTAGTCAACAAACAGGGTGGGCTGGCTAGCGGCTATCCGGGTGGTAAGGCTGGCCACCAACAGGCTATTGAGGTTGAAGGTATCAAAGTAAATGATTTTCAGGTGGATGTAGAAAGCTTGTTATGGTCGCCAAGCCAAACCCACTAGTTGTTATTCTGGGTCCGACTGCTTCTGGCAAAACAGCTCTTGCTATCAAGGTTGCCAAAAAGTTTAATGGCGAGGTAATCTGCGCTGATTCGTGGACTGTTTACAAGGGTTTCGATATAGGTACAGCCAAACCCACCAAAGCAGAACAGGCCAGCATCAAGCATCATCTGTTAGACGTAGCGGAACCACAGGATGGTTTTAGTGTCGTGGAGTTTAAAAGGTTAGCATTAGATATCATAAATGATATAGAAAGTAGAAGTAGACTACCAATAATAGTCGGAGGTGCTGGATTATATGTAGATAGTGTTATATTTGACTATACATTTTTGCCAGCAGGCGAGGCAGATGCCAGAGCCAGACTAAACCAGATGAGTATTAGCCAATTGATGTCTGACATAAACGTGCGATCTATTGATATCAGCGGCATAGACACAAGGAACAAGCGCAGGCTGATCCGTCTGCTGGAGTCTGGTGGCCAGAGGCCAGCTAAGTCTGGGCTAAGAGCCGGTAGTGTACTTATCGGGATGGATGTCGAACCGCTAGAACTTAAAAAACGGATCACTGATAGAGTCACTACCATGCTAAACAGTGGTTTGGAGCAAGAGGTCAAAAACCTATCTTTGCGTTATGGCTGGGAAGTTGAACCCATGAAGGGCATTGGCTACCGTGAGTTCAAACCATACTTTGCAGGAGATAAATCGATAGAGGAGGTCAAAGAAGCCATCGTAGCTAGTTCGTTAAGGCTAGTTAAAAAGCAACGCACCTGGTTCAAGCGTAACAAAAATATACACTGGTTTGATGACGACAAAAAAGCTACTGACTTCTTGAGTAACGAGCTGAACACTTATCTTTAGCAACTGACTAATATTCTGATACAATGCCATCATGATTGAGCAATTGTTTGGGTCAAAGACTAGGGTTAAATTGCTACAGCTTTTTTATGGCAACCCCAACAGGTCGTTTTACGTGCGTGAAATCACCCGCAAGATAGATGAGCAGATTAACTCTGTCCGTCGTGAGCTAGCCAACTTACTCAGCACAGGTCTTATCTCTTCAGAGACTAATAATAATCGTCTGTATTACGAGGTTGACCAGAAATACGAATACTACCAACCCTTGTCACAGATATTCGGTTCAGGACAAAAAAAGTCGGCTACCTCAGCTAAATTGACCGTTGCCAAAGAGGACGAACCGCTAAAAGCCATCGGTAATGTAGAGCTAGCAGTGTTTACTGGCCAGTTCACCCGCGATGACAGCAGTGGTACGGACATACTTATAGTTGGTGATATTAACCAGTCCAAGCTTACGAACTACATTGCCGAGCTAGAGACCAAAGAGGGCAAAGAGCTGCGATATTCGGTGTTGAGCCCGGATAACTTTGCCTA
>JBBQSV010000013.1:0-22756 GCA_038213615.1 Saccharimonadales bacterium (SeqCode) | reverse complement strand
GATACAATCACAGGCTGGATGAACAGTGCCTCACACCGCGCCAATTTGCTAGATAACGCATACACCGAAGTCGGTTTTGGCATTGCTAACTCTTCTGACTTTAATAACTCTGGTCCCGAGACTGTTGTAGTGGCCATGTACGGCGAACCTAGCGTACTGGGGGCCGAAGCCAACAATAGCTCTAGTCCCGCCAAAGTCGCCACCGTTCCCGCGCCTGTGAAGCCACAGGCAACGACTAAATCTAAGTCTGCTTCTAAGCAAGCCGTCTCTAGCGACCACCCATTGTCGTCACAGCCTGCCACACTAGCAGTCAGTCAAGTACAGAATATAACTGGTGGCAGAATGCCGTGGCTGGGCTTTGTAGTTGGTTTGATCAGCGGTGCTAGCGTTGTAGCGCTACTGCTTCGACATAGTCTAGACCTCAGGCATTTCATCAAACGGAGCCAAAAGACTTTAGCCCGACACCCACTATTTGACTTTGGACTATTCTGCCTAGTGCTGTGCGGCTTTATTTTGTCGCACACCGTAGGTTTTATACGCTAGTGCAATTTAACGTTGGCTTCGCCGGCGATTGACCTGAACTTAACTAGCAGGTCATCACTTAGTTCCACTCTATTGGGTAGTCGTATGGGCTGCTTTGACTGATCAGGGCCCAGGATCAAGATCACTTCAGTCATGCCATTGTTACCATCTAGTTCGCTTTTAATGTTAGATAAAAGCTGGTGGTCATCACCGCGTTCGATCCGAATATACAGACGTTTATCTAGCTGCTTAGTTACCGCTGGCTCCTCTCCAACTGACGTCGATAATTTAGGCTTTGTTACTTTGGCTTTGGGTGCCTTGGGAGTTTTACCAGTAGGCTGATAGGCCACGGCCTGTTCGTGAGTGATTTCTCTGGCGTCATCTACCATTATTTTAGGATCTCCACCAGAACCGTCACGACCCTTGGCATCGATGCGACCTTTGGCTATTACAATTTTATCTTTGTCTAGTACGCCCAGAGTTTTTTGGTAAACACTAGGAAAAAGTATCAGCTCTATTTCGCCACTCTGGTCACCCAATTTAACGAAAGCCATCTTTTGGCCATTCTTTGTAGTAATTTCGCGTAAATCTAGCACCACACCACCGACACTCACCGTCTTACCCTCAAGCTCGCGGACCACTCTATCAATACTCAGACACTCTTCTGACAAAATGTTAGCGAACGAGTCTAGCGGACTGTGGCTCAGATAAATACCTAGTAGCTCTCTTTCCCACAGCAGCTGTTCGTGCTTGTTGATTCGCTCGTCCGGGCTGCGAAGATCTAGTTTGGATTTGGCAGCCGGCAGACTGTCGCCAAACAGGTCAGTCTGACCACTAGCTATTTGCTTCTGCAAGCGATTTGCATAGGCCAACATGGTATCTAGGTTGTGTAGCAGAGTATCGCGCTCACCAAAGCGATCAAACCCACCCGATTTGATTAGACTCTCTAGTGCCTTGCGGTTAACCGTACGCACACTGACTCGACCAAAGAAATCTTCTAGACTGGCAAACGGCTGGACATCTCTGGCCCTGAGTATTTCCTCTACCGCTGCGGTACCGACGTTTTTAATTGCCGCCAGGCCAAAGCGGATTTGCCCAGTTTCTGGTACTACTGCAAACTCTAGGAACGATTCGTTGACATCTGGCGGCAAGACCTCGATGCCCATGTGCTGACACTCGCTAATCTCTATAGCCAGCCGGTCGGTGTCATCATAATCACTGGTCATCAATGCCGACATAAAGGCCGATGGATAATTGGCTTTCAAATAGGCAGTCTGCAGGGAAATCATGCCGTAGCAGGCGGCATGCGATTTGTTAAAGGCGTAATCTGCGAAACCCTCTAAGTCCTTCCAAAATTTTTCTGCAATTGATTTATCAACTTTGTTTTTGATGGCCCCGTCGATCACTTGGCCTTTCATTTTGGCCATTAGGTCACGTTTTTTCTTGCCCACGGCCTTACGCAAAGTGTCTGATTCACCACCAGTAAAGCCACACATGTCACGAACAATCTGCATAAACTGTTCCTGATAAACCATCACACCGTAGGTGTCTTTGAGCGCTGGAATCATAAGGTCATGATCAAAAGCAACTTCTTCTTTGCCATTTTTTCGGGCAATGAATCTATCGGTCAAGCCAGCTGTCAACGGACCCGGACGATACAAGGCACCCATGGCAATCAGATCGTCAAAAACAGTTGGTTGGAGCTCTTTAAGGTAGCGCTTCATACCGGATGATTCAAACTGGAACACCCCAGTAGTGTCACCATTCTGTAAAAGCTTGAAGGTCTTTTTATCGTCTAGTGATATTTTGTTGATATCTATGTCTTTTTTATAAACCCGTTTAACGATCCTTAGGGCGTTCTTAATAATAGTCAGGTTGGACAGTCCCAAGAAGTCCATTTTGAGTAATCCCAGGTCTTCTATGGGCCCCATAGGGTACTGCGTGGCTATGACGCCCTTTTGGGCTTTTTCTAGCGGCACAAACTTAACAATGTCGTCGGGGGCTATCACCACTCCAGCGGCGTGCACTCCATGGCTACGAACTGTACCTTCTAGCTGAACGGCCAGATCAAACACTCTTTTGGCATCACCACCGCTGTCATACTCTTTTTTTAGATCAACATTATCCTTCATGGAGGTTTCTAGCAGAATGTGCCGTCCCTGGATGGGTGGCGGAATCATTTTGGCCAGTCGGTCGGCCTCGGCGTAAGGGACTTGGAGCACCCGAGAAACATCCCGGACCGCATTTCTGGCTGCCATCCGGCCAAAGGTGACAATATTGGCAACCCTATCTGCTCCATATTTGTCCACGCAATACTGGATAACTTCATCCCGACGGTTATCCTGAATATCGACATCAATATCTGGCATAGATATGCGCTCGGGGTTCAAAAAACGCTCAAACAGTAGGTTGTAGGCTAGTGGATCCAGCTCGGTAATCCTTAGCGCGTAGGACACTATCGACCCAGCAGCTGACCCACGACCTGGTCCGAACACAATTTCTGAATCTTTGCCCCATTTTATAAAGTCCCAAATTATCAAAAAGTAGCCATTGAACCCCATGCTGTCGATCACGCCTAGCTCGTACTTAACACGCTCTAATACGTCTTTACTAAGAGTTTTCTTGGCGTCAGTCACGCTCAGCTTGTCAGATGCTTGACTATCAACACCCCCGTAACGCCAAGCCAGACCCCGGTAGACTAACTTTTCCAAATAGCTTTGCTCGCTCTCTTTAGCCGGAACTGGGAACTTGGGGATCATGATCTCGCCCAGTTTTATGTCTACCTGACAGCGGTCCGCAATTTGACGAGTATTGGTTATCACTTCGGGATGTTCTTTCCCCCACCGGACGATTAGTTCCTGGGGGTCGGTGACATGCAAATCAAAGTCTTTTAAGCTCATCCTTTTGGTGTCTGCCAAGAAAGATCCTGTTTGCACACAAAGTAAAATCTCGTGGGCCTCTTGGTCCTCATGTTTCAAATAGTGAGCATCACAAGTCAAAACTGGTTTAATATCTAGATCTTTGGCCAGTTTAAAGGCCTTTTCGGTTACTTCTACCTGTTCTTTCCAGGCACTGGGGTGTTTTGGGTGTCCGTGATCTTGTACTTCTATGTAATAGCGATCACCAAAAACTGATTTATACCAGCTGGCTACCTGCTTGGCTTTTTCGTATTGATCTTGCCGCAAGGCATCACCAACTTCGCCCCCGATACAGCCGCTTAGTACAATTAGGCCTTCGTTATATTTTTTTAGTAGGTCATGATCGACGCGTGGTTTGTAGTAGAACCCCTCTAGATTAGCGATTGTGCTAAGCCGCAAAAGATTTTGGTAGCCGATGTTATTCATAGCTAGCAAAATGAGATGAAAGTTATTTTTGTCTTTTGATGGATCGCGGTCGGTGTGGCCACGCATAGCTACATAAGTTTCCATCCCGATTATCGGCTTGATCCCTTTGTCGTTGGCTTCTTTATAAAATTCAATGGCGCCAGACAGTGTGCCATGATCTGTCATGGCCACGGCTTGCATGCCGGCCTGTTTTACATAATCGATAAGCGCCGGGATTTTTGTCAGGCCATCCAATAGGCTGTACTGCGTATGATTGTGCAAATGCACATACTGGCTAGAACTTAAACTAGACTTGGCCATTTACTTCCCTCTTATTGTTTGTCTTTATTTTAATTGATCTGGCGCTTTTGGACGATCATTTTTATTACAACAGCTTATTTTGCGGCCGCTTTAACGTTGTTTGCCTTTTTAGTAACAAACTTCTTTAGATGGGTTACAGCACCGTTTACTTCTTTGATTGCTTCTTGCAAATCCTGGTCATCACCTTCACCTTCGTGAATAGAAGATAATATCTGGCGGGCTTTGTTTTTGGCTGCAGTAGCTTTGGCTAACGCCTGTTTAAACTCAACTCCGGCCTTGGACTTTAGCTTATCACCACTATTTTTTGCCTGGGTAATAGCTTTGTCTAGATCGCTATGTAAGGATTTTAGCTGTTTTTCGGCATCAGACCTGGCTTTGATGGCTTTATCCTTAATCTGCTTGCGCGTCTGCTTGCCGCTTTTGGGGGCAGTTAACACGCCGGCTAGGTATCCGCCAACCGCTGCAAACACTGTACCAATTGCGAGTTGCTTGGTTCTCTTTTGCATTACTTTTTTTCCTTTTTAAATACTGTATCGGCAATATTTGAAATCAGTTTACCAAAGGCCATAGCCCCAGCCTTTTTTTCAAAGAAAGTTGTAATGTTTTCGGCCTTGCTGGCAATTTCTTCGGCCTTTTCGGTAATGTGTTTAATATGGTTAGAGACTTTAATTAGGACTACTAGTAGCCAAATACCCAAAATCAAGAATACGGCTAAAGCTACCGACAAAAAAACTACCAAAATTTGTTCGCTCACCATCATACTGTAACCATTATACAACAAACGTTAGAACAATTTACAAGCCCAATTGTTGTTTGATTAGCTTTTGGGCTAACTCTGGGTTGGCCTGGCCTTTGCTGGTTTTCATAACCTGCCCGACCAAGAAGCCTATAGCCTTCATCTCACCATTTTTAACATCTTCGGCCGCCTGAGCATTTTGTGCTAGTACTTGCTTTACGACTTCGGCTATAGCGTCCTCGTCTGACTCCTGTATATAACCCTTATCGTGCGCATAAGCTTCAATGTCATCTGGAAGTTCTGTTGATCCCGCTAAATGAACGAACAAGGCTTTAGCGTTGGTAGAACTCAGTTTATTCGTTTTGATTAGATCGTAAAGCATAACCTCAAGTTTCAAGTGCTGGTCTTGTCCAAGTTTAAATTTACCCTCTTTTACCAGCGGAATCATGATATTAACGAACCAGTTTGCCAGAAATTTGGCTAACTCCTTATCCTCGATGTTGGCCTTGATAGCAGGTAAATAACTGATGCCTACATTTTCAATCTCACCATCTAGTAATGTTTCAATTGCAGAGTTATCCAGACCAACTGCCACTAGGTGCTGACGCCATTCGCCTGGCATGACTGGCATCGATTTCTTGATATCATCAATGTATTCGTCGTCGAGTTCTATGGGTGGGAGGTCTGGCTCTGGCATGTAGCGATAATCATGTGCCTCTTCTTTGGTCCGCTGGCTAAAGGTCTTTTGCTTGGCGTCGTCCCAACCACGAGTTTCCTGTATGACTTCACCGCCCTTTTCCAGCACTTCGGTTTGACGTTTGACTTCGTACTCCACAGCTTTTTCAACGGCCCGAAAACTATTCAGGTTCTTTGTCTCTGTCCTGGTACCTAGCTTACTGCCTGCACCCAAGCTGACGTTTACATCAAAGCGCATGTTGCCGTAGAACATATTGGCATCGCTGACATCTGCGTAGCGCATTAACAGGTAAAGCTCCTTGGCAAAGGCTTTGGCCTGGGTGGCAGAGTGCATATCTGGCTCACTAACAATCTCTAACAGTGGCGTACCGGCGCGGTTCAAATCAACTAGACTGTGATCTTTGCCAGCCGGGTGAGTGCTTTTACCGGCATCTTCTTCCATTTGTACGCGGTTGATGCGTACTTTTGTAGTTTGACCATCTACATCTATAGCTACTTGTCCGCCAACAATGATCGCATGGCTCAGCTGAGTAATCTGGTAGCCCTTGGGCAGGTCTGGGTAAAAGTAGTGTTTTCGCTCAAAATAGCTATATTTTTGCGGCTCTACGCCCAGAGCAAATCCAGCCCTAACGGCGTACTCCACAGCTTTTTCGTTTAAAACTGGTAGGGCGCCTGGCATACCAAGATCTATGTGGCTGATTAGAGTATTCGGCTTGGCGTCTCGGGCATCGTTCCCGACAGCCGAAAACAATTTGGTCTTGGTCTTTAGCTGCACATGGCATTCTATGCCAATAGTGGGCTGAAGCTGACTAGATGTTTGGCTTGCCATTGGGTAGGGCTCCTAGATCGATTAAGGCTTGTCGGTAAGCAACCAGGGCTTTCTTAACAGTACCTTCTTGCAAGCGACTGCCAGGTTTAGCCACCAAGCGTTTATGCAAGTTGTGCGCGGTCCAAACCGAGTCATTGTTAGAGAATAGTCTTTGGGCCGAAACTAACTTTTCGCCCATGCTTTTGCCCTTGAACTTGCGACGCCGTAGGGCCTTGTAGAGTAACTCATCGGCATGAGCTAGGGCTTCTATCCAGCGCGATTTATCACGGCACAAACCTTGTATCTCACGCCAGTCATGTACGAATTTAGATTTATTGATTTTTTTGGGCAAGCGCTTAAACACGACAGCTGCCACCACAATAGTGGCCAATGCAATGGCAACCAAAATTACAATCAAAGTTATACTCATAAAACTCCCTCGGCCGCCTTGGCCAAACTCAGCAACTGTTTATCGGCCTTTTGGGGCGCTATCAATTGTAGCCCAACAGGCAAACCATTGCTGGCACCCGCCGGAATTGAAATAGCCGGCAAGCCGGCCAGGCTAACACCCACCGTCATAATATCTTGCAGATACATCTGCAGTGGATCCTCACTATTTTGACCAATCTCAAAGGCTACAGTTGGGGCTACTGGGCCTACCAAAAAATCACAGTCATCAAAAGCTTTGTTAAATTCAGTAATAATTTTGGTTCTTAGCTGCTGGGCTTTTTTGTAATAGGCATCGTAGTAACCACTGCTCAGCACGTAGGCACCAATCATAATTCGGCGCTTGGCTTCTTTGCCAAAACCTTCACTCCGTGACCAGTTGTAGCTTTCTTCTAAATTGCTGGCTTGTTTATGGCTAAAACCGTAGTGCTGGCCATCGTAGCGGCTCAAATTACTGCTGATCTCGGCTGGGGCAATTATGTAGTAGCAGGCCAGGCTAAGCGGCAACGACGGCAGGCTAACTTCTTTTACGTCAGCCCCGGCTGCTTTTAGCTTAGCTACGGCATCTTTGATAACTGCTTTGACGGAACTGTCCAGGCCTTCACCCATGTACTCTTTGATAACACCCACTTTTTTGCCTTTTAGATTGGCTGATAGTTCTTGGTAGCCGTCTGGATTGCGCTCAATGGTAGTGCTGTCCATGTCATCTTTACCAGCCATAACATCTAGCACCAAGGCGGCGTCTTCTACATTACGCGTTAGCGGACCAATGGTGTCGGTACTGCTAACCATGGCAACCACGCCGCTACGTGACACTAGGCCATAGGTTGGTTTGTAGCCCACGGCGCCACAAAAACTGGCTGGCTGACGGATTGACCCGCCGGTATCTGTACCAACTGCAAATGGCGCCATGTCTAGAATCACTGCTGCTGCAGAGCCGCCCGAAGACCCCCCGGGTACACGTTTGGGATCGTGCGGGTTCTTAGTAATCATAAAGTCGCTGTTCTCGGTGCTGGCGCCATGGGCAAAGGCATCCAGGTTAGCCTTGGCTACACAAATGGCGCCCTCGGCCTCCAGCCGCTCGATGGCCGTAGCCTGATAAGGTGCCTCAAATCCTTTTAGAATGTTGCTAGCCGCTGTGGTTTGGCTGCCAAAAGTCAAAAAGTTGTCTTTGGCTATAAACGGCACCCCGGCCAAGCGACCCACTTTTTTGCCAGACTTTATTTGGGAATCTATCTCTTTGGCACGATCTTTGGCACGATCCTCAACCGTGGCAATCACAGCATTGAACTCTTGTTTCTGATCAATAGTCTTCAGGGCTTTGTCTACCATGTTGGTGGCAGTCACTGTTCCTGATTGCACTTGCTTGGCGATGTCAACTATTGATGGCCACTGACTCACTGCAGCATCCTTTTAACCTTAAAATGACCTTGCTCGGTAGCCGGGGCATTCTTTAGCAACTTTGCGCTACTGGCACCGTAATCTTTGACCTCATCGGATCGCATAACATTTTTTAGTCCTGTGACTTGCACGGTTGGTTCAACGTCGGATAGATCCAGTCCTTGCAATTGTTCTACGTAGCCTAGTATTGCTTCGATCTCTTTTTGGTAACGCTCCACCTCATCATCACTTAGATGCAGTCTAGATAATTGAGCGAGCTTTAAAACATCTTCCTTGCTAAGTTTTGCCATTTCAAGTAATTATAACAGATTAACTACGCCAGTTTTCCTCAAGGTCAGATGATTCGCAAACATATCCCAAAATGCCATCAATGATCGAAAGGGTTGAGGGAAGCTCGGGCTCGAACTTTTCAGGGCTGAGCACAAGGTCCTTGAGTACCAGTACATGCAAGTCGTGATTGTTGGCGCCAACCGTAGTAGCCAGGACACACCTAGACGCGAATCCTCCAATGATCACCACGGCCTTTATCCCAAGACTACTCAGATATTCCCCGAGTTCGGGATCAGCGAAGGCGTCATAATGATTCTTTACAAATACCCGTTCGGTTTGTAGTGGTAGAACGTCACCTGCGAATCCAAACTCTTCACTACCCGGACGAAACTTGGGCGCATCAGATAGCTGTTTATTGTAACCAAGCTTGATCTTCTGGCGAATTGGCACAGGAGATAGCTCAATGTCTTCAATCATCTGCGTCCAGACGACAGGGACATTCAGTTGGCGGCTATACTCTATAAAATCTTCTAGGGCCTTGAACCTGAGCGAAAAATAGCTATCCACAGTCCGACCACGACTTTCCAAAGTATGCGTATCCATGTAACACTTCTGCTTGTCAACAACCAGAACAGCTGTGCTAGTGGCACCAAATAGATCTAGGAAGCCATGCTTTTGGCTACCCATTGAACATCCAGCCCAAAATTTTTTCTTTTAGTTCGAAGTATTCTTCTTTTGAATACTGCATATTAGCTATGCAGTACTGTTTGTGTTGAATATGCGAACAGAGCAAGCAATCCTGAAGATCGTAACTGTTTTTAATCATGTAGCTACTTACAATATTATGCGAACCCAGTATCCGATAACTGTTTGAGCAATTAACTCCTTCGATCATGCCAATGCAAAAAGTGGAAGCCCCAGACCTCATACAGCCAAATAGATACTCGGCATCCCAAATCCAATTACAACTACTGATGTGGCTTGAGTTAATGACATTCTGGCTACGGTAAACATGGTGGCTTTTGCCCACGTCATCAGACTCATAAACTTCCTCAGCATCGAAAGCTCGACCAGCCTGCATAAAATCAGAACGTTTTACTAGCCCTATGAGCTGATCTAGTGAAGTAATGTCTTCTTTTGGGTACATCCAGTCGTGTGCTGCGCTCTGCTTTATTGCCTCGTCCTGAGACACAAAAACATCCGCACTCGGAGTAGATGTCCAAGTATCTTTGCCTGTCAAAAAACTGCTGACTTTCTTTGGTAAGATTATGTCCGATAAATACTTGTTCCTAAATGAAGTCACTGGCACCTTGATGTCGCCAAATACTGCATGGATGATCTTTTTTTCTAATTCGTGTTGATCGGTTTTGAAGTCAGCCATATCTAACTTGTTAGTATCCAGCGGACCACCATTTCACGGATCTTTTTATATTCGGCCTCCTCGAACGGCATGTTGGCTATCCAGTATTGTTTACTATTCATGTGAGAACAAAACATACAGTCTTGCATATTAGCGCAGTCTTGTATAAACAAGGAATTAACTATCTTTGTACTCCACGACACACTAAAACTGTTAGAACATTCGCCACTATCTTCTAGCCGTATACAAAAATTTGATGTGCCCGAACGCTGACTAGCGGCTAGGAATTCTGCTCCGTACAGGATTGTGTCACAGAAGATTATGTTCTTGGAATCTTCTATGTCTTGAGAACGGAATACATTTTCTGAGCGTCTCACATTATCTGATTCACCAACATTTAATGAATCTAGGTAACGTTCGGTAGCCATGGGATTTGTTTCGTTCCAAAAAGACAGGATATCTTGGATGGAGCTAATTGGTCTTTTAGGTCGCTCCCAAAAATTCTCTGGTTTCTCAAGAGTGTTCTTGAAAGTTATGAACTTTGAAGGGTTAGTTGACGATGCCCACGTTGGCTCATTTGTCTCACTATCAAAAACCTGTTGAGGTAATTTAACATCGAATGCAAATTTAGTCATGAATTGTTCGAGTGTTAAAGGATTCTGATAGCCAAATACTTGGCCCACTATCTTATCGATTATTGCTTTTGCTGCTGCTTCATCCATCACACCCTCCGGTCTTAGGTTATTTTCTTCCTGCTTGACGATTGACTCGACAGTAAATCTGCCAAACTACTTATCGGCCTAGCTTGAAAGCTAGGCTGATTAACAACTTCTGTTGTAGCCCCTACGGTCAGACTCTGTAATTTTGATAAGTCAACCGTGGGAGTAACAGGTTGAGCGGCTACCGTAGTAGTTGCTGGCTGATGAGACACAGCTGCGGGGGCACCGGGCGTAGCTGCTGGCAACACTTCCCCCGGCCGTAAGCCCGGAGCCATGGCGGCGTGTTCTTTGGCAGGTCTTTCTACAAACTTCTCTGGCCCAGCGGGCTCTGGTGGTGTGTCTGGTTGTTTGTACTCAGATAATTCAGGTGGTCTTTCTGTACTGGTGGCAACGTCGAGTGTTCGAGCCTTGATTCCGGGCATTATCTGGCCTCCACCACTCAGCCTCAGCAAACATTCACGGGAGTTCAGGCTAGTTAGCATGCGTACGCGAACATCACTTTCTTTGAGCCCCTTTTCCTTTTCCTCGTATAAAATCTCTTTGGGGATTTCTATGGTTAGGTTGCCCTCTATAGCTCGAGCATCTTCTTCTGACACTCTAAACACGTAGTAGTTATAAACGTTGGTGAATATGGCCTCCTGCAACGGCTTTTCTATCTGGCCAAAGTATTGCTGGGTTAGGAATACAAACAAGTTATACTTTCGGGCCTCGGCCAAAATAGCAGCCAGGGCCGGGTTCTGTACTACAGAAACTTCGTCCACGATCAAAATCACTTTTTGGCCAAAGGCTCTAGCCTGAGCCAGCAAGAATATTTGCTGAATCAGTAATCCGGCCACGGTTTTAACCACCTTTTCGCCCATGCTGACTTTGTTTAGCGAAAAGACTGTTAAGAAATTGTCGTTTATCAGCTTGCTTAATGATTGAGCATGTTCGTCGTTACCGACTAGGGCTGGCTGCAGCTGCATCTCGTCTACCAGCGAGACTATGGGCAAGATGGCCTCGTTTTAATATTTAGTTCGGATTTCGTTGAAGTCGCCGCCAAAAAACTGGGTGATGTTGGCCGGTACATGGCCCTTTACATGGTCAAGTACCTGGTTTCTAAACTCTACATCCGTAACAAAGCGCTTTAGATTGTCTAGGTTCATGGCTTGGGCAGTCATTAGTACATACAAAGTAAAGCGCAGCATGCGTTCTACCTTGGGGTTGTGTTGGTCGGCCAACAGTGACTTAAACAGCGTCCCGGTCAGCTCAGTAGCGGCCGAAACATCGGTCCCAGCGCCAGCAAACAGCTCGGTTGATTCTTCGCCGTCTTTGAACCTGATGACGGTAGATTCTGGTATATCCTTCAGATCAGCCTCAAGCGCGGCATGCGGGTCGATGACGATGACTTTTATATTTTGCTTCAATGTAGAAGTACGATTGATCCGGTCAATAATCAGACTAATCAATTTAGACTTACCACTACCACTAGCCCCGATAATAAAGCTGTGTTTTTCAAAGTCATAAGCCGTAAGTGGTAAGAACGAGTTTTTGGGCAAGTATGGAAAGGTGTCGATTTCAAACACCGCGTTCATGTTTTCGCTCTGTAAAACATGCATGGCTTTTTGAATATCTAGATAAATGGGCTGTTTGCGCCGCAAATATTTGGAGTTTTTAACAAAATCTATGGCTAACAGATGAGAGGGCAAGAAAAAGAGCGACTTTTTACCAAGTTTGTAGAAACCAGCGGCGTTTTTGAAGTACAGCTTGATTTTGACCCTGGCTTTTGTGGGGTTCAGGCAACGGATCGTGAACATGATATGTGTCAAATCAGATGACTTTTTAACCAAGTACTTCTCGCGCAAGTCCAAAATAGAACCACCGCCCACAAACTGAACAAACCGCTGTCTTCCCAGAGGCCTGGGCAATTCGATAGACTCCGCATTAACTGGGCGCAAAACTATGCCTTCTAGATTACTAGAGAGCAAGCCAACGTCTTTGTTAACCCCTATGAAATATCTGACTGTACTGTCTCGGATAGTGATGATCAGCCGCCAACGAGTAAGTGCGCCTAAGTGTTGAGAAACACCCAATAAAGTAGCCTGCCAGGCTTCCTGGTTATAATCATCACGAAGCAGGTACACTTCATACCAATATTGCATACCCAAATGCTTTGGCGCTTCCATTACATCCAATTATATCCTTAAGCGCTTAACAATTCTACCTGTAAATCATAAAGCCGTTTACAAATTAAACATTTAAGAGCACTATTATTTTAAATGTAAGCATTATCATATGATTGCCCCTCGTGAAACACTAGTCGAAGCTACCCCTGGACGGTTCGAATATACCGACCCAGAGGCTACAGTAACACCTCTGCCAGGCCTCGATCAGCGCGTGCCTAGTCTAGCTTTTACAGCTCAAAGCTTAGTCCTAGATACCATACAAACAGCAGTTGATCATACTTTCAGGATTAGTGATGCTGTCAGAAGGTTCCCAGGTGGTGCGCTAAGTGTCGTAAGTCGAGAACAATCCAGAATAAAAGCCGCGGTAACCGCTAACTATGTACAGGGCGCTCTCTGGGCTACGCTTTTGGTCGGACTCGCTGATACACAAAGAGATAAATCACTTAACAGGCGCTAAAGCTTTTTTTTGATGTCTTCGATTATGTCGCGCAGCTCGGCAGCTTTTTCAAATTCCAGGTTAGCGGCGGCCAGATCCATTTGCGAAGTTAGGTCTTTGATTAGATGGCCATACTCATCTTTGGGGATTTTTTTGAGGTCTAGTTTGGCTTTTTTGGCTTCTTCTGGAAAGTCGGGCCGCATACCCTTTTCTACTGATTTGCTGATACCCGTAGCTGTGATGCCGTGCTTGGTATTGTGGGCTTCCTGAATTTTGCGGCGACGATTAGTCTCGTCAATGGTTCGTTTCATACTGCCTGTTTCGTGATCGGCATACATAATTACCCGGCCCTCTACGTGTCGAGCGGCGCGGCCCACTGTCTGAATCAAGGCTTGTTCGCTACGCAAGAAGCCCTCTTTGTCAGCATCTAGGATGGCCACCAGACTGACTTCTGGCAAGTCCAGCCCCTCGCGTAGCAGGTTGATGCCTACAACTACGTCGTAAACCCCCAGCCGCAAATCACGCAAAATGTCAGTCCTGTCTAGGGTGTCGACATCGCTATGCAGGTAGGTGACCTTGATATCCAGTTCTTTCAGATAATCCGTTAAGTCTTCTGACATACGTTTAGTCAGAGTAGTCACCAGCACTCGCTGGCGCTTGGCGACTGTAGCCCGAATTTCTGCTATTAGGTCATCGACCTGATTATCTACCGGCCTAACTTCAATCTTGGGGTCCAGTAACCCAGTAGGACGAATAACCTGCTGGGCGGGTTTGGGGCTACGGCTCAGCTCATACTCGGCCGGTGTGGCACTAACATAAACTGTCTGATTTAAGTGCTTTTCAAATTCGGTGAATGTCAGTGGCCGGTTGTCCAGGGCACTTGGCAGTCTAAAGCCGTGTTCTACCAAGACTTCTTTGCGCGCCCTATCGCCGTTGTACATGCCCCGAACTTGGGGGATGGTCATGTGCGATTCGTCTATCAGCATCAAGTAATCATCCGGAAAGTAGTCTAACAACGTGGCAGGCTGTTCGCCGGGCTCACGATTTGTCAGATAGCGACTGTAGTTTTCGATACCTTTTACAAAGCCGGTTTCTTCCATCATTTCTAGGTCAAAGTTGGTCCGCTGTTGAAGGCGTTGAGCTTCTAACAGTTGGCCGTTTTTGTTAAACAACCTCAGCCTATCATCTAGCTCATTACGGATTTGGCCCAAAGCACCCTTTAACTTGTCCCCTGGCGTGACGTAGTGACTACTGGGGAATATTTTGACCTCGTCTAGACTGGCCAAGATCTCGCCAGTTAGCGGATCAAGTTTGGTGATTCGATCTACCACGTCACCGAATAGCTCTAGTCGATAGGCCACTTCTTCACCGGCCGGGAATACATCCACCACATCACCGCGTACTCTAAAAACACCACGGTGAAAATCTATGTCATTACGCTGATATTGAATGTCGGTTAGCTGGCGCATTAGTTTATCACGCACTCGACGTTCACCCTTTTTGACGCTAACCGCCAGCGCCCCGTAATCTTCTACCGACCCAATACCATAAATACAGCTGACGCTAGCCACAATTATTACGTCGCGTCTGGTCAACAGAGCGTCGGTAGCAGCGTGCCTGAGACGATCGATCTCTTCATTTATTTGGCTGTCTTTTTCTATGTAGGTATCACTACGCGGAATGTAGGCCTCTGGCTGGTAATAATCAAAGTAACTCACAAAGTAGTGCACGGCATTGTTGGGGAAAAACTGTTTGAACTCACTGTACAGCTGGGCTGCCAAGGTTTTGTTGTGGCTCAGAACTAGTGTGGGCCGCTGAACATTCTGGATCAGGTTGGCCATGGTAAAGGTCTTGCCCGAACCAGTGACGCCCAGTAGCGTCTGTTCTTTGACACCCTTAATCAGCCCATCGGTCAATTGGGCAATGGCGCTAGGCTGATCGCCCAGTGGTTTGTAGGGACTTTTTAACTCAAATTTGGGCATCTACTAATTGTAGCAAGCTTACTGGAACTTGAGTGTCTTGGTTACAATTAGATTGAAATCACTTAACACGTCTGGCATGGCTGCATGTTGGTCATAGCCGACTACGTACGTTCTGCCACCAGTGTAAAATATATACCTTACTTCTTTCACGCCGTCAGGAAATGCTCCCATCCCCTGCTGGTTATGCGTAGTCCCACTTTCTTTTTTGCCAACTACCTGGCTAACCGTAACATCGGTCTTTACCAGCTTTTGGTAACCAGTGCTCAGCTCAGAGTCACTCCTATGATCACCATCAACGGATGTTATAAAGACCTCGCCAAAGTTTTCTGAACCACATGCGCCGACCGTAGCTTTTGACGGACCAAAAAGGAATATTCCAGGGCTGCAAAGTGATGGGTTGCTCGCTTTAACCCATGACGGAGGATACTTTAAGCTGAATTTACCGACTATATCCGTATAGCTTACCCAGCTAGCTGTTGGGTCAACTACGGTCGTAACTTTATTGCCCGTTACCTCTTTAGAAGTTTTAACGATGGTGCCCTGCCCCTGAACTGTGGCGTTCTGAGTGTCATTTATCGCGCGCTGGCTGTGCCAGACAAACCAACCTACAAAACCCGCGATACCCACGATTACTAATATAAGCAGTCCCTCTACCGCGCTGAAGCCGTTGTTATTTGTTTTCTTAACCATGCTGCCCTCCCATTTTATCGTCCAGATACCACTGGGCTTTTAAAGCTTTTGTATTAATATCTTTATACTCTTTATCTAGTTTCTCTACAATAAGCTTTACCAATTGTTCTGGGTTCTCGTCCATAATTATCATGTCGGTGTTGATGGGTTCTAGCTGGGTCAGTAGCTCTGGGATGACGTCTGATGCGCCGCCACTTCCTACCAAAATACCTATGGGCATGCGGGCCTCTAGGGCGATAGTGAATTCGTTCAAAGTACCAAACCTACCGCCAATAGAGATCAGTGCATCGCTGGACGTTACCAAGTGCACATCACGCCCCACGTAGTGTGCGCCAGTGAAGTTCACAAAGTCATACATGCCAATTGGCAATCGGTATTTCAGTACGTGCTCGCGCAAACTGGCCGCCGGTGAGAAGCCAATGCTTAAACCCCCATTATCTTTGGCCGATTTGGCGGCGTAGTATGGCAAGCCCACAGTGGCACCGGTGGTTATCACGTGCCCCGATTTAGCGATGGCCACCCCCAGCCGCTCGGCCATTTCGCGGTCCCATTTGACTGTCCGGCCAGCGGCCGCACCAGAAACGCAAATGGTGTAGTTCATTAGTCGCCCACCGTTATCGTTACGCTTGATTTTACCAAACTCTGCTCAACTTGATCGGCCACATTACTACGCAACTTTGGTTGAGAGAGATACTTTAGTAGCAGCTCATCATACAGGGCCGCTTGCATGTGTCGGTAGGTTCTTTGTTTATACGGCAAGTCATTTAAGTAATTTAAGCAATTATCTAACAGGTTAAAGCTAATCGGTCCATCTTTGGCCTCTACTCCGACGTATTCTAGTTGGTGCCAGAACTTTAGGGCTGGTTCTAGATGGTACAGCACGTCCTCGACATTAACTGGTTCAAAATCTTCGCTATGCAGATGAGGATCAAAAATCGACTGCGCGCCCACGCCAACCCGGCCAAAGTGCCGGTAAAGTGTGGGCCACCCCAGCTCTTGGCCGGCCATAGATGCCATCACCATAGGATCGCCGTTTAATACGTCAATTAATTTTTTGCCAAAACCGGCACTCATCTGGTGGAGCTTAATAGCCGCACTATTAGATCGTAGCTCGTTTATGTAGCCCAGCACTATGGCCAATAAGGTAGTGGTGATGCCAGGCAAGTGTTTGTCTGGCAGTGGCGACAAAGCCACGATACCTAGTTCACTGACCGCCAATACACTGTGGCGCTTTGGGGATGTTCGGCTCTTACTTAAACCTGACCACGGTTTGCCACTCAAAACAACGACTTTTAGCTCACGGCTTTCGAAGTCACTAGGGCCAAGCTTTTTGAACCCTTTGGCAAAAGTCTGTAGCCAAGCCTCTGACTCCAAATAGTGCATGCCGGCAAAAAGTTCACCAATATCTTCGTGCTTTAGCATTGATTCGGCCGAACGGTGCTTTAACTGCTTCATCAGCTTTTTTGGTGGATTTTCTTGCATCATCCGTTTGGCCACGCTACCCCGCAAAACCCACACTTTCTTGTTGATCTTTAGCCGAGCGACTAGCCGTTTGATCTGTTCAGGCGCTTCGCTAGCCTTGGCTATGTGCAGTTTTTTGGCCAAAAAACTATCGTGTAGGGCCAGCGTATGTTGCAAAGCCTGGTAAACCTCTTTTGATTTAGTGGTGTCACCTAAATCTAACTGTCGTCGTACCAAGCGGACTTTGGCAGCGATATCACTGGTCAGTTTTAGATCCTCACCTGGTAAGCCAGTCAGGCTCTCTAGCCTATTGATCAATCTAGAAAATTCGGCGTCGCCTTCACCCAATAAATTAGCAATAACTTTTGTCATGCCTAAAACCGTTCTGGCTTATAGTGAGCGGGCGCCTTTTTTAGAAACTCTAGTAACTCAGACTGGGCTAGCAGCCCCCCTTGGGCCCCAACTTTCTGAACCACACTCATGGAATTTATTGGTGCCCACTGCAGTGCACCCTCTATGTTACTGCCATGCATTAGAGCAGCCACAAAGGTAGATGAAAAGGCATCACCAGCACCGGTGCGTTCAAATGGAGGAGCGGGGTCTGGGTAAGAAGGCATCTTGAAGCAATTTACACCGTCGCTGGCGTAGGCGCCCTTTGGCCCATCAGTCAGTACGGCAATCTTAGCGCCTAAATTATGCATCTTTTGTAGTAATTCATGAACGTTGCCATGATCGCCACCAGTAACATTGGCAGCTTCCTCGCGGTTTAGTAGCAATACCTCGGCGTGTTCGTAAATACGCTTCAGTCGGTGCACTCCGGCCTCCATCTGGAACGTACCAGGTTGGAAAGCTAGTTTGACATTTGGGTTGCGATCTAGCCAATCGGCCAGATGATCATGAAACTCCATGGCGTTTTTGCTAATAGAACTAAAATAGATCCACCTCGGTACTTCGTGGGGTCGTGGGTGGGGCCAATGATATTTGTACTCTTCGTGCTTGATCAGGATGGTGCGCTCTTCTTTGTACCAAAGCACGTAATGATAATTGCTGATCTTGCCCGGATTAATATGCACAAACCGCGTATCAACCTTGCCTTTATCTAGTGCCATAATCATATCCCGACCATACTGATCGCCACCGACGTTAGCCACCATGCCACTTTTTAGGCCCAGCCGGGCAAAGGCCACAGCCGCATTGGCGGCGTTACCAACCCCAGCAATTACCTGAGCATGATCAAATGGAATCTTTGTACCAAACGGAATGGCCAGAAACTGATCACCATTTTTTTCATGGATAACTTTTTCTTCATTATCCAACAACTTTATAAACGCGTCGGTGACTACATCGCCCACGCTGAGCACGTCTATTTGACTGTCTGGCCCACCATTCATACCTAAACTATAGCTTTTCCGGCCGAATTAAACATATCTATTTTTTCTTCCACCACCGCTTGTACCGCTTCTACCACTTTATCCATCAGCTTAACCACTGCAAACTCACTGGGGTTATCGGCCAAAACTTTTTCTAGAGTCTTACGATATGCCACCCTCATATCGGTGTTAATATTGATCTTACTAACCCCAATCTGAACGGCATCAACAAAGTAATGTCCGGGCGTACCACTGCCACCATGCAAGCTAATATTACAATCTATAGCAGCCCGAACTTGTTTGAGCAATTCTAGGTCTAGCATTTTTGGTACTGGATACTGGCCGTGCAGATTGCCAATGGCGGCGGCGTAGGTGTCTATCCCGGTAGCTTCAACAAAAGATTTGGCACCATCTGGTGTGCTAAAGGTCTTTTTAATTTCATCATAATCGAATGCCTCAGTAAAAACATTGGAGTCCCCGCCAAAATAGTGGGGCTCGCTCTCTACCATAGCGCCAGTTAGCCGAGCGTACTGTACAACTTTTTTTGTCTCTGCGATGATTTCTTCCAGAGTAGCATCGTGCTTCTCTTTGGATATGTCAATATGTATAAACTCGTAACCAGTTTCTATGGCGTCTAGGGCGGCCTCTACGCTGGGGCTGTGATCAAGATTTATGTAGACCTCGGTACCATACTCAGATTTGTAGTTATCCACCATATCACGGATGTTATCTAGCCCCAAAGCCACAACTTCGCCGTGGCTGACCTCTACCAAAACTGGCGCTTTTTTGGCCGCCGCGGCCTTCATAACAGCCTTGAGCGTTTCCTGATTGTCTAAGTTAAACGCGCCCAGGGCAAAATGCTCCGCCCGGGCCCGAGCCATTGCCGCCCGTGCCTTTTCACAATTTTGTCGGATTTGTTTGATCGTGAGGCCCATTTAATAGATATAAATAACGTTGCTTATGGTTAGAATCATAGCATATAATTAGACCAAACGCTTATGAACCTATCCCAACTTACCCTACCCGCTTCGACCGTGATTATCGGCAACCTGCAGCCGTTTCAATCGTCAACGTATCTAAAGATACGTTTCCTCACGACAACAGCCCCAGGTCACTCGCCAATCACAGCCTCACTTAGCGGCGGGGAAAGTTGAGACAGATTCATGGCTAACCAAGACAAATTAAAACAAGCGATAATCTGGCTTTTGCCTTCTGGTACAGAGTTAATATTCTATACCGTTTTATCAGCTATCACCCTGGTGGCTAGTAATGCCGCTGCAATCCGTAACTTTTTGTATACCCCCGGCAATTTAAACCTAGGCACATCCATATTGGATTCTATCAGCAACTTGGTAACCCGTTTTTTGGGTGACGGGGTGGGCCGATCTGCGGTAGTGGCAATATTTTGGGCCCTGGTGGGTTTGTTGGCCTACGTTGTTATTTGGACGGTCATCAATTTTTCTAGCGAACTGAGCAACGACTTGGCCTTAGAAAAATACATCCACCCCAAGGGTGTGGACACCACAGTGCCCTTAAAAACGTTTGTGTCACGGACCGCCATGCGGGTAGCTACCATCATATTCTTGATATTTTATATAAACGGCATGGTCAAGCCATTGGCTCCTTACGCCGGTGGTCTTTACTATCAGGCCACACAACTGTGGCCCAAGGCCGGTGCCTTTAAATACGGTCTAGAGGGGTTCTTGGTAGAGATTGCGGCTTTGCATGTACTGACACTACTGATCAGATTTGTACTGCTAAAGAAGCGCGTATTTAGCCACTAGGATTTTTTAAGATCATGCACGCTATGCGCCGCCAGCACTAGGTGATCGGCAGTCAGGCCTAGTGCTTTAAACAATTGCTCGGGCTGGCCAGATTCGCCAAACCTGTCGGCCACACCCACACGTTTGATAGGCACGGGATGCTCACCGGCCAGCAGTTCGGCTACTGCTCCGCCTAGCCCACCGGCAGCCTGGGCTTCTTCGGCAGTTACTACGGCGCCAGTTTTTCGGACACTCTTTAGAATAGTGGCTTGATCTAGCGGCTTGATGGTCGGCACATGAATCACTTCGGCATCGATGCCCTGTTTATACAACTTTTCGGCAGCCAGCAGTGCATGGTAAGTCATCCGGCCAGTACTGATAATTGTCAGGTCGCTGCCAGAGTCGTATACGTATGCCTGACCGATTTCAAACGGAGTTTTATCACTTGTGATTATTGGCGTATCGTCACGGGCTATGCGAATGTAGCCAGGAGATTTAGTCTGCGCCAAAGCAATGGTAGCCTTAGCTGCCTCATTGCTGTCTACCGGAGCGATGACTGTCATGTTGGGCATGACCCGCATCAGGGCAATGTCTTCTAGCATCTGGTGGGTGGCACCATCGGGGGCATCTGACACGCCAACGTGAGTAGCCACAATTTTGACGGGGCGATTATTGATAGCAATGGTAGTTTTGATCTGTTCCCAGTTGCGTCCTGGGTTAAAGGCTCCGTAAGCCGCAATGAACGGTATCTTGCCCATAGCCGCCAACCCCGAACCAACGGCGGCCAGGTTCTGTTCGGCGATGCCGACCTCGAAAAAACGCTCTGGAAAGGTCTGGGCAAACGCATCGGTGCCAGTAGAGCCAGTAACATCAGATGAGGCTGCCACTACATTATCAAAACGCTTACCGGCCTCTACCAGGCCACGCCCATAACCCTTTTTCATTGGTTCCACTACTAACTTGGCGGAGTGAATGTCTTTAACCAAGAACAAGTCAGCCATTATTGGTGCTCACTTTCAATTTTGCCTTGCAGGGTTCGCAGCTCGTGCAAGGCTTTCTTGGCTTCTTCGGCATTGGGTGGCACGCCGTGCCAGTGAAAATCATATTCCATGAAGTCCACGCCCTTGCCAGGAACAGTGTGGGCAATAATGACTACTGGCTGCGACACTACGGCCTTGGCCATAGCACAGGCGTCTATGACAGCTTCTACGTTGTTGCCGTCCACTTCTATAACGTGCCAGCCAAAACCTTCCCACTTAGCCCTCAGGTCTTCTAAGGGCATGACAATCTCGGTGGGCCCATCGATCTGAATATTGTTACGATCGATGATACCAATAATGTTACTGAGTTTGTATTTACTGGCTAACATGGCACCTTCCCACACATTGCCTTCGTCTAGTTCGCCGTCACCCATAATCACATAAACCCAGCGGTGCATGATTTTATCTAGACGCATGGCTAGCGCCATGCCACAAGCCTGGCTAAGCCCACTACCCAAGGGGCCGCTGGTGGCTTCTAACCCTGGCAATCGATGCCTTTCCGGGTGGCCCTGCAAACGTGATCCAAACTTACGCAAGGTAGTTAGTTCTTTTCGATCAAAATAACCAGCGTGGGCCATGGTGGCATACAGTACAGGGGCACAGTGACCGTTACTCAGTAATAATATGTCGCGCTCATCCCAATCTGGTTTTTTGGGATCGTGTTTTAGCACATCAAAATAAAGTGCCGCAAATATGTCGGCCAAACCCAGCGGCCCAGCGCTATGGCCACTACCCGCACTTAATAGCATCTTGATAATGTCTTCACGTATCAAGGTAGCCTTGAGTTCTAGGTCTTCCAAACTAAGTTTCGCCATAGGAGTTAATCTAATCTACTAACGCTTTAAGTTTAGCATAGGCCCGAGCCGGATTTTCGGCCCGCTGGATGTACCCACCAACATTTAAAACATCTACGTCACCGGCCACCAAATCAGCAATATTCTGATCATTAACCCCGCCGTCCCAACCGACTTCTAGGTTTGGCTTTTGACGTTTTAACTCCGCTACCTTGGCCAATAATTTTAAGTCTGCTTGACCACCAAAGTGGCCCAAGCGCCCAGAGAACACCAACACATGGCTGACTATGCCTAAAGCTGGCCCAATAGATTCTACAGAAGTATCAGGCAAAATAGCTAAGCCTACCCGCGCCCCGGATGATTTAATCTTGGAGGCTAGTTCGGCAAAGTTGCCGTCGGCCTCGGCATGCAAAATAACTAGATCTGGATTTAATGCCAGCACAGCCTCTAAA
>JBBQSV010000012.1:0-27334 GCA_038213615.1 Saccharimonadales bacterium (SeqCode) | reverse complement strand
GGTCGTGCAGGTGTAGCCGCAAAGGCACTGACACAACAAGGTTTTGTCAATGTTACGAATGGTATAAATCAAGAAAAAGTCGAAGCTGAGTTTAAATTATAATTAGTCTGCTTTATCTGCAGAATAGTTGCTATAGCATGCACGCTGGCCCTCCAATACGCTTATGTTTAAACTCCTCAGACTGAGGAGTTTTTGTTTGGTATAGTATGTTAATGATCTATCTTATTGGGGGACCCCCAAAATGTGGCAAGACGATGTTAGCTAAGCTGCTATCAAAGTCCCTGGGTATCCCATGGGTATCAGCTGATGCGCTTCAGAATGCTATTAAACCGTACATCGCAGATCAAGACTTTGCAGAAAACTTTCCACTGAGTGCCATGAAGTATCATAGTAATGACCAAAAGTATGCCAGGCATTCAGCCAGCGAAATCATTGCCACCTACAGACAACAGGCTCGTACTGTTTATGGAGCTATTGAAGCCTTTGCAAATTCAGAGCTAATCGATGGCAATGACTATGCTATTGAAGGCTACCAAGTTGAGCCGGATCTTATGGCTAGGCTAAATTCAGAACACCCAGGAAAAATACGTAGCATAGTGGTTGTCAAAAAGGATAGCAACAAGCTCGCAGAAGGATTTCGTAAAAGCACCACTCCAAATGATTGGATACTTACAAAGACAAAAGACGAAGCCACCTTTCCAAAGATTGCGACCATGATAGCCCAATATAGCGTTGGGCTTGAGGGCGATGCCAACAAACACGGAGTAAAGACTATTTGTTTAGATGGAGACTTCGAAACACAGTTAGGTGAAGCCATGCTCTACCTAGCCAACGCCAACTGAACTTTAGTTGCGATAGCGTCTACGGTAGCCCCCCAAGTATTGAATATCCCACCTATTATGCTATAATAGCGTTATGAAAATGCCTGAGTATTGTGTTGATTGCAAAGATCGAGGTTCCGAGGTTTGCGCGATTAATGATTCAGCCGTGTCTGCACGTTCCAAGGCTGCATTAGTAGGTGGCTACGCATTGATACCTCTTAGGGTTGCCATTCAATGGGATGCCACAGAACATTTGCCAAAACTTCGGGAACCTTTTACCAACGCAGCCGAAGATGTTGCGGCGTGCGTACGAGCACACCAACCAGAAGTTACGCCACTCAATGACTGGCCACATTTATACGGAAGCAGGCGAGAACAACTCTCTTAAGCTAGAAAAGTAGGCACAATACTCCTGCCTTGAACCCTATTTCGGCCACGCCGTGTGCGTGTGCGAGATATAGATGCCAAAAACGATTAACCACAATGTTTGTGGATAGGCCGTGAGCCTTTCCATGCCACCAAAGCCAATCCCAAGATAGTGGTGCGAAACCAAAAGGGCTAGGGCAACCAGCGATACTACTCCAGAAATGAGCGTGAAGAGCCTAAGAGCCTTGGGCAAATCTAGGGTTCGACCAAGAACAACCAACCCAATGTTGCCCAAAAGAAACGGCAGGGCCGCCCCAAAAATGTGCAAACTACTAACAGTGTTTTCTGGGAACAGCCCTACCACAACCGTGCCAACCCCGGCAATAGCCATTAGGCTAAAACCTACTAGGCTACCGATACTTTCTTGAAATTCTTGATATATCAACCAAGCGCCGGTGGCCATAGTCAGACCCAGCATTATAAATGACGCATTCATCAGGCTGTGTAGGGGTGAGCAAACATATCTACCGCCATACGATCCACACACCGTATTGCCTAGGTCGCTTATGGCATTGCTGGCTAGGCTGTAGTGCATGATCCAGGCATGGGCGACGACCACCTGGGTGATGAAATACTGAATGCTCAAAATCCATATGGCTGGCCCAAAAAACGGATAACGATCTGTAAAAATTTGGACCATTTTGGCTGGACGCATATCCTCAGCCTAACATGAATCAGAGTAAGCTGTGATCGAACCCCCATTTATTCTAACAATTGCGTTCTTACTGTGAAGTGCAAGATAAATCACAGCGTCGATAGTCTATTAGCTATAAGGGGAGGCAATTATGGCTCAAAAAATTGGGATAAAATTGCAGCCTGATCCGGAAACCGAAATACCTGGACCTCTGGATAGGCGGGCTCGGATGGGCCACCATACCGACTAGCAAGCTCCCCAATCTTTTCTTCTGTCTTAACCAGTTCTAGCCTAGCCACTTGCTCAGTCCTCATAGTCGGGTGGTTCAATCTTTCCATAGCATCGTGTGCCCTGTTCCTAACAAACCCTACTGGACTTATACTCGCTAATCCCATAAACCCCTCCTTGGCATTAAATTAGTTAGCGAATATGTTTTATCACTTGAGGTTGGGTGTTGGCTGTGAAAAAAATCACTTAGACTAACTACCAGTATTGACTTGATCACTATTTTATGTTATTATCCATGCACCACTGTAGGTGTTGATCAGTATTCTGACATTTGGTCGCCTATCTGATGATTCGTCATTAGGTTAGGAATACTCGGAGCCAGTAGCGAAACCGGACAGCTCTTTTACTGTCCCCGGGATTACTACGTAACCAGCAGTGCGTAGAAATTATGATAAATCCCGAACTATCACACGACGAACTGCTTGATCACATCGAACGCAGTTTGGATCAGCTCGACCCCAACGCTTCTTCTGAAGCGTATCTAAGTAGTGGCGCGCGTCGACATGTGTTAGACGAAGGCCTGCTGGTAGTGGCTGGGATAATCCCCGTTATAAGTGGCCCACTTGCTGTTGCAGGTTTGACTACTGCTGCCGCTGTTAAGTTATACGATGGCGGACCGATATTATACAGAAGTCCGCGCGTAGGCAGGGACCTTGAAAAATTCGACATGATTAAGTTTAGGTCTATGAACGTAAGCGCGGGGATCGCTCAAAAGAAAGATGCGGCACCGCACATAACACCCCCTGGACGGATCATCAGGAAGCTATCTTTAGATGAGCTACCGGGATTATGGAATGTAGCGATGGGCGACATGTCCTTTATCGGGCCACGGCCAATAATGCCCGGACACCTTACTAGCTCACACTTTTTAGATTGCTTTGCCACAGAAGCAAGAGCCAAGGAATTTTTGAATGACGTTTACGGCAGAATGCGCCCTGGCGTTAGTGGACCAAACCAGGTGAACGGGTCGCGAGATTTTGGCGAGTCTACTGAGAAATTTGCTAAATACATTATGCAAACTATACATTTCTACGAAAACGCATCACCAAA
Source organism: Saccharimonadales bacterium (SeqCode) (assembly GCA_038213615.1). Lineage (GTDB taxonomy): Bacteria > Patescibacteriota > Saccharimonadia > Saccharimonadales > OMJO01 > JBBQSV01. The sequence goes on along the minus strand of JBBQSV010000012.1, from coordinate 24,115 downwards.
GATGGATAGACAATTACTCCGAGCCACAATCAAGACTGTAGCCACCGGGCACCAGGCTTACTAATTGCCTGTTATTATTAAGTGCATGTTGAGAACTAAATGCATAACTGCCCCAGCCGAAAGATGCGACGGGCTTCGAATATCTGTAATGAGTCGGCACACCCTGAATGACGGCATAACACCAGACCCAAACATCACTGCGGATTCGTATGACCAACACTGGCAAGATTTGGCACCACCACCTCGCCTAGTTGGTGGGTATCTAAGAGGAGAGATCCCTTGGGAAGATTTTAGGATTCAATACCGGCAGCACCTATGGACGCCAGACGCCTACCTAGAAGTTGTTAGGTTGGCCGAACTAGTGTGTAGGCATAACGCAACTATTATGTGCGAAGAACAGACGCCAGATTATTGTCACCGCGGACTTATCGCCGAACGGGTGCGCGAACTAGTCCCAGACGTAGATCAACTATTACAATAGCCTTTGCTGGCTAACGCTAGCTGCGGTGCCAGACTGTAAGATGATAAGTGATACCGTTCTCGGTTATGGGGTCGCTCTTATCAACTAGTTCAAATTTATCTTGATACTGCGGAAAGAATTTGGTGCAGTCAAAGTCGCCTTCTAATAATGTCAGGTGTAGTTCATCGGCTAGGTCTAACGTTGACGCAAACAGTCCGGCACCACCACCAACCCAAACATCATCTTTGGCATCTTGTAAAAATTTGCGGGCGTCGGTGGTTTGTTCGAACCCCGGCCGCATGGTTTCTGCTTTGGACGATGCCACTACATTACGCCTATCAGGCAATGGTTGCTTTTGTTCCACGTACCAGCCATAGCCCATCATGACCGTGCCCTGCAGAGTTTTTTGACGAAAGTTGGCGACGTCAGTTGGCACTTTGCCCTGCCACGGTATGCCGTGGTCGTTGGCCAAACCCAGTTTGCTATCAATTGCCGCAATAAACTTAATCATAAACATAGCATAGCAAATACTGGTCAAAACACCTTAAAAAGTGTAAAATAAGCTGGTTTTTAGTGCGCGCCCGTAGCTCAGCGGATTAGAGCACCTGTCTTCGGAACAGGGGGTCGGCGGTTCGAATCCGTCCGGGCGTACCAAATTTTGCTTATGGAAAAATTGACACAAAAATGGACTTTGGTATCCCTACTTGAGAAACACGACCAAGGATATGAATTTTCAGCAGCAGACTGGCCACTACATATATCTACTGGTGGTACTTTATTTGAAGTCGACTGGTCACTCGGCGATCTACTGACTAAATTAACGAACCTGATTTCTGGCCAAGCCAGTTTTGATGCCCTGGTGCTGGACGATACAAACCTAGGACCACCAGATAAGCCAGTCTTGGTCACTATGATTGATAGTCAAACCGGCCTTGGCGCATTACACGAAAAAATCGTAGACCTTCTACTAGAAAATGGAGCAGTGTTTAGTCATCCACTTCATATTAGGGACGGCTTTAAAGCCCACTGCACTGTACAAAAGAACGCTCGTCTACACAAAGGCGAAACAATCAGCATAGATAACCTAGCGTTAATTGACATGTTTCCAGATGGCGACGGCTACCAACGCAAAATATTAAAGATCATAGCCTTGCACAAATAACTTATGTTCATAACCGTGTTGTTTGATAAAATTAGTGCATGTATGTAACCAAACTAACCCACTCTTGTTTGCTAATCGAAAAAGATGGCAAAAAAATCCTTGTCGACCCAGGCATTTATAGTTGGAAGAATGACAAAGTAAAAAGTAGCGATTTTTCTGGTATATCGGCTGTGTTAGTCACTCACAATCACCCAGATCATCTGAACGATGATTTTGCCCATGCTATTAAACTGGCGTCGCCCAATGCAACCTGGTATGGAACTCGACAAGCAATTGAAAAGCTGCAAGACCTAGGGATCCAATGCCTACCAGCCAGCAAAGACCAAGATATTCAATTTATTGAATCAGAACATGCCGATCTTTCACCTTGGTTCGACGAACAACCACAACATACAAGCTATGCCATCTTTGGTGATATCTTAGTTAGTGGAGACTGCCAAACTTTGACCGATTCACATGGGGCACGGGTGTTAGCCGCAGCAATTAACGGCGGGCCGTGGGGTGCGGTGGTAGGCTTTTGTAAAATGATAGAGTCAATGTCTGACCGACCAAAGATTGTTATTCCGCTTCATGACTGGCACTGGAACGAGAATGCCCGAGACGCAATATACACACAGTTGGTAGGTGTTTTGGACAAATTTGGTGTTAAATTTATACCGCTTGTGGATTGTGCGAAGCAAGAAATCTAATTCTAACCTCCAGAATCCTTCCACATCATACCGCTTATGTTGTTGTAATTGTTTATCCTCGGCTGTATACTGAGGGCAATAAATTTAGGAGTCAAAAATGGCTACAAAAAAGAAGAAACCGTCAAAGTACAATAGCCTCAGGCTGGCCAGCCTGTCCGTGCTGGCACTTGTTTTGGCTGTAAACGCATACATTTGGTGGAATCCCAGCGACCCGCTAGGCATGATATCAATTTCACTGTCCTCTATTGCTTGGGGTGTATTGATAGCTTTGGGCGTAATATTTGGAGTTATCTTTTGGGTACTAATGCTGATAGATTCTTGGCGCAAAAACAAGATAATCTGGTTCATATTTATCCTACTTGGCCAGGGACTCTTTGCCCTGCTGTACTTACTAGTCGAAAAACCAAAAATAATTACCGAAAATCTAAAGACTTTGGCATGGATAGCACTGGGGTTGTTCGTATTAATCTGGATACCATTCAGCGTGCCTGACCTAAAAAATCGCATCCACCCTTTCGATGCTTCCAAACTTAAAGCTACTGGCAACCAAGTAGTGGCCACGGTGGTAACTAAAGACCTAAAGGGCTACAAATACGTGGGTCAAACAACTTGCCAAGAAATGACAGAAGATGGCAAGTATTACCTGCAGCTAACTGGTGGTAAAGTCATTGTCCCCAAAGATATCTCGACTTATCTAAACTTTAGCTATTCGACTAATTCTGCGGGTGGTGGTGACGGTGGTGGTGGTAGCCAATCTTTTGCGGGCCAGCCAGTGCCAGCACAAGGAGTTAATATTTCAGACCTTATACCAGGTCAACCAGAAATTAGCAAAAGCCTTACTAGCTGCAAGATAGATCTTTGGTCAACCAACTAATCGAGCATGGTTCAGGAGTATGAAGTTAGCCAATAAAATCACTCTTATCTGGGCATTCATAGCCATCTTGGCTATTGGGGTTGCGGTATTGGTTGTTACTGCTCGTGGCCCGGCTAACGCTGGCACCATAACCAGCTACCAGGACACTGATGGCTGGATTTATGACTGCTCACAACCAATTAAAGCCAAGTCTGTAACAATTCCTCATATTGGCGGAGAGAGTCAAGGCCTAATCCCTATTAGCCAGGCCGACTCAGACGCCTACTGTCACAAAATTGGCATCGAATAATCCGGCCTAAAACAGGTGTTTTAGGCGGTCTTTTATAGTAGTGGGTTGATCGCCACTGCAACTAGCCGGGTCTTTGGTGATGTCGTACTTTTCGGCCGTACTTGGCACGCCACTAAACTGCTTGGCTAGGTCGGCCTTAGTCTCATTGCCGTAACTAATTAGCAAACGATCCTTGTCTTTGATGACCGAGTTATTTAGTCCGCCCAAATCGGTGTAGTCTTGCTCGTTTAGTATCAGGTGTAGTTTGGTGTCGACCTTTTCGCCATAAATTTGCCCAGTTGGCGTAGCGATAAAGTTTGGCCCCAGTGGCCAACGCAAATTATCAAAAAACTGCCCCCAAGTCACGGCATCGTCGTGAACATGAATTACATCATTTGCTTCATCATGCATGTGGGCCCGTTCGGCAGGCGTTACTTTTTCGAACGCAGTGCAAGCTGCTATTTCTTCATAGTAGGTAGGGGCTTTGAACATTTCGCGATGGCCATTAATGTAGAGTTCAAAATTAGCGTGGTAATGTGTGTGCTTTGGCACTGTGTAAGTGGCAAACCGGATGACTAATATCAGCAATGCCCCAATCACTACTCCGCCTACTCCGATAAACCATTTAGTTCTTACAAACCCAAAGTGTTTTAAATATTTCTTGAGCATTTGGGCTAAGTATACAGTATCGAACAAAAAGCTGGCCAAACCATCTACAGCCAAAACTCAGCAAGCCATGACATAAGTTTAATTACAAAAGGAGTTAACTATGTACAACCAAACCTATCATCAAAGACTTATGGATCGACCAGACCACCCTTGGGGGCCAGTCATGATGCTGGCATGCCTAGCAATTATCACCATTATTATTGTGCTAGTGGTCAAACTTTTGCATGGCCATACTAGACCCGACTCAAAAGCCACAGCTGTAGACATAGTTAAAGAACGCTACGCCAAAGGCGAAATCAAAAAAGACGAATTCGAACAGATCAAAAAAGATCTGAAGTAGCCCACCGTTTTGCCATTGTAATCACCCAGGTTTTAGGCAATGATTACTAGTAGAAATTATGCCCAAAAAATACACCTTTGTGATTGGCGCTACATTATTAATCGTAGTTTATTGTGTTTGGGCACTGGTGCGTCCGCTACCTGCCCTGCAACCAACTGCTGACTTTCAGCTGGCACCGCCCATTAACTCCAAACCGGCTGCCATAACCTGGGCCACCACCGGTAATCAAGCCCTGGGCGCCACAACAGCCGGAGTCATTGATACCCACGGTAGCCAAACGGCCCAACCGATGGCTAGCGTGGCAAAAGTGATGTTGGTCTTAGCCATTCTAAACAAACACCCTATAAAAACCGGCCAGTCTGGGGCCGCCGTTCCGATCACTGCCAATGATGTGGCTATCTACCAGCAATATGCTAGTTCAGATCAATCGGTAGTAGCTGTCAGGGCCGGGGTGAGCCTGAGTGAATATCAGGCCTTGCAGGGTCTGCTGTTAGCGTCGGGCAACAATCTAGCCACCACGCTGGCTAACTGGGGCTTCGGGTCAATGCAGGCCTACACCAATTACGCCAACAGCTACGCCAAACAACTGGGCATGACTAAAGCCCACTTTGCCGATGCCAGCGGGTTTTCACCCAGCACCGTAGCCAGCCCCAAAGATTTGGTGTTGCTGGGTATCCAAGCCATGAAAAATCCAGTCATAGCCAAGATTGTTAGTCAAAAAACCGCTACCTTGCCCATAGCCGGACAGATTAAAAATTACAATGCCAGTTTGGGCGGTTCGGCCGGTATCAACGGCATCAAAACCGGCAATACAATAGAGGCCGGTGGTTGTTTTTTGTTCTCTAGCAAGTTCAGCAACTTCACCCTAGTGGGCGTGATTATGGGTGCACCAAACTTGGCTACCGCCCTACACGACAGTGGTCCAGTGATGGCATCGTTCAGCAGAAATGTACAGATTGATAACGTCACCGCGCGTGACCAGATAGCCGGCTATTACACTGTGCCTTGGCAGGGCAAGATTAACTTTGTGGCCGACCAAGACGTGACCGTGGTAGACCTGGCAGGTCACCAAATAAAGCCAACGGTTAATGTGGCACCTATCAAATCATCTGCAACCAACCAACAAAAGGTTGGCACAGCAAAGTTCAACTATGGTGGCAAGGCCTACAGCTCGACGCTTTTGCTAAGCCAGGCTATCGCAAAACCATCATTTGTTTGGCGCCTGCTACACCCCAAGTTCTAGAATTTGTCTTTTAACTGTTTTGGTTCGTTAGACTTGACCAATGTGTCTTGCAAAACTTTCATCAGAGTTTCGGCGTGTTCTTTGCTCATGCCGACACGTGATATCAGCAAGTTGCGGCTCCCCGGTGGAGAGGCTTGCATAAAGTTGATAACCACACCGTATTTGCTAACCATGACGTGCACTAAGTCGGTGTACAAAATCCGCAGGTCGTTGGGCGAGGCGGTAGGGCGATGGTTGGCGCCAATGTCATAATCGGCATCGGTGTAGTCGGCCAGTTCCCACAGCTTAGTGGCCTCGTGCTCAGTCAGGCCAAAATGGCTAATCAACAGCAAAAGTATGTCTTCTGTGGGGCACAGTTTACCAGCCTCGATAGCGGCTAGTTCGTTGGTGTCGATTTCTACGGCGCCAGATACCTCTGCCAAACTTTGGCGCAGTTTGACGCGTTGACCACGCAGTGTGGCGCCTAGGGTACGGTAAGGAAAGTCTCCGGATTTATTCACTACAGATAAATGTTACCCCCTGGGGCTCGGCTACGCAAGCGACTCAGGGTATACCCTGTAGTAGATCTTCGAGTCAGTTTGCTAACGCAAACTAAAATATCCGTGAATAGCGGATATCCTCGAAGGCTCACTACGGGGTATAATCTAGACATGCAAATCCAAAAAGACGTAGCCCTGAGTGACTACTCCACTATGCGGCTGGGCGGTACCACCAAACACCTAGTAGAAGTCACCACCAAAGACGAATTGATAGAAGCCGTAAACTGGGCCAAACGGCAAAACTTGCCGATTATTATGATAGGTAGCGGTGCCAACATCGTTTGGAAAGATCAAGGCTTTGACGGGCTAGTGTTGGTCAATAAAATCCGTGGCTTTCAGATGACTGGCGAGGGCCAAGACATTGCCTACGTTACCGTGGGGGCAGGTGAAGTTTGGGACCAAGTGGTAGAGCAGGTGGTAGCCAAGGGCTACAGTGGCGTAGAGCAGTTGTCCCTGATCCCGGGCACGGCAGGCGCCGCACCTGTCCAAAACATTGGTGCCTACGGCCGTGAGCTAGATCAAGTTATGAGCACAGTCGAGGCCTACGACACCCAGACCAGCCAGTTAGTTAACTTGCGAGCCAGCGACTGTGGGTTCACCTACCGCAACAGCCGGTTCAAAACCACCGACAAAGGCCGGTTTCTGATTACCGCCATCACCTTTTCTGTAAATAAAGGCTTTGCCCAACCACCTTTTTATAAAGACATCGAATCCTACTTTGCCCAGCACCCTCCGGCCGATCATTCCCCGGCCACCATCCGCCTGGCTGTCATCGCCATCCGCAGTGCCAAACTGCCGGATGTTAGCAAAGTAGCCAATTGCGGATCATTCTTTAAAAACCCGGTGGTAGAACGCGAGCAGTTCGATGTGTTGATGGAACAAAATAGCGAGTTGTCTGTCAGCAATGCCAAATGGACCCAGCGACCGTTTTGGGAATTGCCAGATGGCCGGTTCAAACTATCAGCCGGGCGATTGATAGAAATTGCCGGTTTTGACAACTATCATGACGACGAAACGGGTATTGGCCAGTGGCCCAACCAAAACTTAATTTTGGTCAACGAACATGCCAAATCTACGGCTGATTTAATGCAGTTTGCCCAAAAAGTTACCGATGCCGTACAAGCCAAGTTTGGTCTAACCCTAGAACTAGAACCCGAATTCTTGCCCCAAGACTAGTCCGCGTATTCTTGGATCAAAGTAAATGGAGTAACTACATTTGTAATACAATTATGGTACTTTCAAGTTGTATATACCTGTCAAAAGAAGGATAGTATTTTTTATGAATGATGATCACGAGCGTCTGCCTGGGGACGAATTGGTAGGCGACTCTAGACTACCCATTTATGAAGTCATGGCCTTGGAATTATTGACAGTCGACCAGCGACGTACCGACATACGATTGGCAGTTGATGGGTTCACAGGACTAGTAGGTAATTCTGGTGTGGTGACGAGAGCTGATATAGATCACGAGGTCAGCGTCAGACAGAACATGTACCTAAACTTTAGATCAATAGAAAGTCTCATCAGGTTGCTACTAGAAAGTCCTGATGAGCTGACCCAAGAAGGAGGTTTGGGCGGAAGTATCAGCTTCCTAGTGGGAGGAGAAAATGATTTTCGTTTAGGCCTATTTAAGCCGCTAGAACTACTTGGTTACGATGAGGTAACGAGTGAATATGACTCAGATGATGAAAGTATCCTGTGTTCCGTGGAAGATATAGTAAGTGACGACCATCTAAGCCTTGAGCAGAAACTACTCCAATTGATGTCACTGCTGGCTTTCATAAACCTAACTGAATTATTTGGCGAAGCCAGCATCAAATCTAGGTCTGTTTGGGGTATGGATGAAGATAGGGAAGTCCCAGAAGCAAACGAATCCGATAGCCAAGAAGAATCCAATGGCCTAGTGGCTACATTGTCAGACCTAGGCAGAGTCAGTATCCAAAGATTAATGGCCAGCGTACGCCGTAGACTCACAAATTAGTCACGTGGTAGTGGGAACTGTTTGGTGAATTCTTTTATTTCGTTACTTAACTTGTTTAGTGTTTTTTCATCATTGTGACTGTTGAGTGCTTGGTCTATCCACCCGGCTATTTGCACCATCTCCGGTTTTTTCATTCCACGAGTTGTTAAGGCAGGTGTGCCCAAACGAATACCGCTAGGATCAAAGGCCGACCTTGGATCAAACGGCACGGTGTTTTTGTTAACCGTAATGCCGGCTTTGCTCAGAGCTTCTTCAGCCTGTTGGCCACTCAAGTCCTTGTTCGATAAATCAATCAACAGTAGGTGGTTGTCGGTGCCACCAGTAACTAGCTGAAAGCTTTTTTTGGTTAGCTCATCGGCTAGCGTTTGGGCATTGTCTACAACCTGCTTGGCATAAACCTTGAACTCTGGGGTGTCGGCCTCGCCCAAAGCTACCGCAATCGCTGCGGTCTGATGGTTATGTGGACCACCCTGTAACCCCGGGAACACTGCCCTATCTATTAGTGTGGGCAAGTTCTCTTTGGTGCGTTCTACTTTTTTGAGCGGGGTAGATTCTAGACCGTTACATAATATGATTGCACCCCGCGGCCCACGTAGAGTCTTGTGGGTTGTGGTGGTAATAACATCTGCAAAACCAACTGGGCTATCGTGCACACCGCCCACAATCAAACCAGCTACGTGCGAAACATCAGCCACCAAAAAGGCACCGCAGCTGTCGGCCACAGACCTGAGTGCGGCCCAGTCAAAAGCCCTGGGATAAGCAGTGGCGCCAACAAATATCAGTTTGGGTTGCTCTTTTTTAGCCATGGCTTCCATAGCCACGTAATCCAAGCGACCGTCTTTGCCGGTCTGATAGGTGACGGAATCGTAAGTTTTGCCAGAAAAGTTAGCTTTGGTACCGTGGGTTAGGTGGCCGCCAAAGTACAAGTCCATACCCATGACTTTGTCGCCTGGGTCAACTAGGGCAAAATAAACGGCTTGGTTGGCTGGACTGCCAGAATACGGCTGCACATTGGCATGGTCTACACCGAATAGTTTTTTGGCACGGTCGCGGGCCAAGTTTTCTACTTGGTCTACGATCTCGCAGCCTCCGTAATAGCGTTTGCCAGGATAGCCCTCGGAATATTTGTCTGTCAGTCTAGAGCCTAGCGCAGCTAGTACGGCACCAGATACGTGATTCTCGCTGGGAATCATCTCTAGTCCGTCGCTTTGACGCTTTACTTCATCGGCTATCAGTTTTTGAATAATGTCGTCTGTCACAAATTCCTCTTGCCTATAATTGTCCTATACAGTCGCTGGTTTTGTCCACTTGTAATTCTGATTCACAAAAAGCTTATGTTTCAAGTCTTGTAATTTATACCAGCAGCGATATAATTATGACGCTTTATGCAATCAACCAACGAAAAAATCGGTTCACTTATCTACCAACTGCGTCAGGAACGTGGCATGACCCAGGCCGAGATGGCTCGCCGCCTAGGTACCAGCCAGTCGGCCGTCAACCGTATTGAGCACGGTCATCAGAACCTGAGTCTGGAGACCCTAGGTCGGATCAGCGACGTGCTAAACAAACCGTTGATCAGCATTAACGAGAATTCCATAAACCTGCGGATCGAGGGTGGCCAAGAATTAAAGGGCAAGATTCCCCTAAAATCTAGCAAAAACGCCGCCGTTGCCCTGCTGTGCGCTAGTCTACTAAACCACGGAGTAACCCGGTTCAAGGCCTTCCCCAAAATAGAAGAAGTCAGTCGTATCATCGAAGTATTAGAAAGTATCGGCGTCAAAGTCCGCTGGCTACCCGGCAATGACCTAGAAATCCGCCGCCCCGCTAAGCTGAACCTGGAGTCCATAAATTCCACCGCTGCCAAAAAGACTCGCAGTGTTCTAATGCTGATGGGGCCACTGATCCACGAATTTAGTAACTTCAAAATTCCCTACGCCGGTGGTTGCAAGCTAGGTACTCGTACCGTAACACCCCACCTGTTTGCCCTGGAACGTTTTGGTGTAGATGTAGTCGCCAAGACTGGCCACTACAATGTGTCGGTCAAGAAAAAGCCGGCCGGACACGTAGTGCTTTACGAACAAGGCAACACCGTCACCAACAACATCTTGATGGCCGCCGCCAGAACTAGCGACACCACAGTTATCCAAGCGGCTAGCGCCGACTACATGGTGCAAGATTTGTGTCTGTTTTTGCGCAAGCTAGGCGTCAAAATAGATGGCTTTGGGTCTGGTATTTTGACTGTCCAGGGCGTGACTAACATAAAGAAGAACGTTACCTTTGCACCCAGCGAGGATCCTATCGAGGCCATGTTCTTTATATCGGCGGCCGTAGCTACAAATTCCAAACTAACCGTGGAACGCGTGCCGGTGGATTGGATTGGCATGGAAATGTTGAAGCTCCGAAAAATGGGGCTAAAGATTGATGCTAGTCCTATGTATAAGGCCGAAAACGGCGTGACCAACCTAGCCGACCTGACTATACACAAACACAATGGGGAGCTAGTGGCCCTACAGGACAAACTACACCCCAACCTGTGGCCAGGGCTTAACCCCGACAGCCTGCCCTACTTTGTGCCAATCGCTGCTGTCTGCCGTGGTCGGACCATCATCCACGACTGGATGTTTGATAACCGAGCCATCTACTACACCGAAATGACCAAGATTGGCATGAACATCGAACTGGCCGACCCGCATCGCATTTACATCACTGGCCCCACCAAGTTCACGCGTGCCGATGTAGTATCGCCCCCGGCGCTTAGGCCAGCCAGCCTACTACTAATAGGCATGCTGGGTGCCCAGGGCACATCCATGCTGCGTAATGTCTACACCATCAATCGTGGCTACGAAGATATTGCCGCTAGGCTAAATTCAATCGGTGCCAAAATTGCCGTATTACACGAACTCTAAACCACCCAAAATAGCCGTACCTAATTTGACAACAATAATGTTGTTGCAATAGGCCGGGGTTTATTACATATTTAGATACAGAAATAAATAGTTGAAAGAGTAGTAACAATTGCCGGTGGGGGCCAAAGCTATATCCACCGGTTTTTTATTTGGATTTCGCTGGGCCAATTAGGCTACTTAATTTTGGCAAACTAACTAGGGAGAAATTATGACAAAAACAAGATTCAAGAAAATAATGCAGAGGGTATCATGCCTGATGGCTAGTATATTTTTGGTTGGTTTGCAGGCCGCCTTTATGCCAGTAGTCCATGCCGAGAACAACAATCACAACAACGATAACCAAAACAACAACTGCCAAAACTCTGATAACCGCCAAGACAACAACTTTAATCATATTGACACCTCCTGCTCTAAAGGTTCGGTCAAAGTCCACAAAAAAGTCTACGACGCCAGTGGCAATTATGTTGGCGGTGACAGTACAGCTATCGGCTTGGATTTCAAATGGGGGTTGGATGGTGGGGCAACTAACAACCTAATGGGTGACACTGTATCCAGCGTATCTGCGGGGAGCCACACAGTCAGCGAATCACCCAGCGATAGCTATGCTTTTACTGGCTGGTACTATGACATCGACATCCTGCACAGCTGTAGTAACCTGCCTATTTACAGCAAGCCCTTACCCGCCAATATTATTGTATTAAAAGATCTGACCACCTCGATCACTCTATGCAATAAAGCTTTGCCAACAGGTGGTATCCAGGTAAATAAAGCTGTAGATACCACCGGTGGCGGCACTTACGTGGACGGTAATCAAGGCGGCTTTACCTGGCAATTAGACAATGCCAACGCAACATCACACAATATGGGCGACACCGTCAGTGGCCTAAACGCCGGCAGTAGCCATGGTATTAACGAAAGTCCTAGCAACGATTACAATTTCACTGGCTGGTACTACACAAATAATAAAGACCAAAGCTGTACCAAGGGAGAGCGAGCAAGTAATGACCCTCCAACCGCGATTATAGTCCCGACAAATGACACAATTGCGATTACCCTGTGCAACCAACGCAAAACTGGCAGCATCACCATAGTTAAAAATGCTAATCCTGATGGCAACCAGAGTTTTGACTTCACAACAGCAGGCAACGGGTTGAGTGCCTTTAGCCTAGTAGATGATAGTAGCATCAGTAACACCAAGGCCTTCACTGGCCTGGTCAACGGCAGCTATTCTGTCAGCGAAAAAGATGTACCTGGCTGGTCGCTTAAGAGCATCAAGTGTTCAGAAGGCACCAACGTGCAAGTAACAACTAGCACGGCAACGATTACTTTAGCTAGCGGCCAAAACGTGACCTGCACCTTTACCAATAACAAGTTGGGTTCCATTGGCGGCCAAAAGTTTAACGACCTAAATGGCAACGGTGTGTGGGACAACGGCGAGCCTGCACTAGCCAACTGGGGCATTGACCTGCACAATGGCAACACCACCACCTCCACTACCACGAACGCTAGCGGATACTACCTATTCTCTGACTTGTCAGATGGCTCATACAGCCTGAGTGAACAAATGCAAAGCGGCTGGACTCAAAAAGTCGCCCCTAACCCCATTGACCTAGCCATTGGCGAAGATTCAACTGGCAAAGACTTTGGCAACCAAGGGCATGGCACCATAACTGTCATCAAAAAAGTTGATTCAAATGGTGATGGCAAGGTTGACCAAACTGATGCCACCGACTGGAATTGGGATCTTGGTGGCCAAGACTCATATCAGACGGGCAGTGGTAACGCCATCGATGTAGTAGCTGGCGATTACACTGTTAGTGAGCACCAAAAAGACGGCTACCATGTCTCCTACAGTGACTGCTATGCCAAAGACAGCGAAGAGGACTCTTGGGTTGCCGAAACCGCCGATACGTCTGTGAAAGTGACCGTCAACGCTAACGATAGCATTGTATGCGTGTTTACTAACACCCGAGACACCGGAACAATTACTGTCAACAAAGTCCTGAAGCCCAGCTATGACGACGGCACATTTGACCTAAATGTGGACGGCCAGGCCGAAGCATCTAACGTAGGCAACGGCGGCTCAACCGGGCAGGTACTGGTAACAACTGGCACCCACAGCATATCCGAGTCAGGCTACGGTGACACAAATCTGTACCACTACTACTCCACGTACTGGTGCAGCAACGAAGTAAGTGGCGTAGGCACAGAAATAACAGAGTTAGATGTCAGCAAAGACCAAAACATCACCTGTACTTTCAAAAATGTTCGATACGCCAAGGTAGTTGTTACCAAGTTCCTCGATGAAAACGAAAACGGTTACTGGGATGGAGGTGAACCTGCACTCCCAGACTGGACCATTAACCTAGACAAAACTTGCTATTCTTTCGGCTCAGGTTTGATAAAGACATCTGTCATAGATGAGTGCAATAGCCAATACAACTCTAAGGTTACAAACGACTGGGGCAACGCCAAGTTCTATCACTTGCTACCTGGCAAATACAACCTGTCAGAAGACTTGAAGGACGGCTGGGAACAATCTGGCATTTACTGCCAGAACCCGCAAGTAGATTCAGTAAATATTTTTGGGCAGACCCAGCAGTTCCACAAAAAAGATAATCTCAATATCTGGCTAAAGAGCGGCGAGACCAAATACTGCTATATCGGTAACCATTTGAAGCCAAACATGACTATCGACAAATCCAACGACAAGCCAAATCCTGTACTAGCCGGTACAACTGTTGACTACACCATCACCGTCAAGGTGCCAGATGTAGAGCACAGTGGACGCGTTTACGGCACCAGTAACTGTTGCGGCCGAGAAAAAGACAGCAACTACCAACCAGTTCGCGTTACCGATGTATTGCCTGCCGGCTTTGACTACGTCAGTGGCAGCTGGACAGCCACATCATCTGTTCGCGGAGACCTAAAGGCTGCCGGCATAACTGGCGAACCCGTCAACGGCGTGTGGGATCTAACCAGCCCTGACTCTAACTACCTGCTACCAGGCGAAGTCATTACCCTGACCTACCAAGCCAAAATTGAATCTAGCGTTACGCCCGGTACCTACACCAACACCGCCTTTGTAAAAGGTTACGACGCCGAGTGCGATGGCCAGGACGTGACAGGCACCAATGCCAACGACCCAAGCACACCATTCGCCACTAGTTCGGTTACCGTCTATGCACCGCAAGTTTTGGGTGCATCTACCTTAGTCAATACTGGAGCAACATTCCAGCCACTGCAGTTTGTGTTGCCAGCCATGATGATCTTGGGCACAGCATTGCTAGCCATGATGACCAGACGCCAGGCTCAAAAGGGAACCAAATAATGAAGCGTCTGCTTTTTGCCCTGGCCCTAATCGGTGCCTTGCTGACACCAGCCATGGCTAGTGCTGTCAGTGCCAACTGGACGGTTCAGCTATCCAGCCCCTACTCTGCCAGCGCCAACAAATCTAACAGCCGCAAGTTCAACCTAGTTGTTAGTGTGTCATCAGTGAATGCCAGCGATGTCATGAATGTTAAGCTGTACCGATCTAGCACCCTACTGGCCAGCTTTGCAGATACTAGTAGCGAATCTGGTCAGTCTTGGAGCCAGGCTGTGACAGTACCCAACGACGGTACTTTTACGTTCAAAGCAGTGGCCAGCAACGACAATGGTGACCCAGACAAAACTGTGACAACTACCGTCAAGGTAGACACCACTAAGCCAGTGGTCAAAAAGGCTACACCCAGCACTGCTAAGCCTGCTGTGGCTGGCGACACAACTAGTGATACAGCCAGTACCACTAACCAAGACGGCGTGGTAACTAACGACCAAAGTCCGGCTGCTACAACGTCGCCGACTAAAACCTCTGGAACCCAAAGTAAAAAAGATACCGCCAGTACCCCAAACAATCAGTCAAAAAGCAACTCTAGCGCTAGCCCCAAAAAGAAGACCAGCTGGGCCACCGTAGTGGTGACCATATTGGTTCTGGGCGCACTGTACTACGCCTACCGCTGGTTCGCCGGTCGTGTAGACAAAGACTAAAACAAAACGTTAGGTAAATAAAAAGCCGGTCGAAGGACCGGTTTTTTATTTGGGGTGCCTGATGGGACTTGAACCCACGGCCTTCGGAACCACAACCCGACGCTCTAACCAAACTGAGCTACAGGCACCATAAAACAGAGGTGATTATACCCAATTACCAGCAAAAAAGCCAGTCGCCTAGACTAGCTTTTTATCAGTAAGCTGAACAATAGCTTTCTAGCGTGTGTAGAGTTTGGCGCCAGAGCTAAAGCCAGTAACGACACTCCCGGCTTTGTTCGGGAAGACCTGTACTTTTAGAGTACCTTTATCTACTAACTGAACCAGAATCGTGCCTAAAACCTGCCCCTTGTTGTCGGCCTTTGGCGCTCGTGCGTAACTGCTTGCATTCCAATCCATGTCTGGTGACGATTTGTATTTACGCTGAACCAACTGTAGCTTCACCATACCGCTATTTACGTCAACCTTGGCTGGGTCAGAACTACCAGCTATTGCAAAGTATTGCCGGGCATCACTGCCATCACCGGTGGCAGTATCAAGATTCGGCCCGGATTTTGGCCAGGCATTGTAGTTACCGACTGAAACCACAGTAGCTGCTGGGTCATATAGATCTGGCGCGATAGACAGGTGGCCCGCCCAATAGAATTTGTTCTGGTTGGTCTGGCTATGGTAACCACCGCTGCCCTTTAAGAACCAGTTGCCGATCAACTTCCCGTCGATGTCGTAATCTATCTTGCCAGCAAGTGGCTTGGCGGCCCGTGGATTTTTGGACTCTACAATTTTTCGTAGTGCCGATGAATAATAGGGGAATGGATCGGCTGTATAAATTTTCCATGACTCAGCGTCGTAGCTGGCTGGATTAATAAAGCCTGTCAGCGGCTTTTTGGTATTCCAGACCGCAAAGTCGAGTGTCTGGCCACCAATGTGACCGATTAATTGGCCGGCCTTAACACTGATCGGCAAATGGCTAGCATCAATCCCCGGTTCTACACTGGTTACTAAGTCGTAATAGTAAAGGAAGGTGCAAGATACTGTAAATACCAGACGGATCCGCCCATTGCTGCCATTTTCTGGTGGATGAACCTCGATGTTAGTAATTTTGGCATCGGCCATGGCGTACACCGGATAGGCATCTTTGGCAGAGCTCTGATTGGCGGGCGTGAAGTACTGGTGGTCAATTGGTGTAACATGGCCACCAACCGTAAGTCCATAAGGAATTAGCATGCCAAAGTCACTGGCGTTCATGGGCAAATGCGTAAAGGTTGTCTCACCCGTACCCTGACAATTGTTATTGCTCAGCGATTTACCAGCCTGGATAGCTTTATCACCCGGCGAAGCATTGCTATTTAGAATTGCTGATGAGGATGAGTTTTTGCTTTTATTTTTGCTAATCACTCGCCACCCGGCAAACACAACGACTGCCACAACAACTAATATCAATAAGAATACTAAAAGATGACCAAAGCCTTTTTGATTTTTTCTCATAGTTTCAGGTTACTCTAAGATAGAGCCTAACACAATAAGCATAAACAAATTGGTACCCCGGGCAGGATTCGAACCTACGACCTTGACGTTAGAACCGTCCTGCTCTATCCACTGAGCTACCGGGGCATACGTGATATTGAAAGGAAAGGAGCAGCCCGCCAAAATGTATTCCATTTTGTCGGCGCGATAAGAAAAACCGTGGGTTTGTCTCATTACTCTACTTGGTGCGGGATGGGGTAGTCGAAACCCCGTCCTCAGTTTGGAAAACTGATATATTAGCCGTTATACGAATCCCGCTTGAAAACCCCTGTATTATACCAAAGTATCTCTGTTATAAGTTATAATTAGAGCAAGCACTTAAAACCTAATGGGAGTAACATGCTAAAAAAAGTCACGCGTTTCTTTAAGGAATACCGCCAATTTGGCCTAGTTTTATTGAGTCTGATCGTTGGTTTGGTACTAGAACTAACCAAACAGCACAAGTGGGCTCACCTGGTACTAGGCGCCAGTGCCGCCATAAACACCATCCCACTAGTTTGGGGCATGATAGAGGACGTGCGCAGCGGCAAATATGGCATCGACATCCTGGCCGCTACGGCCATAATCACATCGGTAGTTTTGGGTGAATATTGGGCCGGCATGATTATTGTAGTCATGCTGACTGGTGGCGAAGCCCTAGAAGATTATGCCGAAAAACGAGCCAAGACCGAACTGACCGACTTGCTAAGCCGCAAGCCCAAAAAAGCCCATTTGCTAAAAGGCCGCAAGACAATAGATATCAATGTCAAAGACGTTGCCGTGGGCAGCAAGCTACTAATATACCCCGGCGAACTAGTACCAGTAGACTGCGTAATTGTAGAGGGCAACACCAGCTTTGATGAATCTAGCCTAACGGGCGAAAGCCTGCCAGTAGCAAAGGGTGTGGGCGACCAAGCCATGAGCGGGTCGGTAAATGTAGAGGGTGCCATTACCGTCAAAGCTTTGCACAGTGCCGAGGACAGTCAGTACCAGCAAATTATCAAACTAGTACAGTCAGCTGGTTCCGGGCAGTCACCATTTGTACGCCTGGCCGATCGTTACAGCATTCCGTTTACCATTGCCGCCTTTGCCATTGCTGGAACCACCTGGTTTGTTAGCGGTCACGCCATTAGATTTTTAGAAGTCATTGTGGTGGCCACGCCCTGCCCGCTTTTGCTAGGCGCCCCAATTGCACTGATATCTGGCATGAGCCGATCGGCCAAGCGCGGTATCATTGTCAAAACTGGGTCATCACTTGAACGTTTGGCAGAAGTAGAAACCGTAGCCTTTGATAAAACCGGTACGCTGACCAAGGGCATACCGGTGGTAGATGCAGTCCAAACATTCCACGGGTTCGATAAAAAAGAGGTCCTGGCCCACGCTGCCGCTTTAGAGCAAGGCTCGGTACACATTCTAGCTAAAGCCATTGTAGACGAAGCCACCATAGCAAAGATTAAAATTACCAAGGCCAAACACATAACCGAAATTGCTGGCCAGGGCCTATCGGCCCGATTGGGCAACAAGGCAGTTATGGTTGGCCGACTGAGTCTTTTGAAAAAAGAGGGGATTGAACTTCCTAAAAACTGGCAAGAAAAATCGGTCAAAACCACTGCTACCTTTGTGGCCATTGATGCTAAATTGGCAGGCATAATTAGTTTCACAGACCAAGTCCGACCAGAAGCCAAATCCATGCTAGACCGCCTGCGCCGGGTTGGCATCCGCCACACGCTGATGGTAACCGGCGACAATCAAACCACAGCCGAGGCTGTAGCCAAAGAACTAAGTATTACCGAGGTGTTGGCCGAATGTTTGCCAGTAGATAAAATCCATGCCGTTCAAAATGTGAAACACAAACCGGTGGCCTTTGTAGGCGATGGCGTAAATGATGCGCCGGTGCTAACAGCCGCCGACGTGGGCATCGCCCTAGGCGCCAGGGGGTCTACGGCGGCCAGCGAATCTGCCGATGTGGTCATCATGCTAGACGACGTCAGCAAAGTGGCCGACAGCGTAGAGATAGCCAAACGTACGTTCTTTATCGCCAAACAGAGTATTTTGATGGGTATCTTTATCAGCTTAGGGCTAATGGGCGTGTTCGCCACCGGCAAATTCCGCCCGGTTTATGGTGCCGCCCTACAAGAGGTGGTAGATGTGGCTGTGATATTCAACGCCCTGCGGGCCCACACCAGTGGCAAACAAAGAAAAGTCTAAACGATACTGCTCAGAGCCAAGGCCACAAACACCGGTACCAACAAGTTGTCGGTGCCGTAAGCTCCAAAGTTTTCTAACACCGTAGACACTAACGCCACAAAAATAATCACTGGCACACCAATGGCCCTATCCAAACCGGCTGGTGTCCCGTAAACAATGACAGTGGTTATTAGTACCGAGATCACCAAAAATGCCAGGCTGCCAGTCAGTGACTTGCGCTGACCAAACACGCGGTAGCGAAGCTTGGCCTTGGCCCGTGTGCCTATCAGGGCCGCGGCGGCGTCGGCCAGGGCCAAATGCAATATGGCCGCCACGAATATCCAGTGATTGGGTTGCATCAGTGCAACGGCAATAATGCCAAGCGGATACATGAACTCGCCCCAGGTAATACGGCTGACGTCTTTGGCACCCTGAATGATATGAAACTTATGATCAAACGCCACTATGGCTATAAACGCTAGCTCGGCCAAAATGATCCACTGATAGCTGGTAAAAAATGGCCAGGTGGCGATAACCACGCCGTGCATTACATGGATAAGTTTACGCGTGGCCTCGCTCTTTAGCCTGTTTTTTAACCACAGCCATTCAGCCACCAAAACCACAATCACAGCCACCACTACGCTAAGTAACATCCAAATCATGCGACTTATTATAGCCTAGTATGTCCGGCGCTGGGCGGCCAATCTAGCGATAGCTACCAATCTGTCGTCAAGCCGTTTGGGTTTAAAGTTTGGGTCGTTGCGCTTAGCCGAGGTATAGATCAGCCAGTCAGCTAGCATTGGGTTAAGCGGCAACACTGGTCCGTGCAAATAGCAACCAATGACATTATTTGTAACTGCGCCCTCTTGCTTAGATTTATCACTATTGCCCTTGCCACGTAGTACCTTGCCAAGTGGTTCTTGGCTGGCCGATAGCACCGTTTGGCCGCTGTGGTTCTCGAACCCATATAGAACGCCAAAGCCAAATCGGCCAGTATCCACCGCCACATTGCCAATCAGCCTATGCGTACCTGCCCTAGTTTCCATATCAAAAATTCCAATGCCCTTAATCTCTTCGTTCTTATTTGTTATAAATCGCTTACCGAATAGCTGATACATTCCACAGATCATTAACATCGGCGTGCCGTGATCGGCCCATTCTTTTAGCCTAGGACCAATGGCCAAAATGTCACGTTGGATGTCTACTTGGGCGGCGTCTTGCCCGCCACCACCAAATACTAGATCAACCTTGGCAGGCAATTTGTCGCCAGGGTGGTGATAAATAACCTCCGCGTCTAGTCCATGCAACTTGGCCCGGCGTTTGAGCACCAACACATTGCCGCGGTCGCCGTAGGTGTTCATCTCGTCTGGGTATAAATGTAGGATGATTATTTTGTTCATGATTTGGGCCCGTCTTTGCTGAGTGTTTTGTAAAACCACAGCATGGCGGTGTAGGTAGTAAACAGTAATTTATCACCTGGCAGGGCGCAGAATTGCTCTAGGGCCTGGCTCTGGTCCATCTGAACTTGACCGTGATCTACTTGGTCATAGCTCAAACGCATGGCCATATCGGCCGCCCGGCTGCCCGTGGTACCCCAAACTTTGACTTTGGCTAGTGGCCCAAAATCTACATCCCACAACCAAGACACATCTCGGCCATCAGCCAAGTTATCATTGATGGCAATCATGACCTGGCCGTTTGTAGGCAAATAAGACGCCAAGGCCTGGCTAAACCCGGCTGGGTTTTTGACCAACACCATCCGCAGGCTGGTCCCGTTGGCCAGCTTGAACACTTCTCCCCTACCAAACGCTGGCTTGATTTGGCCTAGCTGATCCACCAACTTGGCTGACGACGCATCCACTAACTGCCTGGCCAAAGCTAATGCAGCCGCGGCGTTTTGCAGATTATGCTGGCCAGTTATCTTTAGCTTGGCATGGTATTGCTGGCCATCTATTTTATAAGTAGCTTGGGTGTCTTTAAAATCAGCTAGTTCCACATCTACCGCCGTTTTGTTCGTTTGCGACTGACTAGTTTTGTCTACCGAAACCAGCTCGTTCTCGGTAGGGAAAAAATGACGCAGCTTAGCGGCCACACCAAAGCTGGCTAGCTTTAAATTTTTATCATCACAGATTTTCTGGGCTGCCAGTAGCAGACGTGGGTCATCAGCATTTACTACAATTCCCTCTTTGGCCTTGGCCATGGTATCGGCAATCATGCCAGCCGCCGTGTCTACCTCGCCAAAACGGTCTAGTTGGTCACGCGTCACATTTAGTGCCAGTACCCAGCGTACAGGTACCTGTTTGGCAAATCGGCGGGCGTAGGCCTCGTCTAACTCTAGTACGGCAATGTCAAACTTCAACTTGCCACGCATGTTGGCCTGAGTAATTAACATCGAATTTATGCCACGGGTCAGGTTACTACCGGTGGGGTTGGTCAATACACGCTTGCCGTTAGCAGCCAATAATTCCACAACCATTTTGGTAGTAGTGGTCTTGCCATTGGTGCCAGTAATTACTACCACGCCGTCTGGCAACTGAGCCAGCATCTTACCGTAGTAGCTGGGTGTGATTTTTTCTACCACCCAGCCGGGCAAGGCCTGCCCACCAGACTTCTTTAGACGCGTTACCTGCTGGACCGTTTTACCAACGGCCGTGCCAATGATTCGCTGCATGCTTATATTCTACAGTAGAGAAGTAGTTTGTGGTCGAGAGAAACGGATGTTACTCGAACTTTTCAGGTATATCATTGATAACCCTACGGAATCCACCGAGCTACTGAATAAGTTAAGATCTAGTGAGGAAAGGAAGTCTAAGCTAGTACGGGGGGCTTATATTCTAGTAACAAGCCCTACTTCTGGCTCGGCTTGTACTTCTCTGCCAAGAGTTTCGGCAACTTCGCCTGCAAGTCCCATCCATCCTACGTGGTGAGTTAATACATCAGGCATTTGTCGAATACCAAGAGTTAGACCCTCATGGGGTGTAAAGAATTCTGTAGCTAGCTTGTCGTCTCGATCGGCCAGCCATATTTGACTACAGTCTGTATCGACACAACTACCTAGGATTCTAATTCTGTGACTTCTGGGCAAGGGACGTTCGGTTCTAAAGGTGAACAGCTCCTTAACTATCCCGTCATCACATTCATCGTAGATTATGTGGACTAAGCTCGGTACAACGACCCTATAACTACGACCAAGCTTAACTTCTGAGAATGCATTGGCTATCTCGCTGCCACCGTTTACTTCTATTCTAGCTTGGCCTATTTTCATTAGAACTGACTATACGACTAAGGTGGACTGGAGGCAAGCATAAGCAAGCTAGCACAGATAAGGTCGACCAGGGAGTGTCGCACAATGAATCTTGTCGATAATTTGTGTAACTAAGATTTGGTCGGGGTGGGCGGATTTGAACCGCCGGCCTCACCGTCCCGAACGGTGCGCGCTACCAGGCTGCGCCACACCCCGATGGGCCTTAATTGTATCTGTTACAGACGATAAGTCCAGTTTATGTACTTGGCTGTTCGGCCTTGGTAGGAGCAGCTGGGTTTAATATCCGCGCTAGCCCGCCAAATAATTCTGGGTCTTTTTGAGCAACCAGGTTTAGCCATTCGCTAACCACTTCCATGGCTTGGCCGGTAGACATCATGTCTTTTCGCCACAGGGCCACGTCATTGTCTTGCTCGATAGATCGCACTACGTCACGAAAAACTTTGAACGTTATATCTTGGTAGCCTAGTTCATCATTGGTTCGCCATAGTGTGATAAAGGCTTTTTGAGTCACCGGCGTATCCACTTTTGGCAGCAGGCCAAAGCGATTGCCTTTGTTGATAGAATTATTCAACATATCGCTGTATTGGCCATTTGGCACCATAGATTCATCTACCTCGGTCTGCGATTTGCCTACCTCTATCTGCAAAAACTTATACAGATTATCTAGTAACGGTTTTTTGTAATATGCCGACAGACTTTCTAGGGCCCGGTACAAATTGCTAGCATGAAACCGCACAATGCTAAGCATCAGTCGGGGCAGGTCAATATCGCCTTCGCGGCCACGTATCTGTTCTTTTATATATTCCAGTAGCGCCAGACGATTGTTAACTGGTTTGGCCACAATGCCAAAATCTATCAACCCCACTTTGTTGTTGGCCATTAATACTACATTACCAGGGTGCGGATCACCATGAACCGTTTTGCCACTCAGCGAATCGTACAGGCTACGAAACCCCAGGTAATGTAGTTGGTATTCTAGGTCACTACCAATCTGGCTGCGTACGTAATCTAGTGCGGACTTACCCTTTAGATTTTGGCCCAACAGTTCACTCAGCCATACGCCCTCTAACTTTTCCTGAACGATAAAGTGTCTGGTACTAATGTCGCGCCATGTTTTGGGGATGACCAAGATTGGATCACCCTGGTAACGACGACGCATACGCTCGGCAAAGGCAGCCTCTGCCCGGTAGTCGGTCTCGCGCAAGACCGAACCTTTGAATGTGTGGTAAGCGTTTCTGATGGCCGCTTGAACATCGGGTTTGAATATAGAAACCGATTTGCTAATGATACCTATCAAACGCAGATCACGCTTTAGCTCGCGCCGCAGTTCTGGGCGGATGACCTTGATAATCAACTTCTCGCCGTTTTGGGTTTTGGCATCAAATACCACAGCGAATGACCCGGCGTAGCGTGGCGTAGGGTCCATACTAATGCCGTGCTCGGCCAAAATGGCCACTTCTGGTTCGGCCAGGTAGTGGTCGTCTTGCTTTTGCAGACGTACGCGGTCAAACACTTCGCGGCGCAGCTCTGGCGCCACGGCTTTAGAAAAAACTTGGTTTAGTAGTAATAGTTGGGCAAACTTGACATACAATCCACCCATATCCAGTAGCACACTTACGGCAGCACTCAATCGTATTTCTGGAGTCGACCCAGCGCGCTGCACTTTAATGGCAGCCTTGATAGCTTGACGTTCCCGTTGAAGTATCACGTTATTATTATAGCAACCTCACCACAAGAAGCTACTGTGGCGCTACAAGGCGCAACCTGGTATAATCTACCCCTGTCGCAACAGGTACTTTCCAAAATTTTGAACCAAGGAGCGGGTCTCCCGATTCGACTGTTTGAAATTTTGAGAGGAAGAAGCGACGTTGGAGATGGAGCAAAAGTATACTTACGTTTGTGAAATCTGACCGTCGATTCTAACGACGGGGTGTGGCGCAGTTGGCTAGCGCGCCGCGTTTGGGACGCGGAGGCCGGAGGTTCGAGTCCTCTCACCCCGACCA
>JBBQSV010000011.1:0-27745 GCA_038213615.1 Saccharimonadales bacterium (SeqCode) | reverse complement strand
TAGGAGGCTGGATAGTTTTGGCCCGTGAAGTAACGGCCTTTAGACGATCATCCACTGGTGGCGGGCCAGTTGGCTGCATCATGGGGTCAGTAGCCATGGGTCCATGCCCCACAATCACCGGCCTGGACGTTGGCGAAGCTGGAGACTTGCCGGGCTTGGCCACATCAAATACCTTTGGTTCAACTTTCTTTTTGGGCATCTTTTGGCCTTTCGCTCAACAATCTATCGGCGGCGTCGACAATACCAGAAAATTCGTGGTAGTTAATGCTGGCACCACCAACTAGTAGTCCATCTATTCCCTCTACCTCCAAAATACCTCTGGCGTTGCTAGCGTTAGAACTGCCCCCATAAAGTACCCGAACGCGCTGGGCTGCCCGCGGCCCATACAAATCGGCCACGTTTTTGCGGATCACAGCAGCGGCTTTGGCAATCTGATCTGGTTTGGGAGTTTCGTGATGCAAAAAATCAGTGCCAGAGCTCAGCGCCCAGACGGGTTCATAGGCGATAACCATGTCTTCTACCTCGCCAGCCGTGAGGTTGCTCAGGGCGCTAACTACTTGGTCGTGGATGACCTGGCTGGTTTCTTTATCTAGTTTTTCCTGTTTGGTTTCACCCACGCACAGGATGGGTATGATATCGTTGCGTACGCTAGCGGCTACTTTTTCACGCACCATGTCCAGGTTTTCACCAAACTTATAACGGCGGTCTGAATGCCCAACGATGCAATAGTGCACCAGATCTTGCAGCATGGTAAAGCTGACTTCGCCAGTATAGGCGCCCTCGTCTTTGTAGTAGGCATTTTGGGCAGCTAGGCGAAATTTGCGTCTGTTTAACTCCACACTAAGTGGCTGCAACACTAGCATGCTGGGCGACAGCACTATCTCTATATCACGGTGAACTTTGATGCGCTTTTCTAATCGGTGCAATAAAATACTGGCCTGATGCGTGTTGAGGTGCATCTTCCAGTTGCCCACTATTAGTATTTTGTTGTTCATAATGCTTATGCTTTATCTAAAGTTTAGCACAGGTGTGAGCCGTTACTTATCTGGCAAGGCTTCTACGCCCGGCAACTTATTGCCACTCATTAGTTCTAGACTAGCCCCGCCACCGGTTGATACGTGGTCGAAACTATCCGTCAAGCCGCGCTGTTCTACATAGCCCACTGTGTCGCCACCACCTACAAAAGAATATGGCCGGTGACCAAATTTGCCCAGCAAAGATTCGACAATTAGCTCTGTGCCGTGGGCAAATGGCCCAATCGGCCCGTCCACAGCTGGGGTTTCGGTGACACCCATAGTCCCACTCCAAATCACCGTAGCGGCCAGCTGGATACTGCCAGCAATAAAAGCTCCAGAAAACGGACCAATGTCCAAAATCGATTCATTATCTAGTACTCGCCCACTAGAACGCGGCGGATGTTTGGGATAATTTTCGATATCGGCAATCACACCAGTTTGCCATTCTACTATCCGTGTTCGGGCAGACTTGTCGATTTTGCTGGCCACCACGCCGTCTTGGGGCAAGTAGAATACAAATGATTGCTTTTTGGCCTTGGCCCGGGCCTTATCCATGATGTCGCGGGCCAAAGATAGCTCTTTGTGATCGGCCAGACTTTTGCCAATATCTATCCGTTCGGCCAGCAAAAAAGTATTGGCCATGGCGCCGCCCACGGCTACAACATCGGCCACATCGATTAGTTTATTCATCACGCCTATTTTGTCGGATATTTTGGCACCGCCGATCACAGCCACCAGTGGACGCTTGGGTTCGCTCATAATCCGATTGATAATCGTAACTTCTTTTTCCAGCAGTAAACCTGCCGCACTGGGCAAATATTTGGGCATTTCGGATACGGAAACCGCCCCGTGGTGAACCACACCAAAGCCGTCTTGCACAAACACATCGGCCAAACTGGCCAACTGTTTGGCAAAGCCGGCATCATTGGCTTCTTCTTCTGGATGAAAGCGCAAGTTTTCTAACAAAACCACCGTGCCTGGCTTGGCATCCGCCGCTGCAGCCTGGGCCACTGGCCCCACACAATCATTTACAAAAAACACGTGACGACCCAGATGTTTATCTAGCCATTTAGCTACCGGCGCCAGGCTGTATTTAGGGTCTACCTTGCCCTCTGGTCGTCCTAGGTGTGAGCAGATGATGATGGCGCAGTCTTGGTCTAGCAAATACTGGATGGTTGGCAGTGACTGGCGGATCCGGTATTCGGCCATGATTTTGCCATTTTCGATCGGCACGTTGTAGTCAGCCCGCACTAAGACCGTCTTGCCCTTTAGATTGATATCTTTGACTGTTTTTTTGTTGAACCCACCCATATTGACTACTCTATCATCCTGACCTTGATTGTATCAGTGGTTCCCACCACTCCGGGGTGTTGCCCAGAAGCCGTCACCACCATGTCGCCCTTGTTTAGCACTTTGGCTTGGTGTAGCCAGTTGGTCAATTTGGTGGCAGCGTATTTGTCGATTGGTCGCACGTACGATTTAGTGCCGTAAACAATAGCCAGCTGTTGGGCCACAATGGCGCTACTAGTAACAGCAATGATTGGCACGGCCGGCCGACGCGAGGCAATGTGTAGGGCGGTTGCCCCGCTAGCGGTCTCGGCCACGATGGCCTGGGCGGCCACACTTTTGGACAGATCTATCACGGCGTTGCAAATAGATCCGGCCAAACTGGTATCTAGCTGATTTGGATTAGCTAGCCCATCGCCAGACTGGGTGTAGGTAATGACTTTTTTCATGACTTCTACGGCTTGGACAGGATATTTGCCGGTGGCTGTTTCGTCGCTAAGCATCAAACAGTCGGCACCCAGTATGGTGGCCGTGGCTACGTCAGAGACTTCGGCCCGGCTGGGTTCTGGTGACTCTGTCATGCTGGCCAGCATTTGGGTGGCCACAATGGTTGGTTTGGCGTAGCGCATACCTAGGCTGATTAGCTGGCGCTGAACCATGGGCACGCTTTCTGGTTCTGTCTCGAACGCCAGATCACCACGGGCGATCATGATAACGTCGGTAGCCTGAACAATCGATTCCATGTTGTCTACAGATGCCTTGGTCTCCATTTTGGCAATGATTTTGGCCGTCGATTTGACACCGTGCAGTAGTTTACGCAAATGGTGCACGTCGTCGGCCGTCTGCACAAAACTCATAGCCACGTAGTCGATACCGCGTTCTGAACCCCAAGTTAGGTCTTTGCGGTCTTTGGGGGTAAAAATATCACCCTCAAAGTCGGTATCTGGCAAGTTGATACCTTTGCGTTTGATTAGTATGCCCTCGTTCTGGGCCTCGGCGTAGATCACTCCGTCTTTGACGGCCGTGATTTCCGTCACTACCCGGCCATCTGCCAGGTACATGCGGTGGCCTTTTTTTGTCTTCTTGGACAAGTCGTACTGCAAGGGCAAAACACCGCTTTGTTCGTAGTCGGCGTCCAGTGCAAACCTCAGGATTTGGTGCTTTTGGACAGGCACCACGCCCTCGAAATCACCCAGCCGAATCTTTGGCCCCTGCAAATCCTGAATTATAGCCACCGGCTTACCGTATTCTTTGGCGGCTTTGCGGATCCAATCAATCTGTTCGATACGTTCATCATAAGTGCCATGGCTAAAGTTCAGCCGCAAGCCATTAGCCCCAACCTTTATCAACGCCAGAATACTGGCATAGCTATTCGTTGCCGGCCCAATGGTGGCAATAATCTTGGTTCGTTTAAACTGGTCGATCGGAACTTGCGGTGCCCGGTGAGTAGTGTCCATTAACACTACCTAGTGTACTTGCTTATGCTTGTTTTGAACAGGGGTGTGCGGCAGAGTCTGCAATAGACATATCCAAAATATCAACTCTACCTCCAGTGTTGTAACGTTAGTCAAAAAGTACACACCTAGTAGAAGCAATACATACGCCAGTATTATTTCATCCGGCTGGCCTTTTGATCTTATTGCATACAAGAATCCACAAACTGTCAGAACCAAGAAAGCCAAACCCCCAAACCAACCCAACTCTATGAAGCGATCTAAAAAGATATTGTGGCTACTACCAAACACAAAACCTTGATTACAAGTCTGCTGAAGTGGTGGAGACTTTAGGGTATTGCAGGATAGCACGCCGGCAATATTGCCAGGACCAACACCTAGAGGTGAAACGTGTGGTAGCGCTTGAATAGCCGCTTCCTGTAAGTCATAACGATACTGAACGCTAAGCTTGGCATAATTGGCGTCAAAGATGCGCCGATTCAAATCAACATGCGACCAAGCATGGAGGCCTATGATTAAAAGCAGCATTGTGATCAGTGCGACTGCATACTGCCTTAAGACATTCCAGGCCCGCAGATGGGTTAATGCTGCCAAGGATAATACTACGGACAGCCCAATGGCCGCCCTAGTCTGGGTTAGCAATATAGCCACTAGCAGAACGACCTGACCCATTAGGATTGCCCTGGTCCAATCTGCCTTGGTAATCATCGCCCAGAAACCTAGAACTAATCCAACACCTAGATATGCCGCCAGGGCGTCGGCCTGATAGACTGGGCCGATCAGCCTAGCCACATAACCAAACCGCCATAAATTATAAACGACCGAGAATACGGCCAGAAACAGAGTCGAAGCATAAATGGCCATCAGTACTCGGGGTTTGGGCACATTGCGTAACAATAAACCACAACCGATGGCACCCGCCAGGCCGAGTGTACCCAGCCTGACATACGGGGCTCCAAATAAGGCTGCTGTCGATGAAGGGCTAGTTAGGCTACTCAGCGCCAGATTCGCTAAAAGTAAGCCGATTAAGCCAAGGATCCATTTAGGGAGACTTAGTAACAGCCTAGGCCGCGCCAACACGCCTAGCCAGGCCGCGCCACCTAGCACAATCAACAGGGCTCCTTTGATATTTATATTTTGGGTTACCACGTGATACGGCACCATGCACGCGTATAAACAGATAATGACCAATATTACATTGTCATAGGTGGTCAGTGATGCTTGAGTAGTGCTCGGTTTTGGCTGCGATTTCTTGGAACGCAGGGTAACTTTATTGGCTGACGCCGCTGACACCACTTACACCACTAACTGGCACACTTACATAGGTACAAGCATTAACTACGCTAACCGTTTGGCTGACTTTACACTCAACAGCCCTCAGCTTAACCCAGGTGTTATAGTCTACTACTCCGTTAGCAACTAGGTTCTTCTTCTTTTGAAAGTTTAGTACGGCACCCTTGGTGGCGGATGTAAACTTACCATTAGTAGTTACTTTACCAAGGCCAAAATATTGATTCAAATCCCACTGCAAATATTTGACACAGTCACCAGCATCACCCTTTTTTAGGGTAGTTTCTGGTATGCCATTGGTTGCCCCGCATAGGTTCACATATGGGTTTGGGTCTACATATAATACGCAAACGAAGCAGCATGGGACAGCAGTACTGTCAGCACGCCTACTACAGTTACAACAGCCACTACTACTAAAGCCTGGACCACTTTTGATTGCTTAGTTAAAAAGCTAAAGGGACCAGCCGATTTTTTGTTTGAGATTGCCATTTTTGTCCTTATTTTTAGTTTACGCTGATAATGCAATTAGTATAATCATAACCTCATTGCAAACGCAAGTATCTGACCGCCTGTCAGTCCGTGCAATCTATAGCTATCCACTTAGTTTTACTTGCTTATGCTTACGCGGCCAAGGGCACAGTTAATGTTTGTGGGAATTTTTGGCACGCTGCACTGCCTCCAGTACACGCTCTCTAGTTGGTATGGGCAAACCCTCTATACTGTCATCGAATTCTAGTGCAAGTCTGCTGTTGATGTAGGCAACGATTTCTACTATGTCGCCTGCGCTAAAACCATCAGTCAGTGCAGCTAGTTCTTCCATAAAGGCTTGGTCAAGGTGATCAAGAGCCTCCATTTTAGCCAGAGCAGCCATACTTCCCTGCTCATCACCCTCTTCAAAATCTAACCCTTCCAGGCGTGGCTTCACTAACAAGCTACTGAAAACTCTGGCCCGAACGTCTGGACTGGGAGCTCGAAGCTCTAGCTTAATGTGCATGCGCTTGTCAGCTAGTATTACCGGGTTGATTTTGTCGATCTCATTCGTTGCTCCCGCAAAGAATACATTTGGATGCTGCCTTAGCTCTTCAAGCTTCAGCTTCATTACAGCAGTTATATTGTCCGTGACTTCTGGGTTGCCGGAATTGAGGAAGCCCTCCATTTCGTCAAACGCTATCAAAACTCGGCCTTCTTGGGCAAAGGCTTGGTCAAATATAGCCTCGAGACTTTGTCCCCACTCACTCACACTCTTTCCTGTTGCCTTTTTGAACGACACGGGCATAACTTCCGCGCCGAGGGCCCTAGCCAAATCTTTGATCATATCTGACTTACCGGTACCTGATGGGCCATAAAATATTACCGATTGAGCGGGCTGAATTTTGAGTTGCTCCAACAGTTCTGGTGGCTTGTTAGCCAGCTTAACCATATCCCGCAGTTCCTTAATTACACCGTCTATGCCTACATATCTGGCAAATATGTCATCGACTGTTTCAGACACAGCTATAGCCTCTACTGGAACCCATATAGCGTCATCGGGCCGAGTTACATGCAGATCAAAAATTCGAGGGGTTACCGCCAAGCGCTGGCCTACCTCACAGTTAAGATAGGCTGCACGGATTAGGCTATTGAGGGTCATTACAGACACGTCCACAAACCTGTCTACATCATGCTGACCTGCTTCGCCATCATATTCATAGGCGCCTAACATAGTTTGGGCCACCCACTCTATCCCTCGATATTCGGGCACTATCAAGCCACGTGTATGATTTGATCGTTCACTATCTCTAAACACTAAGGGGTCTTCATCCGAGGATCCGGCCATACGCCCAAAACCTGCCCGCATACCGTCCAAACCTCGCCGGCTAGATTTTAAAATACTCCATGTATCAGTGCAAAATTTTTTCATGCTAGGCGGACACTGCTGCAGGACAACTCGAGTGGTAATTTCTAGGGGATAATCAGTGGCTGAGTACGATGCTAGCGAAACGTCAGACTGAATAGACGAAATCGGGGACATCAAATTGTACTCTCCTAACAGCGGGATTCTATCACCGGGACCCAGGTCATATAGTGCCTCGGTTAACCCTTCAGGTTGTCGAACTTCTACAGGGAATGGTTCGGCCATAGTGGTTATATACAACCACTGTTGGTGAACATCTGCAAGCAGTAGCATAAAAAAAGACTTTTCTGTAATAGAAAAATCCCTTTTGGTGATCCCAAGGAGAATATAGCTTCACGCGGAGAAACAAGACGTTTCTCTGGCTCGGCATATAGCCGTTTGGCATTAAAAGTTAAATGCCAAGCCGTTATCGTACTCCTTTTACGGAGTTCCGGTTTCAGCTGAAACCGCCCAGCAAAAAGCCCCACTAAGAGGTGAGGCATTTTGCTGGTGAACCTCATAGAAACGAACTGGAACCTAATCTGTGAGGATATACATAGAGTGTACCAGATAATCAGGCAAACATCAGGGGTGCAATATGTACCCCTCGGTGTATAGAACATAGGAGTATTGAGCAGTGAGTAAGACATTAGATGAACGACAGCAATTTATTGAACTAAGGGCCAAGGGTTACAGCTTCCAGCGGATTTCTGACAAGTTGCATATTAGCAAGCCTACACTTATTGAGTGGTCCAAAGATACTGTCACTAATCGTGACATACAGAACCAGCGGACCCTAGTAGTTGATGACTTACAAGAACGCTATGCCGTGACCAGGCGGCACCGCATTGAAACTTTTGGACAATTTCTTCAAAAGGCTAAGGACGAGTTAAACGGTCGTGATATGAGCAATATACCTACTGACAGGCTCATTACAATGGTTATCAAGCTGAGCGATACTCTCAAGGCAGACGAGCGTGAGCTAGTACTCCTGGGTGAAGAGGAGTGGAAGCCACTCAAGCTTGGTGAAGAAACGACTTGGAAAATATAACCAAAACTTTATCTCTTTTTAACCACTTGTGCATACCTGTCAGCAATAAGCTATAATTACAGGTATGAAAGTAAAGATTGTGACCTTTGTTCCTATTACTGAAGCTGATGCTGTCAGGACTGCTCTTGGCAAGGCTGGTGCAGGTCAAATCGGTGAGTATTCGTATTGTAGTTACTCTGTTATCGGCAAGGGGCGTTACATACCGTCAAATAAAGCCAACCCTCATATTGGCTCAGCCAATAAGCTGGAAGCAGTTGAGGAGGAGCGTATTGAGGTAGTTTGTGAGCGTAGTAACGCAAAAGTTGCTATTGAGACTATGAAGCAAGCCCACCCTTACGAGGAGGTTGCGTTTGATGTTTACCCACTATTAAGCGAGGAAGAGTTATGAAAATACAAATTGTAAATACTCAGGATGAAGTTATTGGTGTCAAGGAACGCACTGAGGTTGATTACAGTAAGGATATATACCGTGTGTCAGCATTGTGGCTCATAAACTCTAAGGGCCAGACTTTGCTAGCTCGTCGTGCATTAGTAAAGGATAAAGACCCAGGTAAATGGGGTCCAGCTGTTGCAGGTACGATTGACGAGGGTGAAACCTATGACGATAATATCTACAAAGAAGCCATAGAAGAGATTGGCCTTGAGGGTTTGCAGTTTACTAAGACAGTAAAAATGCATATAACACACCCAAGAAACTACTTTTGTCAGTGGTACTCAGCTAGCACTGACCGTGAAGCTAGTAGCTTTACTATGCAAGCTGAAGAAGTTGACGCTCTTGAATGGGTTGATATTGAGCAGCTAAAGCAAGAACTTGTCAGCAACCCTGATAAGTATGTCCCAGCAATGCCACAGATTGTGAATGAGTTAGGTATATGAAAACAGCATTCCTACTACACGGTACAGGTGGTAGCGATACTGACTATTTCTGGTTCGCAGACACGAAATTGCACCTAGAGAATAAGGGCTACGAGGTTTGGTGGCCGTTGTTGCCGAATACCGATAAGCCTAATATAGTTGATACTCATAATTTTATTGAACGAAACTTACCTGCAATAGATGAGCAGACTATAATTATCGGACACTCCTCAGCTTGTCCCCTCATTTTACATATGCTGCAATACTTTAAGGTAACTATTAAGCAAGTGGTGTTGGTTGGTGGTTTTTATCAATCCTTAGGTGATGACGGCTACTCAGACCTAATGCTACCTGATACCTTTGACTGGGATGTAATTAAGAAAAATGCAAGTGAAATTGTACTCATAAACTCCGATAATGACCCTTGGGGTTGCAATGATATCCAGGCCAGAGAGCCAGCTATCAAGCTAGGAGCAACTCTGGTGATAGCCACTGGTCAAGGCCATATGGGCTCAATAAGCTATAAACAGCCCTACAAGGAGTTTAGCCTACTCAAACAGTTACTTGCTAAGTAAGTGACAATGCCCCTAGAAGCCCAGAGTTATTGAATACTGAGGCTAGATATTTGTACATCAAGTTCGTTGCCGTCAACACGCACAATTTGGGCAGTTTTACCGACACGCTGCTGGACAAACACATTTACTGGCAATGTGCATTGGTTGTGGTTACTTGTTCTGGTAATCACCTGAATGTCAACAGTTCTCAAACTAATAGGCGGAACATTAAAGATATTTTCAACAGACTGTTTTGTATTATTTATACTGTGGTGGATGTTAAAGCCCACAGACACACCTTTTGGGGCAGCATACACATCAAACACGCAATAATCAGTATCATCTGGCATCTGTATTCCACTCCATTTACCCTTAGTTGGCTCTTGGTCTTCACTGGTATTGGTCGTAGCCAATATGGTAGCGAGTGGGATAAGACTGGCTTCGGACTTAAACGCTGCTCCACTGATAGGTTCAATGGCAGGTTTCTTTGGGTCAAACTTAATGTGCCTTTGGCCTGTCTCAGAATGGGCTGAATAATGGTCAATCATTAAGTCATTACCGTCTATTGCAAGCATTAGTTTCTCACCATAGTCATAGCCGTCAATAAACTCGCCGTTTAGATAAACGGATTTGTACGGAATAATAGTAATGTCTGAGTTTGCGTGTTGCATAACCTTGAAGACCTTAAATACTCGGTTTTTGCTACGGATTAGAAAACGATGTTCCATAATATGTATTATAGTTTGTTGTTAACCTATTTAGACAAATATAATGGAATAAATATGAGAATGAGCACAGCCCAGAAAATCCTGAAACTGCCCAAGCGTGAGCGTGACCAATATACTGCTGTCGTTGAAGACCTGTACACCAAATATAAGGACGGCTATGGCTCTGGTGTATTGCTACCACCTAATGTTTCAGGGATATTTTCCTACCACGATATTGATTTCTTAAAATCGGATACTCTACAAGAAATCATTGATTTCCTCTCGTCTGAAAAAGTACTCAAATGGGAGCACATCCGCATCGGTAATGATTATGAGACAGCCGAAGATGCCATTACTATTATGATATTTCTTGATGCATTCAACGCCCTCGTATCTGGTCTCAAACTTGATACCATACCAAAGCACATACAAGATTTGCCACCTATAACATTTGATATCGGCAAACGAGTGCTGACCTGTGGCAAGAAAACGATGCAGCTCAGGGACCGCAACTCATTTGCTAAGGTGGTGCTAACAGGTCTCTTTGACAGCTACCCTGAGCCATTTACGCTCACTGATGACACAATGCTGGCGTACGGTCTAAGTGAAACTGAGCAGACCCTTGCTGGCATTAGCAACAGCATTAACAACCGACTGAAAGCACTGACAAAACTAACCGAGAACCCTCTAACATATGCCAATTATGTGTTTACACTAAGACAAGGCCTCAAACTCCAAAAGATTGGCAATGACCCTAGAGACTATAACTAAAGTCTAACTCAATTCTCGTAGCATATTCTGAAATGGAATATGAATAACTATGAGCCTGAGAATGTAGCCTATCAGACCAGCGACCTAGGTTGTTGTGCTGCTCTTGTTGCGAGTGGATTTGAACTTACTTCACTGGACCGCACAACACATAGAGTTATTTTTAGCATTACTACTACGCCAGAACTTGAGCATTACATCACAAGTTATTGGTCTAAAGATTTGCTAGTCAGTGCACAAGGCTACTATGAGGCCCTCAAACAGGTCAAAGCGAGACTTTATGGAGACCGCTAACTTAAAACTGATAATTAGCGTCCCTGAGGCTCGTAAGTTGCTAGGTAAGGATGCACATACACTTAGTGATGACCAAGTGAAAGAATTAATAGCATCACTAACTTCTATGGCTGAGCAATTTTTACAAAATAGTGGTTCTTAAACTATAATAGTAATCAATATGAGTATGTTACCTGAACGCCTACAAGCCCAAAAGCACAAGCTGTCTGTTGTCCGCAGCAATAAAGCAGTAGCCTACATCAGGGTATCAGATGACGGTCAGGTTGACGGCGAGAGCCTCTCCGTCCAGAAACAACGCATACAACAGTACGCTGACAATAATGGTATAGAGATTGTTAGGTGGTTTGGTAGTACTACTGAGGGCAAATCAGCAAAAACAGTCAACAAACGAAAGGAACTACTTGAGCTTATAACCTTTTGCAGCCGCAATAAGGGGAAGCTTGGATACGCCCTTTTCTATAATATGAAACGAGCATCACGAGATGTATCATCGTACTACTCTGACCTCAAAAGTGTTTTGCAGGGCCTAGGTATGGCTGTGAGGTCCGCAAGTGAACATATTGACGATACGCCCACAGGCAGATTTATTGAAACTATACTCGTGGCAAACGGCCAGCTTGATAATGAGATAAAGTCTGGAACAACCACAGATAATATGGAAAGTGTTGCACGACAAGGTTGGTATCAGCATCAGCACTTAATTGGCTATGACTTGGTGCACATCAAAATTGGACCCAAGAAAAAGCGGACCACCCTGAGGCGTAACAACGATGCTGGGGCCGTCAGAGAATTATTTGAGACCTTTGCAAAAGGTGGTTTCACACAGGCTGATATAAAGCGAATGGCCAAAGAAAAAGGCCTGAAAAATAACTTTGGTAAGCACCCAGATGATAATGGTATACATCGTATGCTCACCCAACCAGCCTATGCAGGGTATATCTGTAGCAAGCATACTAAGTACGATATGGTTCAGGGCAAACACTTCAAAGAAGCTATCGTTTCGGAAGAAGTTTTTATACAGGTACAGCAACGCATTAGCACCTCATCTCATAAGCGTCCAGGCCGTATATTCAACAAGCCAGTTGACAAGGTGTATCCACTATCACGGTTTATCATTTGTTTTAGTTGTGGCAATAATTTCTACTACTCAAGTCCCAAAACAGGCTCAGGGGGTCATTCTCCACGCTACCACTGTGCACGAAAGCAATGTAAGGGTGTTGTTCCGTCTATAAAGGCCGAGAGAGCAAACGAGGCCTTTGCAGGGTTCCTCAAGGATATAAGCCCCTCAGAGAGCACCTTACGACTTTATAAAGAAATCCTGAACCGCACGGCTATGAAACAGCTTGATAACATCAATATTCGCATCAAGCGACTTCGTGACACCGTATCAGCACTAGATACAGAACGCAGTACAGCAATGAGACGCTGGAATAAGGGTGAGATGAATGACGGTGATAAGGACGAAATTATCGCCACCATAGAGGCTGATAAACTGGGCCTACGAGAACAGCTGGACAACCTTGAAGAGCAGCAGTCAATCAAGCAGTCACAGATAGACTACGCAATGAACTTTATGGGCAATGCTCACAAATTGTGGATTGACGCTGACCTTGAAATGCGTCAAAGGTTCCAAAAAGTAATTTTCCCAGAGGGTGTAGTATTCAATTCCAAGACCCTAGAGTTTGGAACCGACAAAATGAGCCCACTTTACAGATATGTACCAACTAAAAAAGACCTATCCGTAAAGGATAAGTCCCTTTTGGTGATCCCAAGGAGAATCGAACTCCTATTGCCAGGATGAAAACCTGGTGTCCTAACCGTTAGACGATGGGACCATGAGTGGACAAGGTACGATTTGCGCTCGGGCACATCTATCTGGCGAGCGATTGGCCACATACAAAGTATGGGACCATGTTGACCCTGGTGAGTTTACCACAACAGAGGTCAAAACAAAATCCCCTCCGTTTGACGGGAGGGGATTTCTAGAGTTGTTCACTCGAGCGGTCAGTCATGCTCGTTGTTCTGTTTAAACACTAGCATAATCTTGCTTCGCTGTACAGCGAATTGGCTAGTAGTTGTCCACATGAACATAAATGAGCCCTCTAAACATTTGTGCTTGAGCGCAGTACTAGGCAGAAGCGAAGCGCGCAGTAAATCGTATATGAAATACGATGCACGAGCACTGGAACTTCTAACAATGTACTGTGCCAAGAAGGCCTAGCGGAGTTGGTGCTCCGCACCAAACAGGCTAGGCCTGACACAAAGGTTTAACGAGACTGGCGTCGTGAGAACAATTGGTGAGCAACAGCACCAGCTACAGTAACTGCAGCAAAGATACCGATTACATCACCAGCACCAGTGTTCGGCAACTCCGTTGGAGCTGGCGTGTGAGGGTGCTTCACGGGTGGCTTAGAGCTAAAGGTCACAACTTGTTTACAGCTATCGCTGGAAACAGTTACGTCTTTGCCGTTAACCTTGAAGGTAGCGCTACCAGTAACCTGGTAAGTGCCGTCCTTAGCGTAAGTGTGAGTCACGCTGGCTTGGTCGGTTAGCTTCTTAGAGCCATCGCCGAAGTCAAAGCTGTAGAACTCAAACTGTACATTGCCACTCATGCTCTTTTGGATTTTAGCGCTAATTTCGCGCTTACCAATAGTGTCAAGAGTTAGCAGGTTACAAGTGTAAGTAGGAGTGTTTTCACAAACCTTGTTTACATTCACGATGGCGTAGTTGAAGTACTCACCGGTCTGGTCAGTGTCAACTATGTCAACGTTCTTGATAGTGTTTGCACCACAAGCTAACTTATCAAGTGACTTGACGTTAGCTTCAAATGTGATGTACACCGTGGCGCCAGGGCCCACGTTACCAGTAACTACTCCACCATGGAACAGGTAGTCGTTGTTTATGACCACACCGTTTGGGTGACCGCCGTTGTAAAGCTTAACGCTACCAGGTACAAACGCAAGGCTTGTAGGTAAGGCGTCGCGCAAAACAACGTTGTTTAGAGTAGTGTTGCCCATGTTCTTGGCGTTTAGGAAGTACTCTAAGTGAGCACCAGCCTGCGCGTTCAAGTTGGTAACACCAACGCTTTTTTTGTCGGCTAGGTTACGAACGAACTTCTTTACGCTCACAGATGGTACGTGAACGCGAGCCATAAACGTTACAGTTGCCTCGAACTCGTGGCAGGGTTGTACGTTTTCGACTACACCACCGCCTAGGATCACACTGTCGCCAATCTTTTGGGTGACGATCTTCATGTTGGTACGAGTACCAGCATTGTGCTTCCAGTAGGTGCTGCCAGGAATAAAGTCCAGGCGAGCATCAGAACGGTTTAGAGCTACAACGGCTGTATCGGTAATAGTGTTGGTGTTGTCACCCTTCATAGTTACCTTTACAACTTGGTTGGTGCCAGCTGTGGTTGGCATGTTGATTTTGATTCTAAAATTCTTTGCTACACGACCAGAGGTTGGTAGTTCGCGGTTGTGGTAAAACACCTGGAACTTTACAACATCGTCGTAGCCAGCCTTGGTGCTGGCTTCATATGTCTTTTCACCTTTGGTTTGATTGGCTACGCCAATAGAACCTTCCATTACTACGTCAACAGCAGCTACAGAATGCAATGGTATTGCTACTACGGCACTCATGATAACGGCCACCAAAGCTATTCGCTTGGCATGACGCTTCAGGTATGAAAATAATCTTTTCATATAATTCACCTCCTAATAGGGGTAATTTAAGTTATTGTTATCCCACATTTACTCTACTTACAGCTGGTATCACTCTTTTTGGTTTAAGTTGTTAATGAACCGTCCTTCTACAGGTGGCCACTCAAATCAGATCATTGCAAGGCACTTATATATACATGGTAGAGAGGTGGAAATGTGCTGAAAGCAGACGAAGGAGTTGCGGCCAAATAGGCTGCAGCAACTTCGACATAGCCGTCACACATCTCCACGCTCTAAAAGAGCTAACTCTCCGCCATCTCGCGCAAACATTTCTAGATTTCTTGGGGCTTCTAGGCCTCCGGTGCGAGTATCGTCAATATCGACGAGTAACTCTTGCGATTAAACGCTAGCACCGGAGACCCATCGGCCGCCCTCATCACCCGTTGAGGGAACTTGCACTCGCCGAGGCGAGTTTACTGCTGCCTGTCACCCAGACGTTGTCGTCGTGGTGGTGCAGGTTGGATCACCCGGCGGGCAGTCGACCGGTGTGGTCGTGTCCGTCGTGTCACCGGAGTGACTGGTGTCCGGGGGAGTCGGTGGCTTTGGATGGCCGCCGTTGCCCGAACCTCCGTTGGTGTCGCCCGGTGGGCGATGAGCCGGCGGTGGTGCCTGGTGCGGTGCACCGGGCGTGGGACCCTGCGGGTGCTGGGCCACCGGTTGGCTCATCCGGCTTTGGTTACCACCGTGTCCGTCGTCGGTACCCAACTTGATGCAACGCTGCTCGTACGGAACGTACGGCGGTGTGCACCGCGGCGGGGCCGGCGGCGTTGACGGTCCTGGCGGGGCCGGGAACGCCGGGGCATTGAGGTGTGGCCGCACGGGTTGAAGGTCGCAGACAAGCCGCGCTTCTTCCGTTCGTCCATCCCTCAGGTGGAGCTGCAACACCAAGCCGGCGGCGACGGGTCGATCCGTCTTGCCGACTTGCGGAACATCACCCGACCGCGGGACCATCAGGTAGGTCTCGTAGGTCCGCGGGTCGTTGGCAATGCTCATCGACACGATCTGACCGTTGATCCGGTCCACCGTGCGACCCCACTCCGTGCAATCGGACTCGAGCTGACGCGCTCGCTGTTCGATCCACGTGGTGTCGTTCGCGCCGTTGTAGAGAACGATGTTCTCCCAAACCGCCGTGAACTCGCCGTCGTGGGCATTCTTGGTGTTCCACCGCGCCACAGCCAGTGTTGGATCGGCGATTGCCGGCCCAAACTGGTGACTCCCCAGGGGGGCGTCGTTGGCGTAGTGGTGAATCCACCGCTGACATGCGGGGGTCTTGCGACACTCGGGGGAGCCGGCACGCTTCTGGAGCATCTTGATGCGCCCCTTCAGGCTATCCAGCTGGTCCTTCGAGTGGTGGTGCTTGGCAGCCCAGGTGATGTCGTTAACAACCTTCTGCGCCTGAGGGCGAATCTGGTTGCACGCGACGCTGGCGGCTGCCGGGGTGTTGTTGCGCCTGATGACAGCCCCTCCGATAAGGAGAAGAAGCAACAGTGCAGCTGCAAGACCCGCGGCAACCCGATTCCTGTTAGTACGGTCCATGACCATGCCCCCTTTGCTCCGAAGAGCTTAAGGCCGTCCCTTAACCCGGAATGGGCGGCGGACAGATCTACCGAATCGACGGTGACAGCTTGTCGATCAACAGCTTACAGGTGCTTCCCCTGTAAATTGCGAGCCTTTTCGTCGGCTATAGACGTGAGTTGGCTGCCGCGGGATGTTCCCTAGGCCTTCACCTCCTCTGTGGTGTTGCCGTTGCGACGCGAATGAATCCGCTCGATCAGACCGGCGAACAGGTCGTCGTTTGACGATGAACTTGCCGTTGGCGCGGGCGAACCCTCGACCACTGGCGGTTGCATCGGCGGCGGTGACGTCGGCTTCTTTGGCTTCAGTACCAGCCTCGAACTCGAGGTGGAGTGAAGTGTCTGGAACGACGCCAACATGCAGAACACGACGAACCCGACGATGAAGGAGAACGGAACGATCTTGTCGTCCGTCAACCACTTCGGGTGCACCACACTGAGCAATTCCCACGCGATGACGAACCAAAGTACACCGTGCAGCAGCGACATACCCCATTGGGTTTCCGCGTGTGTCACGGTGGTCGTTGCGACTCGGGCGTCACTCAGGTCGAAGCCGTTGTCCCGGATACCGTCAACGTCGTCGCGAAGCTGGACGATGCCCTCTCCGTGAATCCGCAGCGTCTCGGTGTGTTCGTCCACGTCGGTGCGCAGGAACTCCGTGTCCACGGCGATGCCGTTGACCTTGGAGGTGAGCTCCTCGAGTCGCTGGTGCACGGTGTCCCTGACGGTGACGTGCTGGCTTTCGAGTCGCGCGAATTCCTGCTTCCACGCCGCGACGATGGTCTCGTCGACGATGAAGTTTCCATCGCCGTCCGTGAGCCGATCGAGCAGCGCGTTAACGCTGTCGTCGAGAGTGTTGAGCTTGCTCAGAGCCGTACCGAGCGAACGGTAGGCGTCCGAGTCCCTGGGGGCGTTGGCCCGCATGGCCTCAAGCACTTCTGACTGTGCGGTTAGGTCCCCGCGAAGCTTGCCGACATCCTTGCGGAGGTCTCGAAGCTTCTTGGTCACTGCCGCCTCTGAAAGTGACATAGCTGTCTCGCTTTCTCCCCACTGGGGATCCGGTTCCGATGGTTGTCTCGAAATTCACCAAATCCCCCGGTAAGGAATGGCACAAATGCAGACGAACAAAAGGTAAAAAACCCGTCATCTGCTTGTGCGCCACTCCTTAACCAAAGTAGAGAGAAGAAAACTTATCTAGAAAATGTTGCTAAAAATAGCGTATGTTTAGCACTCGCTTCTGCGCCAGGAAGACAATCGGCAGCCCTAAGGCGCCATCTGTCCTCTACCAGTGCAGAACTCACCGCACCACCTCTGTTTAATACTTGTTGAGTTAGCTAGTACTACAATACTAGCCCATAAAAGATAAGGGGTTTAACAGGGGTCATGAAGGCAAATTCTGCACTGCTTAGCCAGAAGCTAAATACATTACAATGATCTGACTTGTTAAGGCACCCCTGAGCTTACTGAGCTGTTAGAACACCTACCGGATTCTGAACCCAAGGTTGCGCTCGTATGAACGAAAACTTGTCGGCGCTATTCCCTGTTGATGATCCGTCCTCACCCAAAAGCTAGGATGTATACAATTTACCATAAACAGCGGTAAATGTCAAGACTTAACACAACCTTTTTGACAAAACCACAAGCACTTTGTCCCTCTGCCCACGTAGTAATTTATTAACCTGTCCCCCAATTTGGTCCGATCGGACCAAATTGGGGGACTGTCTAAATACATCTAAAGCCTAGCTAGAGTTAGGTAAAGTTATGACTTTGCTAAATCCATGGCCAGACTACGGCCGTCGACTATAACCTTTTGGTGATGAGCCAGTTGGGCTGGGGGGCTGTGACTGAGTTTGTTGGCCAGGGTCTCGGCCACGATTGTATCGTGGTGCTCTTGTATGGCCTTGGCCAGTTCGGCATCGTCCGTGACTAGACTCAATACAATGTGGTCATCTACGTTTAAACCAGCCTGTTTGCGGGCAGTTTGTACTACCCGTACTACCTCTCGCATCAGGCCCTCGCGCTGTAGCTCTGGCGTTAGTTTGGTGTCTAGTTTCATCTGGTCGCCAGTCAGTACTTGTTTGACGTTCAGTTCCTCGGCCACGATGGCTTGATATTCGTCGGGGAGCCCTGGCACAGTCACACTGGCCAATGGCTGACGCACCTTAACGCTAGCCTGGGCCCGCATAGCCAAACCCTCAGTAATGTACTGCCTGGCTTTAGCCATATGATCTACCAATAGTTCATCGACATGCCCAGCCTGGGGCCAGTCCTGCAGATGCACTGATTCACCACCAGTTAGCTGTATGTACAGCTCCTCTGCCATGAACGGTGCAAACGGCGCCAACACATGGGCCAGCTGTACCAGTACGTAGTGCAGAGTCCGGTAGGCATCTTGCTTGTCTTTGTCGTCACCACTCTTCCAAAAGCGCCTACGAGATCTACGCACATACCAGTTAGACAGGTCGTCCACAAACGGCAAAATTGGTTTAACGGCGTTGGGCAGATCGTAACCGTCCATGTGCTTGCCAACCTCTTGAATCAGTTGGTGAAGGCGAGAAATCACCCAAACGTCCAGCGGATTGGTTACTTCTGGGCCAGGGTCTACCAGTTTGCCTCCGCTATCCAGCGGAGTACTTTCCCAACCATCTACCTCGGCGTACATGGTAAAGAAGTCGTACACATTCCAAACCATCGACAGCTTGCGCTGTACATCGGCTACGTCTTTGTCTATTAGCAAAAAGTCCTCGCCATTCAGTACCGGCGAGCCTAGCAACAGAAACCGTTCGGCATCAGCACTGTATTGATCCATTAACTCGTTGGGGTCGGTGTAGTTGCCAAAGCTCTTGCTCATCTTGCGGCCGTCGTTGCCAGCCAACGTACCAGTGGTAATCACGTTTTTGAAGGCATTTTTGCCAAACAGCCCCACGCTGACGGCATGCAGATAATAAAACCAAGCCCGTACCTGCCCAACGTATTCCACAATAAAGTCACCCGGGAAGTTGTCTTCGAACTTCTGCACGTTCTCGAACGGGTAGTGGAACTGGGCAAAAGGCATACTGCCAGATTCGAACCAACAGTCTAGAACTTTGTCGATACGCTGGTACTTGACCCCGTCGAGCTCGAAGGTGATGTCGTCTACCCAGGGGCGGTGGTAATCGTCTAGCTCTTTGCCGGATAGCTCTTTTAGTTCGGCATAGCTGCCAACTACCTTGATGTGCTCCTTGCCTTGGCTGTCTGTGCCCTCCCAAACTGGCATAGCCGTAGCCCAAAAACGGTCACGCGACAGGTTCCAATCTGGTGCGCTCTGCACAGTCTTTTCAAACCGGCCGTGTTTAAGGTGAGCCGGAAACCAGTTGATGTCACCATTTTGTTCTAGCATTTCGCTACGTTGGCCATCGATATCCATGAACCAACTGGGGTGAGCCCGATAAATTAACTTGCTGTGACAACGGTGGCAATGCGGGTATTCGTGGGTAATGTAGTCAATCTTCCAAACCACGCCACGCTCGTGCAGCGTTTTGGCGATGGTTTTGTTGGCATCCCAAACATTCTGGGCCTTCCATTCGCCATTGGTATAAATGCCGTTTTCATCAGTATCTAGAACCCATGGGAAGCCCATTTTTTTGCTGAGTTCATAATCTTCTTCGCCATATGCCGGGGATTCGTGGGCAATACCGGTACCGTCGTCAGCATGCACAAAGT
Source organism: Saccharimonadales bacterium (SeqCode) (assembly GCA_038213615.1). Classification (GTDB taxonomy): domain Bacteria; phylum Patescibacteriota; class Saccharimonadia; order Saccharimonadales; family OMJO01; genus JBBQSV01. The sequence goes on along the minus strand of JBBQSV010000011.1, from coordinate 7,598 downwards.
CTGCGTGCCAAACTTTAAAGGCTTTGTCGCCCTCTAACTCTTTAGCTACCTCGAATAGTGGCTCATAGCTCTTGCCGACTAGTTCACTGCCCTTAAATTCGCGCAACACTTTGTGGTCTAGGGGTTGATGTTTTTCGTCAGTCAGGGCTTTGGCTATCAAACTCTTGGCCAAGATCAGCTTTTGGCCATCCAGCTCTACCTCGGCGTAAACTAGGTCTTTATTAACAGCAATGGCCGAATTCGACGGCAAAGTCCAGGGTGTAGTGGTCCAGGCTAGCAAATAGGCGTCCTCGCCCTTGAGTTTGAACTTTACATAAACAGATGGGTCGGTATCGGTCTCGTAACTGTTGTCCATAGCTACTTCGGCCTTGCTGATTGGCGTGGCGTCGCGAATGCAGTACATCAGTACTTTTTCGCCCTCGTAAATTTTGCCTTTGTCATACAACTGTTTGAACGCCCACCAAACAGACTCCATGTAATCTTTGTCCATGGTTTTGTAGGCGCCACGAAAGTCCACCCAACGGCCGATTCGGTCAATGGTGTCTTCCCACTCGCTACCAGTTTGCACCATGTTGTCACGGCAAGTAGTGATGTACTGCTCTAGGCTAATTTTGGTGCCAATGTCACGTTTGTCTGTAATGCCCAGTTTTTTCTCTGTAAACACCTCTGCCGGCAGGCCGTGGCAATCCCAGCCCCAAACTCGTTCTACTCGCTTGCCCTTCATGGTCTGATAGCGTGGCACGGCATCTTTAATCACGCTAGCCAATAGGTTACCGTGATGGGGCTCACCAGTAATAAACGGTGGGCCATCGTAAAACACATAGCTGTTGTCGACCGGACGCATACTCACCGACTTTTCAAAAGTCTGGTTGGTCTTCCAGTATTTGACTAGGTCGTTTTCGTATTCGATCGGTTTGCGCCGGGTGCCGTGCTTGAACTTCACGTGGTTTCCTTTCCAAATAAAAATCACTTCTGCTAGACTCTGGAACCCCTCACCTTTTCACAATCCTCGATTAATCTGATGACAGACTACTCGGAGATCGGAAAAGGTGAGGGGTGGTACCATCCAGATTCTAAAAGAAGTGATTCTTCTAGCGCTTAGTTATAGTGATTACGCTGCAAGCGTCGGGGTCTACTGATTTCTTCCCGCTACATTCGTGGTTGATGGCCACTCATCTGCTAATGCAGAACGTATTTAGCTTCACTATACGCGTGAATGACCCATAGTTCAAGGGGTGGTTGAGACGGCGGCGTCTAATATTCTAAAGAACTCAGAAACTTCGCGAACCTCATCGGCAATACCAGAGATTCTCTCAGCCTCCGCCCTACGATCACCAGTACCATATTCAACACGCAGTCCACATACAATTGCATCTACAACTCTAGGGATTAATCTTTCCAGCACTAGCATACGCATATCTGCATCAGTTGGCACACCAATACGGCGCCTGCCTGGATCATATTCCATAGAATCATCATGAGTAGTCATTGTCTCGATTCTCTGCCCAACAAGGCTCAATGTCAACTTTTGGCGGGCACTATTGGTGGCGGAGCCAGCGTTGGCTCGGTAGCTGGATTACCGGCTGGTGCCTGTATAGGCTCGTTGCCCCCACCTTTTAGCTGAGCGGCGGTGGGCTTTAGCTTGGCTTTGGCAAAGCTGAATCCAAAAGTACTGCCCTTGCCCTCGGCACTTTTGAACACCAGCGCTCCGCCCTGGGCCACAATCACCTTTTTGGCCATGAACAACCCTAGCCCCGTACCATCTGGGCGGGCCTTTTTGGCGTTACCAGCACGAAAGAACTTGGTAAACAGGTGTGGCTGTTCGGCCTTGGGCACGCCCAGGCCGTCGTCATTAACAGTGAACTCTATGGTTTGGCCCTTGTCTTCTAGCTTGACCTCGATATGCCCACCAGCCGGGGTGTAATAAATAGCGTTGTCGGCAAAGTTCATAATCACCTGGCGAATTTTGGTTTCGTCCAGCATCAGCACCGGAAAGCCCTTGGGCTTTTTGTAGGTCAACGTTAGGTCGCGGCCCTTGGCAGTTTCTACCAGCTGGCTGATTTCTTGCTCGATAACTTCTGATAAATCAGTTGGTTTGGCCTCTATCACAAACTTGCCGGTACGCAGACGCGACACGTTCAGCAGGTCGGCTATCAGGTAGACCATCCGCTGACTACTCACAAAGGCTTGGTCTAGCATCTTGCGTTGGGACGCAGACACCTTGCCCATGTCACCCTCTAGCACCATACTGACATAGCCTTTAACACTGGTCAGCGGGGTGCGCAGCTGGTGGGATGCCATGCTGATAAACTCGTCTTTGGCTTCGTCCAACGCCTTTAGCTTGGTGTTAGATTTTTGCAGCTGCTTAAGCACGCGTTGGTTTTCTTCGTATAGTAAGCGGTTGTCTATGGCTACACCTACGGCCTGATTTAGCCGTTCTAGTAACACCTGGTCTTCTTTGGCAACGGCGGCCACCACAGAACCCCAACCCACCATTATCACGCCTACCAAACGGTTACGGGCCATCAGTCTAGCAACAAAAATCGATCCGATCTTTACGGCTTTGCGCAGGTTGGCCACGGCCGATTCTGGCACGTTTAACAGAGCCGACAGTCTGTGGTCACTCATGTGTTCCAATTGCAAAAGCATACCCGGCGGGTTAGCGTTGACCTCTTTTTCGGCAGCGTCTACATATGCCCCGGTCAGTAGTTTCTTGGCAGTACCTGGTTCTGGCGTGTCGGCAGTAACGCCCATTAAATCCAACTGGTCACGGTGTGGCGACTTGACCAAAACCCCTGCTATTACAAAATCAGAATTTTCTATTATGGCCCCACTGATCTGTTGGCACAGCTGATCTAGAGATTCTTGCGATTCTAGTACCAGGCTGTCTATGGTGCGTAGCAGCGACAAAGTTTGGTTGGTATGAACCAACTCCAGGTTCTTTACGTACATTTCCTGGGTAACATGTTCTAGGTCTTTTTCTAGCTGCTTTCGCCGCTTAAAGCCTATTGCCGGAGTCTTGGTTTTAACTTCTGCCACCTTTGTATTCTATCGTGCTTGAGCTTTGACCGCTACTTTTGGAGCAATACTTTTTTGACCGTATCCACCACTTGTTGGGGTGTGTAGTGAGCTTTTAATATAAATCCTTGTATATTTTGGCCCTTTATCTCGGGCTCTGCTTCGTCGACGCTAACATTAGTTAGTATCACTACCTTCACATCTTTGCCCCACTCGGTTTTGCGTAGGACCTTTAACATCTCGCCACCGGTCATTTCTGGCATCATCAGATCTAGTAGCACAACGTCTGGCTTCATTTTCTCGGCCAGCACCAAACCATCTTTGCCATTTTCGGCAACTTCTACGGTGTAGCCCTCTTTTTTGAACTTTATTTGATAAAGCTGGCTAATGGCCCGGTCATCTTCGACTATAGCTATTTTGTACATACTACGAAATTGATTATAACAGAGCAGGGCATTTGAAAAAGTATGATAAATGTGCTATGATTTGAACAACACTGCAAGGCTAACTTCTTATGAGTACACCAGAAATAGTCGACCGAGAACATTACCCCTATGTAACCCGTGTGCTAATAGACCTGTACAACGAGGGTAAGTTAACTAACGTTGATAACATCATCATCGAGCCCGAATACGGCTATGTGGTTAGGCTAGATTATGCGGATGGTGGTCACCGCATTACTTATGGTAACGACTTAGGTCTCAACTCTGGAGCCGCTTGCGACCTGGCAAAAGACAAAGGTTATACAAAATTCATGCTCAGAGCCATTGGTGTAAATTGTCCAGACGGCGAGGAGTTCCTGTTGCCTTGGTGGGCAGAGCAAATTGGCCCCACCCAAATAAAGCGTGGTAACACTACCCTGCGAACAACAGATACGGCGGCAGATTGGGTCAGCGACAATCTAGGTTGGCCTGTGTACATAAAGCCAGTTCAGGGTTCAAAGGGTGGCGATGTCTACCGGGTTGGGGACAGAGATTTGTTAGACACAACCTTGTCGGGGTATGAACAAAAACGTATAAGGGTCGCCGTTATCGAGGAGGCGATCAATCTCCCTGACTATAGACTAGTCATGCTAGACAGTTCACTCATAAGCGCTTATAGGCGTATCCCTCTGTCAGTTACCGGTGATGGCCTACACAATATTGGGTGGTTGGTTGAAGAGTTACAAAGAACATATGAAGCCGAAGGTAGAGATACCAGGCTAAATGCCCAAGATCCACGTATTCTGCAGCACCTATCCAGCCAGGGTCTAGGTTTAAGTTTTGTTCCCGATAGCGAATGCCTGGTTGGCCTTGCATCCATATCGAACCTATCGGTTGGCGGCACATCAGAAGACGTTACAGACAGAGTTGATCAAAGCTGGATCGATCTGGCAGCTAAAATTGCCGCCAATTTCAATCTTAGGCTTTGCGGGATCGACTTGGCATGTGGCGACATAGCCAACGCCAAGTCGGCTTACAGCGTGCTTGAGGTAAACGCTGCACCCGGACTAGATCATTACGCTAGTTCAGGGGAAGTCCAGCGCAAAATAGTAGCCGACCTTTATACGTTAGTGCTCAACACATCGGCCTAAGCCGGAGGTCTGAAACCAGTTAGCTGCAGGACTGTTGGTCGTACATAATTTAGCAAGAAGTACGAGCCAGTCACTAATAATATGTAGGGGTTATTACTCAATGCCAGCTCTAAGGCTATTGCAGGATCTGGCTCACTGACTACGTCCGTAAAGCCCGTTCGGTCACAGTAATCTGCCAAGACTTTGGCATTTATGGCAACCTTTACTTCGTGTTGCTCCTGTAAAAAAGAAGTAGTAATGACCGTGTCGCTCAACTTGTGTAGCTGCTCTAGACTGGCCGGTAGTGTGGCTAGCTTATCAGTACCGAAACTTATCAACAGCACCATACGTCGCCCAGGATATTTTGCTTGAACACTATCTACTAAGGCTGTAATTTTCTGACTATTATGAGAACCGTCTAGTATAACCTGGGTATTGCCTAGCTGCACAGCTTCCATGCGAGCGGGCACCAAAGTCTCCCTCGTTCCTAACGCCCAAGGCATGCTGTTAGTGTTCAGTAAAAATAGCACTACCTGGTTGGCCAGATACCAGTTCCGCTGTTGGAATAACGGCATAGTATCCCTAGGGTCAAGCTTGGGCCGTTTTATTAGATGCAGGTGTGCCGCTTGGGACTTGCAGACATCCCTGACTACGTCCACTACCTGGGGCCGCTGCTGAATCATAAATACATGATTACCTTGCTTTATGATTCCTGCTTTTTGATAGGCTATCTCTACATAGGTTTTGCCTAAGATATGGGTATGATCAAGCCCGATGTCGGTAATGATACAGACTTTGTCGGATCTAGATATTACGTTGGTCCCATCCAATAACCCGCCCAAACCAACCTCGACAACCGCATAATCTACTTTGTGCTTAGCAAACAACCAAAATGCAAATGCTACAGTTACTTCAAAATATGTGGGTCTCAACCCACTGTGACCTATCAGTTCTAAGAATATCGATAGCTCTTGGCAATACTCATCTTCTGGCAACGGCTTTAGATTTACCTGAGCACGTTCGTTAACCTCGTCAACGTGTGGCGATATAGTCAGGCCAACCTTCTTGCCAGCGCCCTGCAAAAGGGCCGCCACATAGTAGCAGGTCGAGGTCTTGCCCGATGTACCAGCAACATGTATAACCGACATTTTTTCTTGAGGATTATCCAGGTACAACATCAACCGTCGCATACGGTCAAGATTGTAGCCAGCCGAAGAAGTCCTAGCCGAGCCAATAAAGCTCGCCAGGGCCGTCCGCGCGTCCTCAAAATTCTTCAACCTACTCATGCACAAACGTATTATATGCCCAGGCTAACCCAACGCTAACTTTAACTGGGTGATCTGTTTATCGTTTGGCCTTTGTAAACTTCACTAGTCTCTTGAGTACACTGGCATTATCGCTCAGTTTTATTGATTCCCACTCATTGGACTCGAACACCGCTGCTACCAAGGCACAGACCGGTTCATTTTCGCATTTTACACCCACCACTTCCATGTCAATGGGGCCAAACTTCATATCGCGGTTTTTAGCCAAGGCTTCCAGACTATGTTTTATGTCAGCCCTAACCTCTTGTTCATTGTGGCCTTCGTGCTCTACCAATAACCCCTTTTTGGTCTTGGGGTCTTGCATCCATCCCACACCTGCCCAAACCTCTTGGTTACGCAGAATTGTACGCATCTGGGCTATCACTAAATACAGTCGATCCCCCCATTGGCCGCCCTGATTTGCTGAGGATTTACCCCGTCTAATCACGTCACTACCTGGCGGCAATACCGAACTCAAATAAATTAGGTTGTAGTTGGCAATCCCAGCATTCACTAGGGCATGGTCGAAAGCCGATAACTCGGTTGGGCCTAAGCCAGTTCCTTTGGTAATTCTAATATTCATTTTTATTTTAGGATTTCCTTTGGCTCATATTATAACATCTTTGTTTTTTGTGCAAATTGCCCTATCCTGTTAAGCATATGAACTGGTTTTACCTGGCATTGCTCGCCCCACTACTGTATGCAATCGTCAATCTGGTAGACGATAACTTGTTGCAATTCGTGTATGAGAGCCCCCTGACAGCTACCGCCATGGCAGGTATATTTGGTTCCCTCCCGCTGCTGAGTAGGTTCTGGGTACACGCTGATGCAATTAGGTTGTCACTAGCGCTACCCATGATATTGTCGGGTTTTTTGCTGACAGTGTTTTTTTATTTCTACTTCAGAGCGCTAGATATTGATCATCCGTCAGTCGTAGCGGCAATTCTCAATTTGGTACCGGCTACCTTACCCCTGTTTGCATACATATTCTTAAAGGAATACCTGGCCAATGTTCAATTAATTGGATTCCTGGTGGTGATGACGGCGGCGTTACTTATGTCGGCCATAGACATCAAGCGATTCAAGTTTAGTAAAGCTATCATACCAATCCTCATAGCGGTAGTTGTGGCGGATGTTTCTGCCATCCTTAGCAAATACGTATACAATAATGCGCCATTTTACTCGGCTTATCTGTACTATACTGCCGGTATAGGGATAGGTGGAATCTACTTCTTTTATATGATGCTGTATACGGACAGAGCGGCAGAAGTTCGAAGCTTGCGAAAGCTCATAGGCAAAATGCTCCCCGTATTCTTGCTCATGGAGCTTGTCAACCTGGGTGCAGAGTTTACCTCTAATCTGGCCGTGAGCAAGGGCCCCGTATCACTGGTTATGGTGATATCGGGAATCCAGCCCGCATTTATTTTGCTGTTTTCGTTCTCTCTATATCCTTTGGCACCCAAATTCTTTAGCGAGGCAGAGGCTGGACAAAAGTTTAAGAAGTTCTCCCTTATAGCCGCCATGGCCGCCGGCTTATTTTTGATTGCCAGATAATTCTATTGCTTCGCTGATATTGTGTATTTCTTGAGCATAGAGCTTGGGTGGTAGGCGAGTTTTGAATGCCTCAGTCCTTCTAGCCCCAAATCTTGTTCCCAGTTCACAAATGTACAGCCGAACACCTGCAATTTTTCTGCTACACAACTAATCAAATAGTTGTAGGTGTG
>JBBQSV010000010.1:0-29189 GCA_038213615.1 Saccharimonadales bacterium (SeqCode) | reverse complement strand
TTTAACTTCGGTTATATGAAAGTGGGATCGACGACGCAAACGGATAAAAGTTACCCCGGGGATAACAGGCTTATAGCGCCCAATAGTTCACATAGACGGCGCTGTTTGGCACCTCGATGTCGGCTCATCACATCCTGGAGGAGGAGCATCTTCCAAGGGTCCGGCTGTTCGCCGATTAAAGTGGTACGTGAGCTGGGTTCAGAACGTCGTGAGACAGTTCGGTTTATATCCGCTGTGGACGTCAGGAAATTTGAGGAGATTTGACCCTAGTACGAGAGGACCGGGTTGAACGCACCGCTGGTGTACCAATTGTTCTACCAAGAGCATCGTTGGGTAGCTATGTGCGGACTAGATAAGCGCTGAAAGCATATTAAGCGCGAAACTAATCCCAAGATTAGATTTCCCTATGACCTCCCTGAGAGACGATCAGGTTGATAGGCGCAAGGTGGAAGTGTGGCAACATATGGAGCCGAAGCGTACTAATAGAGGCATTGATTTTTTACGACCAGAACAAACAGGTCACAACTGACTGCTTTCGAGCTTTGCTCGAAACACCTCAGTTGCTATGGCGCATCGCACGTTTTTCAGCTGCGATCCGCAGAAAGCAGTATTTTCATACAGCTTCCTTGCGGTTCTCTCTGACAAAACGCACGCTGCATCCATCCTGTCCGTCCTGGCTAAAAGTGCAAATTGACTAGTTATTGGTGACTACCAAGTCATCACCGTTTGTCTTTACCCGCCAAACTTTCTTTGAAAGTTTAGGAGGGTTAACATCTCAAATTCCGCGCGAGTAACCATTCGCATGGACATCAATCAGGCGCCTACGGCGTAGTAGTTGGAATGTAGTAGTTAGTAGTTAGGTAAGTTGCTTTGGCAATCTATCATCTATCATCTACTACCTACCAAATTCTGCGTCATCGAGACGCAGAATTTGGTGCCCATGGCGAGAGGGAAACACCTGTTCCCATCCCGAACACAGCAGTTAAGCCTCTCAGCGGTTACAATACTTGGGGTTCACCCCTGGGAAAATAGCACGGTGCCAAATTATATAAAAGCCATCCGAAAGGGTGGCTTTTATCTTTTGTTGACAAGCAGGCGTACAATATTAGCTAGGTTAGATAAAATAAAAAGGCCAAGCTATGACAGTCCGCATATTTATAGGTCCAGAAGCAGATTCAGCCCATACTGAGAAATTCGATCCGACCCCCGATCCTAATAGGCATAGACCAACGGACTTACCGCAGATGGTTGTGGTTGGCCAGGCTGCAATATACACAGCAGAGCATGATCATGTAGCAGGTACTGAAGTTTTAAGCCTGCCTACCGGTCACATCGGTAGTACGGCTATCGGTGCATCACACTTCCATACAGCAGCTTAAAGCAATCATTCGGTTTTTCAGAGACTGGGGCTATTTTTGGAGTGATTGATGAGCCGAATGCCAGGCTTTGATTAACAAAGTTTCAATTTGATGCCAATCTGGTGGGTTTTTTTGTTTATCACCGTTGTGTTTTGGCAGAAGCATGGCTTCCGCACGGTAGCGAGCATACTCTTGGAGAATTTCAGGTTTAACATTGTAAATAACCGCCATTCCTTTGGCCAAGCTATTCACTAAACTCTGTTGATATTTACTCGGGTAACGGTGAACATCCCACCACCGTAACTCTAACTCGGCAGCTTTTTTATAGTCCTCATGCCCTTTTTTGAGTCGATAATTTGTGGCTGCTAACGCTGAATAGTAAGCAGCTCGGAAAGTTAAAAACCAGTTTAGGTGTAACTGTGTACGAATTAGTCGAAGCAACAGGGTAAACATCTTTAAAAAACGATGATTGTAATAAGCCCGCCACATATCATTATCAAGCTTAGCCACTCTTCTGTAGTCAAAATCTCTTAAATTACTCTTCGTCACGCCTAAATCATAGCAAACTTCGTTTTTCAGAATCTGGGATTATGTCAGTTTCATCTGTTTCTTAAAGTTGGTCCAGTTTATAACCTGATTATCACGTTTATAGCCCCTAAACATTTCACTAGATAGATAGGTGTAGTAAGTTTGGGCTTTGGTAGATACAAAACGCCAGTCATATGGTCCATATGGGCTATTTTGAATTTCATGAGATTGGTTGAAAATATGCTGAATCGTTCCATATTTTGAGGAACTGATATATAGATTATCGCCACCATTAAACTTTACTGAACGGATTATTCTAGACATACGGTATCGGTTTAGTTCAGAATGCTTCGTAGTACCTAGGTAATATGTAGTACTAAATCCGTTCTTTGGCACATTTACCGTTATAGTCAGTTTTACTTCGTAGAGCGGGTACTTTTTTGCTAACCTTCGCTGTTCAATAACGCCCGCATCGAAAGCGATGGCAGAACAAAAAGGTAGCTCATATAGATCATCATCCTTCTTCACTCTACCGTTGTGTGTAAGGTCCAGGTTAATAGTTATGGCTTGTTTTGCGTTCTGGTGTCCGTCGCCGATGACCTTAAAATATACCCTTTGTGTAAAACCAAGTATAGTTGCGATAAGTTGGGCTACTGGTTCAAACTTTATCAAGTTTTGTATTATGGCGAATAGACCACCACCGGCACCTATTCCCTCTATTTTACCCGGGACACCCGCAGCCACGTTTAGACCCATATCTCTTAGGTGCGCCGTAGTCTCTTCGGTCAGCTGAGTGTAAAAACTCTTCTCGTTTACTAGGTGCCAGCCTCTGGTGTAGTCAAGACCTACAGAGCAAGTTATCTTATTTAGCCTACTCATGCGTGACAACCGTGCACGATTTAGAAGTAAACTGGAATGTTCGCATGTAACATGTGCCCGTCTCGATAAGATTACCAGGAGCCAAGCTTTTCATAATTAGCTGTTGCTACGGACTTTGTCGGTGTAGTCGGAGTTTTTGGGTTGAAGGACGCTGACGCGGTTGCCTTCGGAATCCGTAAAAGAAGCCCACAGGCCGATACCTGGGATCTCATCCGGTTCACGAAGTAATTTACCGCCAGCGGCCTCGATGTTTTTGATAGCTTCTTTTAGATCAGGTACGGAAATTACCACCGATGGGGCTGTTGACGCATCTTTGATGCTTTGGTCATAGAAACCACCGTTGATGGTACCTGGTGTTTTGACCATGCGGTCTTCGCCAGTCTCGGCCGTCTGGGCCACAACATATCCACCCATTTCGGCACCCATTGCGTTCATCTGCCACCCAAAAGCCTTTTGATAAAATTCAGCTACTCGCTTAACGTCTTTGTATGGCATTTCAAAATGCACCACTGGATTTTTGCTCATAAACACCTCCATTTAGTTACATTGATAGTATACGCCAAGGCCATAAACACGCTAAACGTTGTAATCGCTACTATTAAACTAAGGTTTTGGTGGGGGCAAGGAGCCTTTTAGTAGCCCAACCAGAGCTAGTATGGCCAACATCCCACCTACCCAGTAATATTTGGTGTAGCCATGGCTATTTGAGGCCTTAGGATCAACAATCGAAGCATCGGTGCTAGATGGAACAGTATCTGTAGTTTCGGGTGTGTCGGAGCTAGTAGCTACAGTAGTATCTGCAGGGGTAGATTCATCGGTTGAGACAGTGGTTATTGGAGTAGATTCACTACTAGAGCTAGTAACGGCCTTTGGTTTCTTACCGGTGGTTAGAATCTCGACTCTACCCCAGGGGCCGATCCCAAAGTCGTTGGTGTAGCGGAACTGTAAATCGTACCAAGTACCAGGAGTTAAGCCAGTCACTGTACTTTCGGGGAAGCGCACATCATCTAGGTCTACGGTGTGCCGACTATTTTTGCCATGGACACTCCAGCGGACTTCCCAGGTAGCCGTACCCCAACCAAGTGGAAAAACACCGCATTTGCCATGAATTGTGGTGTGGGTTGAGGTTGCTTCTTCACAGAGCATGAAGGGGTCAATCATAGGGATAAAGCTGGGGTAGGTGTTGAAGTTGGTGCGCCAATGGGAGCTGTCAAAAGTCCAGCTGGCCATCGGTTCATGACTACTGTTTTCTATAAAATATACCGTAGGTTCGTCAGTACCAAAACCGCTAGCACCAATACCAGCAGTGTCAGAGTCGAAATAAAGACCGATTCCATGACTAGCAATATCAGATACATCAAAGGTAAATGAGGCTACCAAAGGGTCGGCGATTACGGCTTCTGAAGTATCAATAAAGTTGGCTGCAAAGGCATGTGAGATAACGCCGTCACCTAAGTCACCAACTAGGCCACCAACAGAATCACCGGCTTTTACCGAACCAGCCGCGTAGGCGTTAGTAATTTGTCCACCTAACTCAACCGCACCAACTAGACCACCGGCGTTAGAGCCCAAAGCTACGACACTACCAGAGTAATAGACGTTGTTGATATCAGCGGCTCCGCTGACTATACCGGCAATACCCCCAACATTATTATCACCAGAAACCGTGCCGGTGCTATAAGTCTGAGATATAGTGGAGTCCTCATATCTACCGGCGATACCTCCTACGTAGTCACCTGTACTTATGACAGAAACATCGGCACCACTGTTGCTGATAGTCACGTGGTTGTCTACGGCGTAGCCAATTAAGCCACCACAGTAGTCATCATGGCAGGTGACAACACCACTGACATAGACATTGTCTATTGTGTCGGTTAGCTGGGCGCCACCGGCAAGGATGCCTATGCTGCCAGCACCGTTGACTTGAGCGTTTATAACTCTCAGATTGCTGACTGTAGCGTTGGATAGACGGCTAAAAATACCACCAGAGCCGGCACTGTCCGAGCGATTGCTTAAGTCTAAGCTGTTAATACTATGTTCCTGGCCATCAAAAGTACCACTAAAACCACTACCACCCAGGCCCAAGCTGCCTACAAAGCTGCTACCGTTGCAGTCAATGTCATTCGCTAGTTCGTAGTGGGCTGAGAGTGAGCTTTCGATCTCGCTCATCTGGTTGCAAGTAGTAATCTGATAAGGGCTGCCACTACTCCCGGCCCCACTACCGCTAAAAGCCAGAGCCTTACCACTGGCACCCAAAATACAGAGCAGTGTTAATAACCCAAAAGATAACGGTGTAGAGCGCAAAATTTTGAAACTCTTTTTCATACCCCTCTGTCCCTAACTATTACGGTTAAGTTTATTCTAGGTCGTGTAGTTATACAAATCTGAGGCGGTATTTTGGTGGTAAAATGTGAGTATGAAGTTAATCAGTGTCTCTAGCTTGCTTTACTACGTGACCGACATAGCTAAAACCCGGGAGTTTTATGAGGCGATCGGGTTTCAGTTTGATGACAAGGGTGACAAAGTCGTAACCTACGTTAACTGGTTCTCTATAGAGCTAAGAGAGTCAAAAGACGTTAAGCCGAGTGACGGGAGTGGTTACGCGTACATAAAAGTCGATAGTGTAGAGGAGTTACAAAAGAGGCTGGCCAGCAAGGGGATTAAGCAGCAGGGTGAACCGACTAATGTGGGCGGTGGCGTAACTGAGCTACAGGTTCGCGATCCAGATGGCTACCGGCTAACCTTCTTCCAAAAGAAGTAACAGGTTGATGTCTAGAGTAAAATAATAGTTAGAGGAGGGCGCTATGCCAAAAGCAAGTTCTATGCCAAAAGCAATCAATAAGGGTGGTCCGCTGGGCTTTATTTTATTTGTGGCTTGGACGGGGGCACTGGTGTACTTTGTACAGCGGTCCACTGGATTTGGAGGCTTTTTGCTGGCAGTTTTGAGGTCATTTGTTTGGCCAGCCTATGTCCTGCACCACGTGTTAGTTTTGCTCAAGGTGTAGGAGGGCGGGCTTACAGATAAAAACGTTTGACATAGTGGTTATGTAGTGGTATCATAAGCGTATTCGAAAGAATATACAGAGGGTTTTCTCTTAACGGAGAGGCCCTTTTTGTATGACAGGAGAGTTTATCAATCTGAGCGGTGGAGGTTCAGGATAAGGGGAGGTCATAACAATGGCTGGAACTAAAGAAGGCGGCCTTAAGGCTGCTGCTCGCAACCGTGCTAAGTATGGTCAGAACTTTTACGCCACAATTGGCGCAAAAGGTGGCAAACTCGGCCACACTGGTGGCTTTTATGCCAACCGTGATTTGGCTCGCGAAGCTGGTCGCAAGGGCGGTCAGATTTCTCGTCGAACCAAAAAGTCTGTCTAATTAAGACGACTTAACAAGAAACTACCGGTTTAGTGCTGGTAGTTTTTTGTTGGTCAAAGATCGGCGGTAAGCCCTGCTAAAGCGGGATTCTGACACTTGCCAGCGCTCCGAACAGTTTACGCAGTAGTAGATTTGGGCAGTCTGTTGCAGGCCATTAACATCGCACACCGGGCATTTGCTACGCCAGTGCAACCAGCTGCGATAACTGTCTAGGCAGTCCTGAATGTGATCTTCATCGATGGTGATATCCAGCTTTGTGGCTAGCTGTTGGGCAGTCTGCCAGGCCTGGGATTCCATGATCAACAGCTCTACATCAAAGGTGTAGGATTTATGATTCAGCAGGGCATGACCGGCTTCGTGCAGTAGCGACCACTGACCCTTGGCGGACTTCATCTGGGATGGCTTGTAATACAGGGTTTTGTTGGCCGGCGACCATCTAAACGATTTATCTGGCTGCAATCTAATTTTGGCGGGCAATAATGCCGAAAGCTCATCTAGCATGGCTACTCAGGGCATAACAGCCGTAAATTACTGCCTCTTCGGCTCGTTTGGCCTTAACAACCTTTGGTATCTCTACTAAAGGATTGGGGTATTTGGATAACTCGGCGTCTAGTTTGTCGGCAAACTTTTCTAGGTGGCTGCCCACGCCACCACCTATGATGACTAGGTCTGGGTTGATAGTGGCGATGACATCCAGTAGGCCAATAGCCAGGTTGTGGGCAATAGTTTGCCAAGCTTGGGGATCGGTAATGTCACGGGCTTTTTTGCCAAACTTGGCCACAATGGCTTTCCCCGAAGCAAAGTCCTCCCAGGTTTCTAGTTTGCCATTGTGCTCTAGGGGCATTTGGCCGACTTCGTTATCCCTGAAGTCCTTATCTATCTTGCCATCAGTTATCAGCCCACCGCCGATGCCGGTACTAACCGTCAAATAAAAAACTTTGTGGTATTTATTACTATAAACTTTGGCTTCGGACAAGGCCGCTAGCTTGGAATCGTTCTCTATGACCACCGGGCAGTTAACTAATTTTTCTATATCCGGGCCGATCGGTACTTTTTGCCATGGCAAGTTGCCAAAAGCCAGGCCGATGCCTTCTTCGCGGTCTGGTTTACCAGGTATGGCCACTACGCATTTATTAAAGTCACCATGGTCTAGTTTGGCTAGGCTGGCCCGTAACTCCGCTAAAAAATCATCATAGTCTTCAGGGGTGGCAAACTTGTATTGTGATACTAATTTACCGGCATGATCAAAAACACCCAAAAGTGTCTTGGTTCCCCCGATATCTACCCCCAAAATCATAAACTTAGTTTAGCATGCATAAGGATGGCTGGCGTTAGAGCTTTTGGCTTTGACTAACAGAGCTACAACAGATATAATAAGGCTCAAGTCTGGCGGGAAAGCCGTTCTTGGGTGTTTTATGCAAGGACAGCTAACGGTCTACGGGCTGCCGCAGAATATAAGGAGGCATGTAAAACATGTCAAAATCAGCTACTGTCACTATGGACGATCTTTTAGCGTCTAGTGATATCAAACAACTAAAGGTCGGTGACGTAACAGAAGGTGTTATCACATCTGTACGTAAGCACGAGGTGTGGGTAGATCTAGGCGCCAACGGTACCGGTGTAATCATGCGCCGCGAGATTGGCCACGGCCAAGAGTTAAAAGAGGGTGAGCAAATTACCACCAGTGTGGTGGATCCAGAGATGGACGAGGGTCACGCATTGCTAAGCATGCGTCGAGCCGTAAAAGACCGAGGTTGGGATGAATTACAACGAGTCTTTGAGGCTGGCGAGATTATCGAAATTATACCTTACGATGCCAACAGAGGTGGTTTACTGGTAGAGTCAGAGGGCGTACGTGGTTTCTTGCCAGTATCCCAGCTGTCCGCTGGTCATTACCCCAGAGTTTCTGGTGCCGATAAAGACGAGATCCTAAACAAACTGAATCAACTAGCCAACAAGACCTTACGCGTTCGGGTACTAGATGTTAGCCGTAAGGATAACAAACTAATCTTTTCCGAAAAAGAAGCCCTAAAAGACGACCTACAAGAGCGCTTTACCAAGCTAAAGGTTGGTGATGAGGTAGAAGGTATTGTGACAGGAGTTATCGACTTTGGGGCGTTTGTGAATGTCGACGGCATAGAAGGGCTGATTCACATATCTGAGATCTCATGGGAGCGTGTCGAAAACCCCAAAGATTACGTCAAAGTGGGCGACACCATCAAAGCCAAGATTATTGCTATCGATAAAGACCGCTTGAGCCTAAGTATCAAGCAAATGAGCGAAGATCCTTGGCTGCAAGAAGTAAAAGCCTTCAAAAAGGGTGATTTAGTAGAAGGCAAGGTAACTCGCATTACTCCATTTGGTGCTTTTGTGCAGCTGAGCTCTTCGGTAGAAGCCCTAGTGCACGTGTCCGAGATGAGCGATGATGAATCTGTAGATCCAGAGAAGATATTCCAGCTAAATGAAGTCAAAAAGTTCCGGGTACTTGATATCGACCTAGAGGGTCGCAAGATTGCCCTCAGCCTAAAAGACACCAAAAAAGATGTAGCGAAATAATAGCTGTCTAGCCAGAAAGGAGTGATACATGGCCAACAATTCATACCGAACCACCTCTTCTGGCTACTATCTAAATATAGTAGCTGCAAAAGACTTTTGGCTCGTTGATGTATCGCAATGGATACATCTCCTCGCCAGAAAGACCTTTTCGCTAACTATATTTGAGCTCTCGCATCAAAAGGGAGGCACGGCATGAATTCTATTCAAATCCCAAACATGATCACTGTCGGAGACCTGGCAGATAAGTTAGATATACCCGTAACTGGCCTAATCACCGAACTGATGAAGAACGGGGTGATGGCTACCGTAAACGAACGGGTAGATTTTGATACTGCTCAGATTATTGTTGAGGAGTTAAAGCTAGAGGCCGAACTGGTGCACGAACCAGAAGAAGCGCCCGTAAAGCGAGAAAAGAAGGCGCTTAGCAAAGATGCCCAGACTAGGCCGCCAGTAGTAGCCGTTATGGGGCACGTAGACCACGGTAAGACTAGTCTTTTAGATGCCATTAGGGATTCCAGCGTAGTCAAAGGTGAAGCCGGGGGTATCACCCAGCACATCTCGGCCTACCAGGTTAAGCGTGGCGAGCGGTTGATTACCTTTTTGGATACCCCCGGTCACGAGGCCTTTGCCGCTATTCGCGAGCATGGTGCCCATCTAACAGATCTGGTTATCATTGTGGTGGCAGCTGATGACGGCGTGAAGCCCCAAACTATCGAGGCCATTCGTTTTGCGCGCAAAGCTGGCGTCAAGATAGTGGTGGCTATTAACAAGATTGATAAAGAAGGCGCCAACATTAATCGTATCAAGCAACAGCTGGCCGAACAGGAACTGATGGTAGAAGAGTGGGGCGGTGATGTAGTTGTTCAAGAAGTTTCGGCCAAGACTGGGGCTGGTATTGATGAACTGCTAGACATGATCTTGCTGGTGGCCGATGTAGAAGAACTAAAGGCCGATGCTAAGGGTCCGGCCTCGGGCCTGGTGATTGAGTCACATATGGAAAATGGCCGTGGCCCGGTGGCTATTGCCCTGATAGAGAGCGGTACCCTTAAAAAGAATGATTTTGTAGTGGCCGGCGAAACCTACGCCAGAGTGCGCAATCTAGAAACCACAGAGGGTAAGCCTGTGGATCAAGCTGGCCCATCAACTCCCGTTAAGATAACTGGCTTTAGAGCGTTGCCAGAGTTTGCTGATGAATTTACTGTGGTCAAGGACGAAAAGACTGCCCGATCTCAGGCTGAAGCGACCGTGGGCCAGAAGCGCCTAACTGGTAGTCGGGGTCAGATTAACAGTAGTGAAATGATCCGAATTATAGACAGGTCTAACCAGGTGGCTCAGTTTAAGGTTATCGTTAAGGCTGACGTTCAGGGTTCGCTAACATCTGTGCTGGACAGTCTAAAAGCACTAGACACCAACGAAGTAGCAGTTCGGATTGTAGGCAGTGGTGTGGGAGCCATCAGCGAGAATGACGTAAACCAGGCCCACAGTAGTGACGCCGTGATTTACGGCTTTGGCATCGCCTTGCCGGCTGGCATGCGGCAGATTGCTTCTCGAGACAAGGTATCGGTCCGACTGTACAAGGTGATTTATGAATTAATTGACGATGTTAAGACCGAGCTATCTGCTCGCTTAGCGCCAGAGATTAAAGAGATCGAGCTAGGCAAGCTAAAAATCAAAGGCGTATTCAAGACTACCAAGAACAGTGTGATCTGTGGGGGCGAGGTAACTAGTGGCAAACTGACCGTACCGGCTATGGTCAGGGTTAAGCGCGACAAAGAAGTGCTGGCAGAAGTGGAAGCTACCAACCTGAAACGCGGCCCACAAGATGCCAAAGAGGTGGTGGAAGGTGAAATGTGTGGCACCAGTCTGACTACTCAGTCCAAGCTAGAGGTACTAGAAGGCGACGTACTAGAGTTCTTTACTCGACAAACTGTGGAGCGTTCATTGTAGGGAGTAGCCATGCCTGAATCTATAAACTTCAACGATAACCGGGCCGAAGACGAAAAGAAGGACGAAGAAGAGTCCAAAAATAAGAAAAAGACTAAGGTCGGCTCGTGGCTGCCGGGTGTAGTGGGCGCCTCGGCTGCCAGTGATCATGATAAAGACGTAGCCAGCCGATTATTTAAGACCGAAGAAGAGGAGCCGGATATAGCTGATCGTATCAAGGATGCGTTCAGCGGTTTGTTTAGTAGAGAGGCAGAGAGCAAGGATGGTGAGGAGGTTGGGGAAAAGGCCGATGACACCCCAGAACAGGCCACAATTCTATACGACGGGACTACCATAGAGGCCACTGGCCTAGAAACTACAAATGAAGAGACCGATGCCGAAGAGCAGCCTACTAGTGAGGAAGTACCCGAACAAGCCCCTGTGGTGCCAATGGTGGAGCAAGAGCCAGGGCCAGACGTCGAGCCAGATGTGCCCCAAGATCGACCCGGTTTTCAGTTTGCCATGCCCCAGTTTGAATCGACGGACTCTGAACCTACTGATGCATCGAGTGCCGAAATGACCACCCCAGCCATTACAGAAATGACTCCAGAAACCCTGCCGGCCGAGGCCGATGCCGCCCCAGCCGAATTGCCGCCAGAAACAGCGGCGGAACCCTATCCTAACAGTCCTACCATGCCCATAGTAGATGAGCAGTTGCGACCAGAGCATCAAGTGCCAATAAAGACTGCTTCGGTAGAAAATCTTGTCAAGAACAGGGGTGAGAGCAAGCCTGCAACTTCAGAACGTGTTGAAATTCACAACAATGGAGGCACATTATTGGCCATTTTGTATGAAAGACACCAGGCCAAAAAGCTAAAGCGTCAACTAAAAAAACAAGAGAAGTCTATCAAGACTATGCAAAAGGCCATGAGCCAGCAAAAGCGCGAGCTAGATGAAATAAAGCGGACCGAATCTAAGGAGTCCGTGCCGCAGAAAACCCTGGCGGGGCAGTATAACCCCTGGGCTACTAAAGAAACTCACCAGGCTGCTGTGCGCCCCGAGGTTCAGACTACCAACGCCAGTCAAGGCAAGCCCGAGTTAGCTAGGCCTACTTGGTCACCAGCTAGCCCTGAGTCACTGATGGCTAGTATACCGAGGTTAGAGATAAAGCCCGACACCCCAGAGTACATGTTTGAGCGCCGCCACGAGGCCAAGGACCCGCAACTAGACTGGGTGCAGGCTGGAGATACCGCAGCTAAAAACTCCGCTCAGACCAGCGCAAGTTCTAGCGTTCCGGGCCAGTTCAGGGGAGCACCTGGCAATCAGCCGCTGAGAGTCAATAGGTCGTATGCTAAACCTGCCTATCGAAGCGCCACTGCCATGGGCTTTTGGGCGGCAGTGGTCATTGCCGCATTGGCTTTGTTAATCTATTTCTTTGGGGTCAGGTAGTCCAGTGTTAAAATAATTCTGTTATATTTAGGAGCGTAGTATGTTCAAATTAGACAACACATTTTTAGAAGAATTAGGTCTGGGCAGTTTGCCCGCCGATGAAAAAAACAAGATGTTAGGCCACATCTATCAGACCCTGGAACGCAACGTAGGTGTAAAGTTGGCATCCCAGATGACCAACGAGCAGTTAGACGAGTTCGAGGCTTTTATTGACCGCAACGACGAAGCCGGCGCCCTAAAGTGGCTAGAGACCAATTTCCCCAACTACAAACAAGTTGTAGCCGAGGAGTTAGATAAGCTAAAAGTTGAGATCAAGACAGCTGCTCCACAGATTGTAGCGGCTGCCCAGCAACCACCTGCCGCCTAGAGGTTCTGGCCGTAGCCCCGAATAAATTCAGCCGCCGACATTTCTGATTTATCGGCTGGTTTTAGCTTGTCGATGATCAGATAATCGGTCCCACAAGCCACCTGGACGGTGCTTTTATTTATTACTTCTACGGCACCTGGTTTTTGAGAGGGGCGTCCTGCTAGGAAGTGGGCTGCGGTGATGATCACTTCTTTATTGCCCACGATGGTGCGGCTTTTGGGCCAGCCAGCAAAGGCTCTAACTTCACGCTCTAGCTGAAGGGCTGGTTTGGTCCAATCAATATTACCTTCGTCTTTGGTTAGTTTACGTGAGTAGGTGGCTCTATCGGGGTGGGGTTGGTTACGCGCTGGCAGTGCTTGGGTGGCAATCTTAGGTAAAACCTCTGTGAGTAATTCAGCACCAAGTCGTTGCAGGCTTTCTGCTAGCTCGGCCTTGGACTCGTCGCCCCTTAGGTGCAGACTCTTTTGTTTATAAAGTGGGCCTTCATCCATGCCGGCGGTAAGTCTCATAATAGAAACACCGGTTTTTGTAGCACCATCCAGGATTACTTGTTCGATCGGAGTTGTGCCTCTGTAGAGGGGCAAAAGAGAAGGGTGTATATTTATGACCCCCAAAGGGAACTGATCAAGTACTGACTGGGGCATTATCCTGCCGTAGGCAGCCAGGACTGCCAGTTGTGATGAATGAGCGCCAAGTTCCTGAAGTGGGCCGGTGATAACCTTTTCTATTTCAAAGCCAGCGGCCTGGACAGCATTTTTTATGAGTGTCTGGACATCCGAAATACCGGTCGCCAGCTTTTCATTACCAAAGAATACGACTGTTTTGGACATCTTTTTCATAATTTAACTCTTCTAGTTTGCCGTCTTTTGATAGGCGATAAAAAGCCTCGGGGCTATCTTTTATGTGATCCACAAACACCTTACCATTTGTATGATCAATCTCGTGTTGAAAGATACGGGCTAAAAAGCCCTTTGCGCTCAGCCTGACGACTCGTCCATTTAGATCCAAAGCTTTAATGCGGACTTTAGTATGCCTAGGCACCAAACCGTAGACATCCGGAATACTCAGGCAGCCTTCGTAGTCGGATTCGGTTAGGCCTTCGTATTTGGTTATTTCGGGGTTAATAAATATGCCAAAGCTACGGTCTTTTTTGTCATCAAAGTTGTTGCGAATTACTACCACTCGCTTGAGTTGATCTACTTGCACGGCTGCCAGTGCTACGCCTACCTCGTGCTCTCGACCATCTTCCCAGTCTAGCAAAGCTTCTTGCATGTCCTTGGCAAGCTGCCGGATGGCAGTATCTACTAGACCCACTTTTTGGGATCGTTGCCTTAAATGTTGGTGGGGCAGAACTATAATGTCTTGGCTCTTCATCTCTTAGGCTAAAGTATATCTGATAACGGGCTAGGCTACCAGAGTTGCTCAGATCAGGTCCTGGGGGTCGATATCATAGGTCCAGCCGGCAGGGGG
The DNA here is from genome assembly GCA_038213615.1 of Saccharimonadales bacterium (SeqCode). Classification (GTDB taxonomy): domain Bacteria; phylum Patescibacteriota; class Saccharimonadia; order Saccharimonadales; family OMJO01; genus JBBQSV01. The sequence continues at coordinate 15,284 of JBBQSV010000010.1, read as the reverse complement.
CAGGGAGTTAATTATTTTGATCAAGTTTGGTCGCCGGGTAGCCTTAACTATGATTTGCCAGTAGTATTTGCCAGCCTTTTTCTCAATAAATGCTGGTGCTGGGCCCTGAACACTTAAATTATTACTAGACGCAGGTAGTTGTCTGAGCAGGACCACAGCCGCCTTTTGAGCCCCTTGTGAAGTTGCCCTAGAGCAACTTAGCTTTAGCAAATGCCTAAATGGTGGGAAGTTATAAGTCTGTCTTTCTTGTATTTGTTGGGCGTAGAAGCCGAGGTAATCTTTGGCCAGGGCAAAGTTAATGGTTGGGCTTTCTGGGTGGTAGGTCTGCAGGATTAATTTGGCATCTCGGTGGCCTCGGCCTACACGGCCCCCTACCTGATTTATAACCTGAAAAGTCCGCTCCTCAGCGGCGTAGTCGGGGAAGTATAGGCTACTGTCGGCTAACACGATACCAACTACCGATAATAGGGGTAAATCCAGGCCTTTGGTTAGTAGCTGGGTGCCAACCAAAATATCCACCTCACCAGCCTTAACTTTTTGGTACAGTTCCTGAAAGCTATCAGCTTTTTTGTTGTCGCTATCAAAGCGCTGGATGCGGGTTTTGGGGAAAAGTCGGATAAGTTCTTCCTGAATGGCCTTGGTACCGGCCCCCCTAAAACTAATGTCGGTGGAGCTACAGGTGGGGCAATTAGTCGGTGGTTTTGCCTGGTAGCTACAACTATGACAGCGTAGGCTGTATTTATCACCGTGATAGGTCAGCGGTGTATCGCAATTGGGGCACAGAGCTTGCCAGCCACAGTTTTGGCAAAGGGCTAGTCTGGCAGTACCTCGGCGGTTCAAAAACACTAAAGATTGTTCTTGTTTGGACAAAGCCTCGCTGATTGAGTCAATCATAACATCGCTGAGGAGCGTGGATTTATTGAATAGTTGCCGGTCTTTTAGGTCGACGGTGTAGGTGGCCGGCCTGGTGAATTCGCTAGTTTTGGCCAGCTTGGTCATCCTAATAATTGGCAATTTAGCGCTTTCAAACCAGTAGTAATCGTTTATTGGGGGCGTAGCGCTACCGAGTACTAGTTTGGCGGAGTGTAGTTTTGCTAGTTTGGCGGCAACCCGGCTAGCCAGGTAGTGGGGTGGTTGTCCTTGTTTGTAGGCCTGATCATGAAACTCATCGATGACTATTAGGCCGATGTTGGCCAGGGGGCTAAACAGGGCAGAACGAGGGCCTACTACTAACAGGGGGGTGGCTGCCCCGTTGATCTTATGCCAGAGTTTTGCTCGTTTGAGCGGGGTAAGAGCGGAGTGCAGTACTATCACTTCACAGGTCAGTTGGGTATTCATAGCTTCGGCCAGCTGGGGGGTCAGGCCGATCTCCGGGGTCAGTACCAAGACATTCTTGTTTTCGTTTAGCGCCTGCTTGGCTAGTTCGATGTAAACTTGGGTCTTGCCGGTGCCGGTTTCTCCGTGTAATAAAAAACTGCTAGCAGAGCTACCAGTAATAGACTTTATGGCTGCTGTCTGCTCGGTAGTTAGGGTAGGGCCAGCCACAGGGTGCTTGTTTACCGTAGTTGGGTCCACTGGTTTCTTAGGCTTTGAAGCCAAGTAGCTGGGTGCGATCATATTAGCTAGCTGACCCAGAGGAGCCGGATAATACTGGGCTAACCAGTCATATAACTCCAGTAATTGGGTTGGCAGGGTTAAACCCACAAAATTATCTATTGGTTTAGTTTTAAACTTGGGCTGGTCAACCTGTTGGTATATAACTCCACAAAAGGACTTGTTGCGCAGGCTAATAGTAACGACATCACCTCTGTTAAGTTCGGCTTCAGCAGCATAGGTTAAAGGCTCGCCACCATGGTAGCTCAGGGCTCCAACTAACACCTCGTAGTAATACATCCTGACTATATTATAGGGCTTTGGGCAAAAAGATATTGAAAAGCAATCAGAGCTGGCCTATACTTGACGTTGTTCGAATAACAATAAGAGCTTATGTTAGACGTATTTATTACTTCAAGAGTGAGGCGCAAGATCATCGTGGTATATGCAAAATACCCCGATTTTAAAACGCATGTCCGGGGGTTGGCTAAGCTTATTAAAGAAGATGCTGGCAACATCCAGCGTGAACTCAAGCGCCTAGAAAAGATCGGCTTCTTGATATCAGAACGTCAAGGCAATACCAAGATCTACCACACCAACAAAAACTTCGCCATCTTCAAAGAATTACAGAGTATTGTGTTGAAATCACAACGCGTGAATCAAAAGAAGCAACAAATCTAGCAATTCATAGCTAGACCCTTGGCTAAATCAAGGTGTTATAGTACAATAAACAGTCGATGATACAAGTAAGTCGTAAAGACAGCAAAGAATCCGTAGAAAACCTACTGCGCCGCTTCTCTAGGAAGGTCCAGCAGTCAGGTGTTTTGGCCATAGCCAAACAGAATCAGCATTTTGAGAAACCTCTCAGCAAGCCCGATCGTCGCAAGAAGGCAATCGTTAGACGCGAACGCAAGAATCTGAAGCTACGTAAAATTAAGCTCGGCCAAAGATAGATAATGGGCCTCAAGCAGCAGATAGACGCCGATTTGAAAGCGTCTCTTTTAGCTGGTGATAAAACCAAGGCCACCGTACTTCGGGGGCTAAAGAGCGCCATCCTGTACGCCGAGCTTGCCCAAGGCGTGAAAGAAGTCGGTCTGGATGAAAACGGTATTTTAACGGTGTTAGGTAAAGAGTCTAAGAAAATTCAGGAGTCCATAGTGCTATATCGCCAGGGAGGTGATGAAGCCAGGGTTCAAAAAGAATCAGACGAGAAACAGATTGTAGATGCCTATCTGCCCGCTCAAGCTACCGACGATGATATAGACCAGGCCATAGATGAGGCCATGTCAGGTTTGTCGCCAGACCAACTGAACATGGGCTTAGTCATAGGCAAAGTTAAGCAAAAACTCGGACTATCAGCGGATGGTGGGCGCATAGCCGCTAAAGTTAAACAAAAGTTAGGCTAAGATGATTATATTTATTGGTATATCTGGGTCGGGTAAAAGCTTGCAAGGTCGCATGTTGGCTGACAACATGGGCTACCCCTGGTTATCTACCGGAGAGTTTTTGCGAATGCTGTTGCAGGGACCAGCTCGCCAGGCCATGGTGTCTGGTCAGTTAGTACCCGATGATCAAGTTATTGATCTGTTCCAGAAGATGCTTGGACTGATAAGCCCCGACGCCGAGTGTGTTGTTGACGGTTTTCCCAGAACTATCCCGCAAACTAAGTGGTTACTGGATCAGGTATCCGCCGATAAACTGAAGATTACAGCCGTGTTCAATTTAGTCGTAGATGAACAAGTGGCTCGTACGCGATTGCAAGCGAGGGGTAGACTGGATGATCACACGACTGCTATTGACGAGCGTTTCTCGGAGTACAAGCAAGTGACCCTACCTCTGATAGAATCACTCAAACAAGCCGGAGTTGCGGTACATGATATTCAGGCCGATCAAACAACCCAACAGATTCATCAACAGATTACAGAATTAGCCAGGGCTTAAAATGTCGGTAAGCCTACGAACCGATAGCGAAATTGCTGCAATTCGCGAATCTGGCCAGATGCTGGCGACGGTTCTAGATAAACTATGCAAGGCTGTGGAGATTGGGGTGACACCCAAGGATCTGTCGGTTTTGGCCAAACAAGAACTAGTACGTCTAGGTGGTGAGCCGGCTTTTCTTGGGTTCGAGGGCTACCCAGACGTTATATGTATATCTGTAAATGATCAGGTCCAGCACACCATACCGGATAGCCGACCGTTCGAAGAAGGTGATGTAGTGAATCTAGATTTTGGGGTCCGTTATAAAAATATGATAACTGATGCCGGCCGAACGGTTGGCGTGGGCCAGCTTGGGGCCGATGAACAACGTCTGCTTCAGGGCACACACGACGCCCTAGAAGCAGCCATAAGGATTATTCGCGACGGCGTTAGGGTTGGTGATGTTTCGGCAGCTATAGAGGCTGTACTGAGCAAACATAAGTTAGGCATTGTAAAAGAGTTGGTTGGTCACGGTGTAGGCCGACATCTGCATGAGGATCCAGAGATACCCAACTATGGTCACCCAGGTACTGGGCCAATACTCAGGGCCGGTATGACAATAGCCATAGAACCAATTGCTAATTTAGGGACTGCCGATATCGCCGTCGACCATGACGGCTGGACTATCCGAACCACCGATGGCCAAAAGTCAGCCCAGTTTGAAGATAGCCTACTGGTGCTACCCAAGGGTGTAGAAATACTTACAAGACTGTAGAGCTTAAGTTTTAGATTGATACCAAATAGCGATAAGCGGTATACTGTCGCTTATGCGTGAACAACATGCTGCTCAATTTTGCGGCATAGACATCGGTACCAGTACTGTTAGATGTGTAATCGGCGCTATCGAAGCCGGTGATTCAGGGCAGATATCAATAATTGGCCACGGTTCAGCTACTAACATAGGTATGCGAAAAGGGGTGGTAGTCCATGTCGATGACGTCGCCGAGGCCATTACCAAAGCCGTTGGCGACGCCGAGCGCTTAGCTGGCGTAAAGGTAACCAAAGCTACGGTCAACATCAACGGCTCTCATATTGGTGGGGTAAACTCCCGTGGTGTGATTGCCATCAGTTCAGCCAACCGTGAGATTACTCAGGAAGACAGAATGCGGGTGGAAGAGGCTGCAGCAATATTACAGTTGCCGGCCAACCGCGAAATCATTCAAGTTTTTGCCAAGAACTATCGCCTAGATGGCCAAGACAACATCAAGGATCCAGTCGGTATGCACGGTGTTAGGCTAGAGGTGGACACACACATTGTTAGTGCCTCGACTCCTAGCCTAAAATCTTTGGACTCAGCTCTAGAGGCGGCCCATATTGTGCCTGCCCATCACAGCGTATCTAGCTTGGCTGCTGCTGAGGCAGTGCTTAATCGTCAACAAAAAGAATCTGGTACTCTGCTACTGGACATCGGAGCTGGCACTACAAACGTAGTGATACTGGAGGATGGCGAGGTTCAACACGTGGCCGTTATACCGATCGGTGGTCTGCATATCACCAATGACTTAGCAATTGGTCTGAGGACCGATCTAGACATAGCCGAAAAGGTCAAGATTGCCCACGGGGGTCTAGGACAGTCTGCCAGCAAACGTTTAAGTGCTAGCGTGGAGCACGACAAACAGCACCATAACTTCTCGACCGATGATATCCGTATGATTATAGAGGCTAGAGTTGACGAACTACTAGAGTACGTCGATAAAGAGCTCAAAAAGATACAGCGTCACAGGCGTTTGCCAGGGGGCGTGGTATTAGTGGGCGGTAGCTCCAAGCTGGTTGGCCTGAGTGAGTTTGTCAAAGACAAGTTGCAACTAGCAGCTCGACTAGGCCGGCTGCAATCCGTCGGAGGGTTGGTAGAAGCCGCCCAAGACCTCAGCTACTCCAGCGTAGTGGGGCTAATGTTGCTAGACATGTTGTTTGAGCCCTCTCTAGGTTCCAACTATGTTAGCCAGTCCGCCAAAGGGGTGGTTAGTATTATTCAGAGTATCTTTGGTAAACGTAAATAACAGAGTGGGCCTTTGGCATTGAAGACAGGCGGATATTAGTTTATACTCTGCCTGTAGTCAGATATAAGAAGGGATTTTTGGAAGATGCCACAAGTAGTTGAACCAGAGGTAGAAACGTTTGCTCGAATAAAGGTTGTGGGCGTGGGCGGTGCCGGTGGTGCTGCAGTTAACCGCATGAAAGAAGCCGGTGTAGACGGTGTGGAGTTTGTTGCCGTTAACACCGATGCCCAGGCCCTTCATCATTCCAAAGCCTCCAAGAAAATAAACATCGGCAAAGATAGCACACGTGGTTTAGGCGCTGGCGCCGACCCAGGTGTTGGTGAAACGGCAGCCAACGAATCGATAGAGGAAATTAAGAAGGCCGTAGAGGGCGCCGATATGGTCTTTATAACCGCCGGTATGGGCGGGGGCACAGGTACAGGAGCAGCACCAGTAGTCGCAAAAATTGCTCAGGAGTCTGGTGCTATTGTTGTAGCATTCACGACTAAACCGTTCGCTTTCGAGGGAGAAAAGCGTAAAAAGAATGCCGAGATTGGCATAGATAAATTACGAGACTACGTTGATACCTTAATCATCATTCCTAATGATCGACTTCTGCAAACTATTGATAGACAGACTCCCTTAATTGAGGCTTTTAAAGTAGCTGATGATGTTTTGAGGCAAGGTGTCCAGGGCATATCTGACCTGATAACTGTTAATGGTCTAATCAACCTAGACTTTGCCGACGTTAAAGCCGTTATGAGTAAAGCCGGTTCGGCGCTAATGGGTATTGGCCGCGCCAGTGGCGATAACCGTGCACTACAAGCCGCTCAACAAGCGATTGATTCACCACTATTAGAAGTATCAATAGACGGTGCCAGGGGGATATTGTTCAACGTTATTGGTGGACCCGACATGTCCATGCACGAAATTAACACTGCTGCAGAGGCTATCACAGCTGCAGCTGACCCTGATGCCAACATCATATTTGGGGCGACAATTAACCCCGATATTCAAGGCGAGATTATTATTACAGTTGTAGCTACCGGGTTTGATGCTTCTTACTACACCAAACGGCATGGGCTACGAGGCGATGGCGACAGACTGCCCACCGAAAAACCTAGAAAGTCAGACGAAAAGCTAATCAGTGACCTAGATATGGATCTGCCTGAGCACGATGCTGATTCAGGTACCGAATTTCACAAAGATGATGACCGCGAAATGCCCAACATCTGGGGACCAGACGAAACTGCAACTGAACAAACTAATTCTTCAGGCAAATCCGAGCCCGATGACAGCAGTAGCGTGAGTCTTGCAGAAGAGATAGAGCTACAGAAACCCTCATTTTTACGTAGATTGAAGAGTCGAAAGACCAAATCCAAAGAAGTTAACGACGATTTAGACGCTGATAAATCTTAGTAAATAATACAACCAAAAAGTGTTGCAAAGCACTACCTATATAGGTATTCTGATGTGTAGCTACGCTATATGTGTGCTTTTGGATATAGCGCCTGTACCTAGGAGTTGAACAAAAATCTAAGTTAAAGAGGGTAGTAACTATGAAGTGCAGCCAATGTCATGCTGACGATACCAAGGTCATCGAATCACGCGACGTGTCTGATGGGGAGGCCGTTCGCAGGCGGCGGATGTGTGTTAAATGTTCCCATCGATTCACAACCTATGAACGTTTAGAGCGTCCGCAGGTCATAGTTACTAAAAATAATGGCAACCGAGAGCTATTTAACAGAGATAAAATTATCAGTGGGCTGTACCGAGCCTGTGAGAAAACACCGGTCACTAGTCTGCAGGTTGAAAAACTGGTCTCTAACATCGAACAGAGTTTGCAGGCAGCTGGTGAGCAAGAATGTTCTAGCGCCAGTATTGGCGATATGGTTATGGAAAGGTTAGCGCTCTTGAATGACGTAGCCTACGTCAGGTTCGCCAGCGTTTACCGCCGGTTTAAAAACATTGCTGGCTTTGAGCAACAGTTGATGGAGATAAGTAAACGTCGATCCACCACAAAGCTGGAGTCCAGCGCGAAGATAATTAGTAAATAAAAATAACGAGAGAAGTGAGGGTAAAGTTATGAAACAGAACGCAATACTAAACGAAAGACGACTATTCACTAAAGAGGGCACTAAAGCTTACGACGCATTGAAGTGGGTCAAAAGAGATTCGCTTATCGAAAACCCGATGACGAGCACGCCAGTATTTGAACAAAAAGACGTGGATTTTCCGGATGATTGGTCACTAAATGCTATCAACATAGTGGCCCAAAAATACTTCACTGGCACCCCTGGTAGTAAGGATAGGGAGGCGTCTATGAGAACACTGGTAGATAGGATTGTAGACACCATCACCAGGCAGGGCTTACAGGAGGGTTACTTTGAAACTCAGGCCGAGGCCGAAGATTTCAAAGAAGAGCTAAAGTACGTTTTGGCCACCCAAAGGGGCGCCTTTAACTCGCCAGTTTGGTTTAATATTGGCGTCAAAGAAAGATCCCAGCAGGCCAGTGCCTGTTTTATATTGGCCGTGGAAGATACTATGCCATCGATATTAAACTGGTACAAAGAAGAAGGCATGATCTTCAAGGGAGGATCTGGCTCTGGGGTAAACCTCAGTGCCCTTAGGTCGTCAGTAGAGCGTTTGGGTAAGAGCGCAGGTACGGCTTCTGGGCCGATAAGCTTTATGCGGGGAGCCGATGCCTCGGCCGGTGCCATAAAAAGCGGCGGTAAGACTCGCCGCGCTGCCAAGATGGTGATACTTAATGTTGATCACCCAGATGTTGAAGAGTTTATTTGGTGCAAAGCCATAGAAGAACGCAAAGCTAGAGTGCTGCAAGAGGCTGGGTTCGATATGAATCTAGATGGTCGCGATTCGTTCTCTGTCCAATACCAGAACGCCAATAACTCGGTTCGGGTTAGTGACGACTTCATGAAGGCGGTTGTAGAAGACAAAGATTGGCAACTCAAAGAAGTAAAAACGGGCAAAGTTACCAAGACCATCAAGGCCAAAGATTTATTCAGGCAGTTTTCTGAAGCTGCCTGGGAATGTGCCGACCCCGGCATGCAGTTTGATACCACTATTAACCATTGGCACACTGCTCCAAATGCGGGCCGTATCAATGCTAGTAACCCCTGTAGTGAATACATGCACCTGGATAATTCGGCCTGTAACTTGGCCTCAATAAACCTGCTTAGATACCTAAATGCTGATGCCAGTTTTGATGTAGTGGCTTTTAAGCACACCGTGGAACTGTTATTCACTGCCCAGGAAATACTGGTCGGTTACAGTGAATATCCCACCGATGGTATAGCCAAAAATGCTAGGGCCTACCGAGAATTAGGACTGGGCTACGCCAATCTGGGGGCTATGTTAATGGCCCAAGGTTTGCCATATGATTCTGCAGAGGGTCGGGCTCAAGCAGCAGCTATAACGTCTCTGATGACTGGGCATGCCTATGTAACTAGTTCCAAAATAGCTCGTCGGGTTGGACCATTTGCTGGCTTTCACAAAGACCGGGAGGCTATGTTACGGGTCATTAGGCAGCATGGAGAAGCCGTAAGCGGCATTGATGCCAGTTTGGTATCAGAGGACTTGCTGAGCGCAGCTGCAGCGGCCTGGGATGAGGCAGCCCAGCTGAGTGAACTGTACGGAGTCAGGAATTCACAGGCAACTGTTTTGGCTCCCACCGGGACCATTGGGCTAATGATGGACTGCGATACCACGGGTATAGAACCAGACCTAGGACTAGTCAAACACAAGAAACTAGTTGGTGGTGGCAGTATGAGCATTGTCAATCAGACAGTACCCAGGGCTTTGGGTTCACTAGGCTATTCTAAAGCTCAGGTAGACGACATTGTAAAATATATTGATGTAGAAAAAACTATACTTGGCGCTCCCCACCTCAAGAATACTGACTATCCGGTGTTTGCATGTTCTATGGGCGACAACCCCATACATTACATGGGCCACGTCAAAATGATGTCAGCAGTACAACCATTCATATCCGGAGCTATCAGTAAGACTGTTAACATGCCAGAAGAAGCCTCAGTAGAGGACATAGAAGAATTACATATTGCAGCTTGGCAGATGGGTATCAAGGCCATAGCTATCTATCGGGATAACTGCAAGGTTGCCCAGCCACTATCGATGGTCAAGAAGGAAGGCGCCGAGGAAGTCGCACTGGTGACTGCCGATGTTGCTAGCGGTGTGCCAGTTACTGCCCCGCGGCAATTACTACCAAAGGTTCGTAACTCTAGAACTTTCTCTTTCAAGGTGGCAGGTAGCCATGGTTATCTGACGGTTGGTGAGTACGACGATGGTACCCCAGGTGAGATGTTCATGAGATTAGCTAAACAGGGTTCCACCTTGGCCGGTTTTATGGACGCACTGGCCATATCAGTAAGCCACGGTTTGCAGTACGGTGTGCCACTAAAGGATTACGTTAAGTCTTTCTCTAGCATGTCATTTGCGCCATCCGGCATAACTGATGACGCCGAGATCCGCACTGCATCATCCATCATAGACTACATTGCCCGCAGGTTGGCGTTGTCCTACCTGTCGTTTGATGATCGTCTAGAACTGGGGCTGGCTAGTATTGATGACTTGCCAGAAGATCAAACCGAGCTGGCTTTGGAGGCTAATAAACCACCACAAGTGGTTTCCGAAAGTCCAGTAGCAGAGCACAAGATTCAGCCAGATGTACGGCCAGATCAGACCACATCTAGCGCCGACAGTGCTCCACTGTGTTTCAACTGTGGTAATCAGACCCAACGGGCAGGTAGCTGTTACGTCTGTTCTAGCTGCGGATCGACTTCTGGCTGTAGCTAGGCCTGATACAGAGACACAACACCCCCCATTTTTTAGGGAAAAGAGTAGCCGGCGCGTCGGATTAATTCCACGCCCCGCGCGGCATGAGAAAAAGGGGTCCCCACAAAATATATTTTTTGCGGGGTTAGCGTACTGTGGGTTTGTCTGATATGGGTTATGCTAGAATGTCAGGGATGAAGACCTTGATAATCTATCACCCAAACTCTGAACATTCACGGGCAGTAGAAGATTACATTACTGACTTTAAACGCAGTAGGGGTCTAGAGATAGGCCTGGTTAGCCTAGAAACACGAGAAGGTGCCGATTTAGCTAAGCTGTATGACCTGGTTCAGTATCCAGCACTGGTGGTGCTGAGGGACGATAGCCAGTTGATAAAATTTTGGAGTGGGCTACCACTACCATTGATGGACGAGGTAGCCGGCTACGCGAACGCCTAGCCCAAGTGGCTAGTAGGGCACTTTACACTTTGGTCGATCTCTGTTAAACTGCGTCGGTAATATTCCTAGGAAAATGATAATGAAAAAAGCAGTTATTCAAACCGGTGGAAAGCAGTACTTGGTCGCAGAAGGCGATCAGCTTGAGGTTGAACTATTAGCTGGCGAAGCCAAAACTACTAACTTTGAGCCACTGATGGTTATCGACGGTTCAAAAGTTCAGGTAGGCAAGCCTTCGCTTAGCGGTTCTAAGGTTACTGTAGACGTCCTAGGCGACATAAAAGCCGACAAGGTCGTATCAATCCGTTACAAGGCTAAGAAGCGCGTACACAAGGTTAGAGGCCACCGCCAAAGCCTAACTAGCATCAAGATCAAATCAATACAGTAGATCTTAATCTACTTGCTGGTCGACAGGTCCGATACCCCTTGTGCTTAAAGCGTAAAACATAGATACTAATGCCTAAGCCCTATCTTGATAGGTGGTGGCTCAAGAAGGTATAAATGGGCAAACAAAAACATTGCCGGGGTTTTTATTTATGGCTGCAAATAGCATTTGTGGGCCTATTTGCTCTGGTATTTTTTAGTTATTCAAGAGTAAAAGCGGCATCTTTAACCCAGGGTTACCACATTAGGTCGACGGCTGTTATCGGCACAGTGGTTAGCTCCACCAAGAATGGCGGCAGTGATATTGCTCCGACTACCTCTGATAACCAAAATCAGTTGGTAGGTGTTATTGTTGGTGCCAAGAATTCAATTATAGACTTACAGCCTAAAGGCACAGATGTTCGCGTGGGTTTAAGTGGGACCGTCCAACTACTGGTTACCGATCTAAATGGCAGCATCAGTAAAGGGGACTATCTGATAATATCGCCACTATCTGGAGTGGCGATGAAAGATACCCCAGAGCAGACGGCGCTAAAGTACATTGCCGTAGCTAACGAAGGTTTTGATTCAAAGTCAGCAAATGTTCGATCAATTGACGTAAAAAGCAGTGATGGAGGTTCGCAGAAAACAAACGCCGGTTTAATTCAGGCGCAGCTTTTGATTCAAGACCGCCCAGCTCAGACACCAAAACAGAAGACAAATTTTGTTCTAAACATAGCTGACAAAATAGCTGGTAGGAAGGTAAGTTTGGCCCAAGTAATCGGCTCATTAGTAGTATTAGTAACAACATTATTAATCACAGGACTACTGTTAAATAGTTCTATTAGAGGTTCATTTATATCATTGGGTAGAAACCCACTTTCTAAGCCCGCGATAGTAAATAACTTGATGCGAGTGCTTGCTCTGGGCCTACTAATACTGGTTGTTGGCATAGCTATGGCTTACGTGATTTTGGTTATATAGCACAAAATATGTGTACAACTTAAACAAAACACTTGTGCTACTACTGTAGAAAATGTAAACTACCTAACAGTAGTCCGAACAAATAATTTAAACACAAAACAAAACCCTAAATGGACAATAAAAACTTACTGGTTGAAGAACAGCCCGAAATAGCTAATCCTGTTTCGCTGGAGGCTAAACCCCAGACGGTAGAAGCGCCAAAAGTTAAGAAGCGCTGGAAGTGGATATGGCCGGTAGTAGCGGCTGGGCTGTTGGTGGTGGTGGGTGCCATTCTGCTGAACCTGAAAAACAGCTCCAAAAAAAACGGAGCTTCACTAGCTAAATCTCCCAAATCTCAAGATATTAACTTGGGTACTGTGTCACAAGAGGCGAGCCCGTTTAGTGTCAGCAACAATGACCAGGTAGTGATAAATGGGCAGTTGCAGGCAACGCAGGGATTTATTGTTAGCCCTACATCGGCTCCCCCCAATCCAAAAACGGGGCAAATCTATCTAGATTCAAAAACGGGGATACTTGAATACTACAACGGCACGGAGTTTGTAGGATTGGTTACGGTTAGTAGTACAACCCTAAACAAGGGTGGACTGTCGACTTCCGACATATTGGCACTCATAAATGCGAACAAGAACAGTACTACATTGCCGCAGGATCTAGCCACTACTGCTAGCCCCCAATTTTCAGGCCTAAAGCTGAGCGGGCTAACTGGGTCAAGCTATCAATGTTTAACCACTAATGGCAGCGGCACACTTAGTTTGGCTTCATGCGCCAGCGGCAGCGGCGCGGCATTTTTGCAAAATGGTAACTCATTTGGTGCGGCTGCAGTTTTGGGTACCGATGATGCATTTGGCTTGAGCCTGCAAACTAATGGTACTACACGTCTGGCGATAGACAGTTCTGGCAACATAGGTATCGGTACTAGCAGTCCAGGTAACCTGCTAAGTGTTAACAGCCTAACGACTGCAAACTCCTCTGTTCAGGTGGCAATTTCTACTGGCGCAGCTGCGAATAAAGGTTTGGTAGTACAAGGGGTTTTGAGTCAAACGGCTGATTTACTTGAACTGCAAAACTCAGCTGCTAGTTCGGTTCTTTCGGTTGGTGCAAATGGGGCCACGATCTTTCGGACTGTCGTTGATTCGACTACCGGCTTCCAGGTTCAGAATGGAAGCGGCAACCCAGTCTTGGTAGCAGACACTACTAACCAGGACGTAGGTATAGGCAAGGTACCGACTGCTGGGTACAAACTGGATGTAAATGGCGACGTCAATATTGCGCTAAACAGTGCACTGTTAATTGGTGGTGGCGTGATTTGTACCAAGAACGGTTGTGATAGCCAAGGCGGTTCAACAAACTACATACAAAATGGCAACGGCGTGCAGTCGGATGCCAACTTTGCTATACAGTCCAAAAACACAGCTTGGGTGGGTGGTCTAATCCGTGGTAAGCAGAACCAGACTGCCGATTTGTTTGAATTGCAAACCTTTGACGGTAGCACCGCCACGAAAGTATTAAGCGTAGGAGCAACAGGGGATGTGTTACTGCAGTCCAGTACTGATTCACATACCGCATTTGTGGTGACCAATGCAGCCAATGACAACAAGCTGCTGGTTGCTGATACTACAGGTGTGACCGGGGGTACGGTGGGCATTGGCTTTGACAATGGTGTAGACCCCACATTTAAGTTAGATGTTAACGGTGACATAAACTCTGCTACATTTTTGAGGGTAGGGGGCAATATAGTTTGTGATTCTTCTGGCTGTAGTACGGGAGCGGGGTCAATTAACTACATTCAGAACCAGGCCAGCATTAGTGGGTTTCAGAGTAGTGCCAACTTTGCCATTCAGTCTGACCAAGCCAATTACGTAGGTGGTGTTATAAGGGGCCATACTAGCCAGACGGCAGACTTATTTCAACTGCAAGATAGTGGGGGCGATAATCTTGTTAGCGTTTCGGCCTCTGGTACCGTAGCGCTACAAAATTCGGCCGATAGCGATACGGCATTTACAGTGAGTAATGCTGCGGGTACTAACCATGTGCTAGTTGTTGATACGCAGAATGGCAAAGTAGGCATCAATACCTACCCAACTACTAGCTATGCTTTAGATGTAAATGGAGACGTTAACTTGCGTGTGGGGCACGCATATTACATCAATGGTCACCAGATATGTGACGAGACGGGCTGTAATGCCGCCGCCGGGTCTGGGAATTACATTATCAACGGTAATGGCGTGCAAGATGCCAACTTTGCTATAAAAAGCAAAGATTCAACTTACGTAGGTGGGTTGATACAGGGCACGTCTGGCCAATCGGCAAACATCTTTGAGGTCCAGAATAACGGTGGTACAAATCTGCAAAAGGTCGACCCCAATGGTTACACTACTTTTCAGAATCTATCAGATACCGCGGGGGTCTTTAATGTTAACAACGCTAGTGGTGTAGCTGTACTTAGGGTAGACACCGATACAAGTGGTGGTACGGTGAATGCCGTGAATGCTGGGGGTGACGCGTTTATAGGCTCGACGTCTCACAGTGGTTCCTTTGGTGTGGTGGGTACTGCTACTGCAGGAGTAGGTGGAGGCGTGAAGGGGGTTGGAGGTACGGGGGCTAATGCTTATGGCGTATATGGTACCAGTACTGGCAGTTCCTCGGGATTCTTTAAGACTAGTGTCAGTGATGGGTCTGACCCATACGCAACGTTAGTAGTGCAAGCCAATCTTAATCAGACGGCTGGCCTGATAGATCTGCAGTCGCCCCCGGGTGTTTCGGTATTTGGCGTTGGGTCGGCTGGGGCAGTTTTGTCAAAAAATAGTACTGATTCTACTACTGCGTTTCAGATTCAGAATAGCGCGGCTAACAACTATCTATTGGTCAACACGTTGGGTGCATCGGTTAGCTTGGGTGATACCGGAATAGCCTCTACGATACAGATTGGCAACACAACTGGTGCAGTAGCCCAAACAATCAATATTGGCAATAACACTACTCCTAGCTCAACGACTACCACGAAAGTTGGGTCAACCGTTGGCACGAGCACAACCACGGTTCAAGGTGGAACCGGTGGTGTTATAGTGGCTGGTCCCAGCACCGGTTCCACAACTGCTTTCAAGGTTCAGGATGCGGCCGG
>JBBQSV010000009.1:0-30945 GCA_038213615.1 Saccharimonadales bacterium (SeqCode) | reverse complement strand
AATACTGTCGACTTCTATCTGAGGAGTATCCTGCAATGGGAAGACCTGGAATTCTAACTTAGTAATGCAATATTCTTGTGACAAGGTATATCCATCATCTGGGCTACCTAAAGATGCTCCGGGGCATACATCACCTCCTATTTGTTTACCCTGCGTAGTATAGAATGTGGTTAAACCAAACGGTATATCATATGCCTTAAAGCCGCCCCCAGGGTTAGTAGATACAGTAAAGATGCAGTTATTTGGATCTGTGTTAGGCCCATGGGAGTTAGGGCATACCCATTGGCCCCCATTGCCAGCAGC
This sequence comes from Saccharimonadales bacterium (SeqCode), assembly GCA_038213615.1. Lineage (GTDB taxonomy): Bacteria > Patescibacteriota > Saccharimonadia > Saccharimonadales > OMJO01 > JBBQSV01. The sequence goes on along the minus strand of JBBQSV010000009.1, from coordinate 30,642 downwards.
AGAACTATATACAGCAATCCGAACCTTGGCAGATGGACCGTAACCAGGTCTGATTCTCATCCAGAAACGGGCTACGAAGGAGTTATCGCCACAATTAGTACCACAATCTTGAGTGCCTACTGTCGTATATGGCCCAAATATCGCAGCTCCTGAGTGACCCGTTGTGCGATAGTACCCCGTCCCGCTATATCCTGTCCGATCACCGCATAGCCATTATGGTGTTGGAGAGCAGTTGTGTCTGCTTTCATCTGAGTGTTTTTACTCTCAGCTTCCCAGTTGCCTATTTTTGTGCATGCGTTATCAACGCAACTATTTGGGTTTGCAACAGAAGCTACGCTACTATTCTTAGGCAGCTCTGCTGCCTTGCTACCATTTAGCAAGTAAACACCAATGGCGGCTACTGCTACCATGACCAAGACAGGTAAAATTAAATGATGGCTAAAACCTTCTTGGTTTAGTTTATTCTTTTTGAATAGTTTCATATTATTTTTCCTTTTAAGCTTTTATTAAGCATTAGCGGATAACCCTTATGATCCCTTTTGAGGTGATATTTGTCAAGATGGGGGATAAGTTACTATGCTTAGGCTAGTTTGAGTTTTTGGAGGTAGTCGACTAGTTCTTTGGGCGTGACGTCGGCTTTGATAATGTAGCCATCGGCTTGGGCCTCGATCTGCTTGCGCATTTCCTCGCCCTGCTCTAGGTTGGTGGTAATAATAATTTTGGCGTGCAGTTTGGGAGTTTCCTTGGTGTCACGTAGCCGACGCAAAACATCGGTACCCTTGATGGTGGGGATCATGATGTCTAGCAATATGATGTCGAATTGGTCGGTCTTGGCTTTGTCTAGTCCGTCTTGGCCATCGAAAGCTAGCTCGGTTTGGTAGCCGGCCTTGTTGAGCGCACGGGTGTAGAGCTCGCCAATAAAATGCTCGTCTTCTATACACAGTACTTTGTAGCCAGCTGGTGTGGCCGATGGGGCAATTGGCGTAGACGGTAGTATGATGTCGCCGCTCATGTTGGGTTTTTGGGATTGATCCATAGTTAACCTTGATCCATGACTACCTTCTATACATTGAATGATTTTTGATCCAGCCGTGGGCTTCGCGCACGATGTCTGTATTATTACCCGTTTTTTGGGTGGCCGCAAGCTGGCTGTAAGGCACTATGCTAAACCCAACCGTAGCGCCCTGGCCTTCTTTGGAATTGACCCAGATTTCGCCGCCATGAGCTTTGATAATGGCTCGGCTGAGGTACAGACCCAAGCCGGTACCACCTACTTTGCTAGCGGTGCGGTGGTTGCGATAAAACTTCTCGAACAAGTGCTGCATGACGTTCACGGGTATGCCCTGGCCATGGTCGGTGACGCTAGTTTCTACTAGCCCGTTTTCGCCTGGTTTGACGGCAATCTCTATGGTGTCTTGTTCCTTGCTGTACTTGATGGCGTTATCCACAAGGTTGTTGATAACTTCTATAATGCTAATTTTATCTACACCAACAGTTGGTATGCCTGGGGCAATTTGCAAGTGCAGCTTGCGGCCGTGGACTTGGGCCTTGAGGTTTAGTTCGTTGATGGCATCGGTCAATATTTTGGTCCAGTCGCCCTCTATCAGATGTAGGGCTAGCTGGTCTTGCTCTACTCTGGCGACGTTCAGTATGTTATTAAAGAACGTGGCTAGCTGATTAGCTGATACATTCATTTTGTTTAGGAAATCAGTCATTTCTGGGTTTAGCACGGGGCCCAGCTCGTCTTCGAACACTTCTATGTAGCCGCGTAGCATGGTTAGCGGTGTGCGCAGTTCGTGCACTGCTAGCGATGCAAAGCTTAGGTCTTGATCTTCGTTATTGTACTGCTCGGTACGATCAAACAGCGTAACGATGAATTCTGTCCCGCTAGGGTTGTCTTTGTTGTAGTAGGCCGCCATGTCGCACTGGTGCATGGTACCGTCTGGCAAGCGCACTCGCACCCGCTGCCAGTAGGCGGTGTCGGTGACTTTATCGGTGGCACAAGATTTGACCCAATTTTCTAGGGTGCCCTCGCTAGAAAATTCCATGCTTAGTGATTCGTAGAGTGGCTTACCAAATAGTTTGGAACTTTCCAGTTGGCAATAGATTAGAGCGGCATCACTGGCACTGACCACTACTTGCGATTTGTTAAATACAAACAGCGGTAATGGTAGATGGCTGACAATGTTGGTGGCCTGGATCATGGTTTGACGGTGGGCGGCTAATTCAGGCCCGTCTTGATTGCTGGCAAACTGGTGGACTTGGTTGATCAGCTCGGCCACCAGTTCGTGTCCGAGTTGCAACTTGGTTAGATCGGGTGCCGGCTGGCCGTGTTCACTGGGTGATATATGGGCAATGGCTTGTTGTACGGCATTGAATGGGCCCATGGCGTATCGGGCTGCCTGAAATGCAAATAAAGCCGCCAACTGGGTAACTAAAAATGCAACAACTAGCCCGGTAACATACAGTGGCCAATCAGTAAAATGAGCTACTCCTAGAGCAGCTGCACCCACCACAAAACCCAGTAGAGCCATTAGTAGCAGGATGCGTATGCGGACCTGCTTGGTTACTTGACGTTGTTTCTCCACCCCATTGCTCCGTTTGGCCCTATGGTTTGTATTTGACGTCGGTTTTGGCGCCCAGGGCGGTTATCCAGGTTTGTCCGGCGTTGATGGCTATCGGCTTAGCGCCGCTGTCTAAGAACTGGAATTGGGCGTATTTGTTGGTTTTCTTCCAGGTGCCCTTGGTAACTTTGCCGTCTTGGAAAATGTACATATATCCACTGCCATCGGTGCCGTAGACACTGTGGTGGGCATCAGACGCCAGTCTGTACGACATAATTAGTGCGATTACTACCTTTGGTGCCAGTTGCTTTTTGGACTTTTCGTCTAGGTGCTTGGCACCACCTACGCTACGCAAATAGTTGTTGGCTTTTTTGTTGTAAACGTAGTGCACACTGTAGTCTGGACCAGAGATAGAAAAGTCGATAGTCTTGGCGGTTGGCAGCTTGGCTGGCGCATCAGCTTTGCGCAAAAAGCTGGTGAAGCTACTAGATTTGTAGCCTTTGGACTTTTGCAAGGCCAGTAGTTTATCCAGGCTGGTGTAGACATTGTGTGGGGCCTCGCGGGCAGTGATGCGTTGGTAGGCACCGGCATTGGCAAACTGATCTAGATTGCGTACCCCCCAGTTTTTGATGTCGTTTAGGGCATCGGGGCTGCCACCAACGTGGGCCAAGGCGGCTTGGAATGGCAAGGCCCACTCTAGGTAATATGGCCGGGCCGAGCGGATGGGGCCGATGTATTTGGGCTTGGTGTCTTGGTACAGGGCCAAAAAGCGAGTGATGCCGCCCTCGGCGATGGCCTCGAACACTATGCCGGCTTGGTTAAGGCCAGATTGGGGCCTGGCAAAGATGCTATTTTCTATCATGACGCCGGTAACCGGCAGCTTGTTATAAGACGGGTCTACTTGGAGTCCGGTTAGTTTAGATGGTTCGGTAGTAGGTTTGGGTGGTTCTTGCACAACTGCGGCCTGGGGCGCTGGCTTTTTGCGCGTCAGGGCAAATACAGTCCCCCCGCCAATTAGTAAGACCAAGACTACAGACATGATTATTGCTTGTTTCTTGCTGATTTTGCGGGCCCACCAGTGGCTCTTTTTGGATTTGGACTTATCTTCGGCCGCTTCGCCGTCCACAAACACCTCGGAGTCTTTGCTCATGTCTACTGATATTTCATCGTCTTTATTGGTCGCATCAGGAGTTGGCGCATTGTTTTTTTCCGGTTCGGTGTCTTTTAACTGGACTAGTGGTTTATCTGGCGAGCCAGACTTTACGGTTGGGCTGGGGGTTTTTATGTCGTCATTCATACAGCGACTATTGTACCAAACAGCTTACGCTTGTTGTAGTGCGGTCTTGCCAAGGCGTAGCTGGTTTAGCTGACGGTAGAAGTCAGCCCTGATGTGTGACTGCCGGATTTCTTCGTCTGTTGGGTAGGCTGCTTCAGTTGGGTGGCTATTGGCTAGCTGGATAGCTTGGTCGTTTTGGAGATCAAATGCTTCCAGCGCCTTGGCTTTGGCCTCTAGAGCTTGTTCGTAGTCGATAAATGGCTTGATACTCAACCCAGCCTCGGCCACAAACACCGGGCTGCGTTCACCCATTTGCCTGGCTAGGCCGGTAGATAAATAAACGGTGATATCACCGGCGATATATTCGCGTCGATGTAGTTCATCACTAGAGGCATTGTCCGGGTCCCAGCCGTCTGGTAGGTGTATCTTTAGCTCTTCGGTCTGGCTATGGCCAATTCTGTAGTGCCGGTCGCCGTGATTTGGCAGTATGGTGTCGTCGGCTATGGGGGTAAATCTTTCGATAGTAACCGGTACGATCTGGCTGTCTATCAACACTTCGGCCATTACAGAGGCAACTTCACGGATGTCGTGATCGTACGCCAGGCAGATACTAATTAGGGCCTCGGTGGCCGATGTGGCATCTGGATAAAGCTGGCGCAGTTCGCCAACCAGCAGGTCCAGGTGGCAGTCCTGAGCCAGTTGTTCGGCCTCGGTGGCCAACATTAGGTCTCGGATCAGCCAGTCTGGCTCGGTTCTAGCTTCTAGGGTTTCAATGGCCATGACTTATTTACCCAGTTTCTGCATGGCTTGGTTCATCATGTTGGAAATGCTTTGGGCTTCGGTTTGCCCGGCTGTAGAGTAGTGCCTAAACACGTCCGATATGGTCGTCCCGCCTCCGTAATGTTCGCCCTGTGGGTTTAGATAGTTCTGGCTCATGAATTTGGCATACAGGCGGATGCTGGCGGCAAAGCCCTCGTAACTAGTGGCGCACTTTTGTGGGCAAGAATCGTAAGCATTGATGCCAAATAGATTATGTTTGGACTGGGCAATCTGGCTCCTGCCCCAGGCACTTTCTAGGGCACCGTGCATGCTGGCAAACAGCGCGTTAATGCCATACTGGTTTTCCATATCAATAAACGTTTGCCCTAAGCCAGAGAATGGCGTGTTGGCAAATATCTTGTCTAGCTGCTGGGCCGACAGCCCCGATTTACTTAGTACATTGCTGTTTACACCGTAAGGGGCCTGTTCTAGTTGATTGCGTGGAGATTGTGCGGGAGCCTCAACCTTGCTGGTGGCGGGGGCCTCTGGCATGACAGAAAAGTGAATGTGATCAGCATGCTCTCTCAATACCGTGTCTTTATAACTAGACGTCACGCCATGTTTCAGGGTGGTGGTGCCAGCCGGTGGGTGGGCAAAGATTAGCTCGTCCAGACCATAGACTGCACGGTTAGCGTACAGATGCTGGTAAACGGCATTATCCACAGCAATGTCCACAGCTTGGCCCTTGTAGTGATTACTGGTTGGCGCGTGTTCGCCAGTTGTTAGTGATGTGATAGTGATGTGATCGGTCTGGGCCAGGATTTGCAGGACTTCTAGCAGCTTGGGGCTGACCGGCACTTCGCCCGGGTGATTGACGTCGTGGGTAAACGTTTGGCCGTCGTCTACTATATCTGCTATAGATTTGCGCACGCGGTCGTGTAGTGAGGCCGCAACTGTGATGTTTGGGTTGTCTAGGACTTCAGCTGCCAAAACCTTGGGGTCAGAACTGCGCGGTTGGGCTGGAGCTGGATGAGGCCTGCGCGTACGACGGGCAGGAGTTGTGCTGGGGTGCCGCCCTACGGTTTCTGGTGGCAGCTTTTGGGACCGCAAATGGCTGATGTGGGCCACGGCATTCATAATGCGCTCAAACCGGCCGGCTTCTACTGGCAGACGGAAACCATCACCAATCTGCATATTGTCGGGGTTGATACCTGGGTTGGCCGATATAATATCAGCCAAGGCCTGTTGGCGGTCTACGTGGTTAAGCTCGGCCACCACTTCTGACCAAGCCCACAGCGTGTCTGTCTGGCTACGGACATGCCAAACGGCCAAGCGTTCACGGTGGTGTTCCGGCGGTCTGGGCATTATTGAACCCAGGTCTAGCTGTTCGCCAGGTTTGAGTTGATTGGCGTTGGGCAAGTGATTGGCGTGTGCGACCGCCGGTACGTCATGATCATACAGCTGCGTCCCACTATGCCCGGTTTGGTTATGGATAATGCCAGACAACGTGTCGCCTTTAGTCACCACGGCCTGGCCGGCATGATTCACGTAATAAGCCTCGGCTGGTTCGGCGTTGGCTGTTATAACACCCATGGTTGTCAGGCCAGCAAGCAGTACGCTACCGGCAATACTTAGTTTTTCGGCTGAGTTTTCTGGGGGCATGTTGGGTCTCCTTAAAGTTAATAATCAAAAGACATATCTAGATAGAGCAAGCTAAAGTTTTTAGAGCACAAAAGGTTTTGGGGCGTTGGGGTGACCGGCTGGTCGATGTAGATAGCCGGTCACCCCGCCCTCTTGGTTCACCCTTCGGCGTCGTGGTCAGTTACGCGTGCGTAACCACTGCGGTACAGGTGGATCATGAATGGCACGGCGATCAGCAGCAACAGAATCGCCCAAGCGAACGATGTTTCGATCACCGCGCGTCGTTCAGTTGCCGATGCCTTGCCACCCACCCCGGCGATGCCGAAGTACTTTATTGGTACCCAGGCGACTGCACCGGCCATGACGATGGTCAGTGTTCGACCGCTGAAGATCCGCACGAACATTCGCCACAGCGCACTGCTGTAAGCCTTGACTTCCGGGGTGCGCTCGCGCTCGCGCCAGCCACCGCGGTCTTCTCGTGTAGGACGTTGTAGTTTTGGCACGGTCTCTCCTTGTGTGGGTGTTGTTAGATGAATGTGTAGCAGCAGACGATCGCCAGGGCGACCAAGCATGCCACGTAGTCCCGCCACGACGCCTCGTTTGGGTACGAGTTATCGCTGCCTCCCAGTCGACTTCCCAAGTGAGTTCCTCCTTGAACCCGGGGCAAGAACACTTTTGTGCTCTCTAACTAGATATGTCCAGTTCGCTAATTGCGAACGGCTAGCTACATGTTCGGACTATCACTAAACCAAAAAAGTTTAATGAGCATACCACCAGGTAGGGCGAGGGTGAGCAGGACCGCTCCAATCTTGGGGAGCGGTCCTGCTCTGGGTGCCTCAGCTTGGGTAGCTGGTGTTTATCACCTCCCTTGCTTGGCAGTCAGAGCGTGCGGTTGCACTTGGCACTTGAGCCGACGCATATCAGCCTTGAGCGTATAGCCCTTCAGCTTGATCTGCTTCGAGTCGCCGTCGTGCTGCCGGAAGTCCGGGCTGCCGTCGAACACCACTTGGACCCGCTGGGGGTCGATGTGTTTGGCGGTGGCTTGTTGCCGGTAGGCCTCCTTAATGGCTGTGGTGACTGGATTCCAGGCGGCCGACATGCAGTTACTGCCTGCGATGATGCTCTGTGCAAATGCCATCGCGGTCGGAACCATGTGGTTGTTGTCACTGACCCAGGGTGCAGTGTCAGTGAGCTTGCCGAACCAGCCTTTGTCGTAGCCGACGCTGTTCATGGTGGCGGTCTGGTCGACGCGCGGTCGTTCAAAGACGATGGCTTTGGCTGGAATGGTTACCACCCAACCGCCGGTCTTGAGTTCCTGCACATTGGCCCCACCGCGGACACAGATGTCCACATCACCAACGGCCGCCAGCCATACTTCGTCGTCCCGGTAGGTCTTGGTCAAGCCCAACACGTGGACTCGGTAGTACTTGGCGCCGGACACGGGCACGTGGACAGTCACCCGGGCACGGCAGTCGAGCACGATGGGCTCGATCTTGGTTACCGTCGTGGGACCGTTGGTCGTGATGGTGGTACGGGTTTCACTGCCCCACAGCTTGAAGTGGAACACCCAGCTGTTGAGCTGTGCGAACACCAGCACCAGGACTGCCAAGAGCGCAAGGCCTTTGGCGATCGTCGTAGCTTTTTTGAACATTGATCCTCCTCGGACCTTATCCGGACTCCGTCGCCGGAGTAGATCATACCTTAGGTGGTATGCTCCGAACATGTAGCTAGGTTGTAAAAGAGCCACCCGTTTTGGTGTACGGGTAAAGTAAATTGATATACAAAAAAGCTCGGCAGTTTTCCGCGCCGAGCTGCTCTTTAATCAGTTAAGAGAGTTCGGCTGTCCGGTTACGCTAGTGGCTCCATGTAATCCAAGCGTCCAATTACGGATTACATTTCATGGCCTACAGCCTGCTAATTTGCACCTTTTACTGTACCCTATTTATAAATTTTGTCAACTTTAGCGAATGATAAATGGTGTTTTAACGTGCGAGGATCTAGGGGCTCTGGGGGAGAGCGGGATTTTCAACCTGGCTGGTTGACTCCGATTTTCCCCTCCTGCGTTAGCGGTCGATCACTAGTGAGAGAACCCCACAAAGATCATCGCCAGTCCTCCCAACCCAACCAGTATGCAGATTATGCATATCGGTGTGGCAAGAACCTCTGAGAAGATCGTCGGGGGTTGGGCCCTGACTGCGTTGTCTGACTTGTGGCCTGTCACAGTGAACGCCCAAAACGCAGCAGCGATCATCACGAAACCAATTGCAACCATGTAAAACCTCGTTATATCGGGAGCCGCGAGGGCTAGTGGTGGTCTTTGCTTGGTTAGTTGCACAGCTTACTTATCTGCTGGCGCAGGTAACGCTGAGCTGCTTCGAGTGGTGGCACCATGATCAAGAATCCTGGTACACCAACTTCTGAGTGGTGGATTGATGCCCCGAGTATCAACATGCTAGCCCCTAGGGCGAGCACTAAGCTCAAGCCCAAGGTCCTTTTCATGTTTCCTCGCACGTTGTAAAGGTGCATTACACCTATCGTTCAATCTGAACAATAGTAACATTATACAATATTTAGTAACATTTGCCAATATATAACTTTCAAATCTTGCTTGTGGTTGCTATTTTGCTAAAGTTATAGTATAATTGTGAAATATGATTTTTAAAAGACGGTCCGATGACTCATCGGCCACACAGGGTGCCGTACTGCTGTTGCAAGTCCCCCGCACCAATGAAAAAAAAGAACTAGCCGCCGAACAACTATTTGCCAGTTTGCATGGCCTGCTGATGGGCACCGGCTCTGGCCGCCATGCCATGCGCGAACACCTGAGTCTAGAAATCGCTGTCCAGCACAAGCGGATTGGCTTTTATGTTTGGGTACCCCTGCATTTAAAAAGCTTCGTAGAAGAACAAGTCTATGCCCAATACCCCACCGTGCATATATCTGACGTGCCAGACTACACTCTAGACGAGACTGAGTACGGTACTCAGTTGGGTGCCGAGCTAAAATTAACTGCCCACGAGGCCCTGCCGATAAAGACTTTTCCTAGTTTCGAAGTTGACCCTTTGGCTTCCATTACCGCCACTCTAGCTCAGTTCGAGGATAACGAAGAAGCCTGGTTGCAGTTGGTCATCCGCCCAGCCCAGGACAACTGGTACAAATTGAGCGAACAGTACGCTCAGGGCATCCGCAGCGGCAAGAGCAAAATTGGTGTCAGCGCTCTGTGGGCAGCCCCCACCAGCGAGGCGCCTAAACTGGCCGAATATCAGTCGGCTCAAGCTGGCGCGGCCGAAGAAAAAGCTCACAAACTGGCCTACGAAGTTGCTCTGCGGATTGTTTACCGGGGCCAAACTGGTTTGCCGCACGCCAACATGCGCATCCAGGCTATCACCTCTAGCTTTCGTCAGTTCAATACAACTTATCTGAACGGCTTTACCCATACCATGTTGGGTAGTGATCAAAGTGTGCTAGATCTCTATCGCCGTCGGACTGTTGGCCGACGCGGCTTTGTTTGTAATATTGAAGAAGTAGCTAGCTTATATCACCTGCCCCACACCAATGTGGAAACGCCTAATCTATTGTGGGCCAATGCCCAGACAGCTGAACCGCCTGCCAATTTGCCAATCGTTACCGACACCCCACAAGGCGACATCAGCCCAGCGGCGGTTACTAATTTTCGTGGACACAACACCATGTTTGGCATGCCACGCATCGATCGGGGCCGTCATTTATACATTATTGGGCAAACTGGTGTTGGTAAATCTGGTTTGCTAGAGTTGCTAACCATATCTGACATTTACAGTCCGTACGGTTTTGCGGTGATTGACCCCCATGGCGACTATGCTATTAACATTTTGCGGCGCATACCAGAAGATCGGGTTGAGGACGTGGTTTACTTTAATCCGGCCGACGTCGACTACCCCATCGCCTTTAACCCCATGGAAGTTTTAGACCCTAAGCTTAAAACTCATACTTGCTCAGAACTTATTGGGGTGCTAAAACGGATGTTCGAATCTTGGGGGCCACGTTTGGAATACATCCTGCGCTACAGCCTTCTGGCTTTGCTGGACTACCCCGATGCAACCATGCTAGACATCACCCGCATTTTGACCGATAAAAAGTTTAGGTTAGACGTACTGCGCTATGTAGAGGACCCGGTGGTCAAAAACTTTTGGGTGGTAGAGTTTGCTAGTTGGAACGACAAATTCCAGGCCGAGGCCGTGGCACCAGTGTTAAACAAAGTCGGTGCCTTTACGGCCAACCCGATCGTGCGTAACATCATTGGCCAGCCAAAAAGCAGTTTTAATGTCCGTCAGATTATGGACGAGCGTAAAATTTTGATTGTTAACTTGAGCCGGGGCCTAATTGGCGAGGACAACGCTAGCCTACTGGGCGCCCTGTTGGTTACCAAGATCCAACTGGGGGCCATGAGTCGTGCCGACATAGATCTAGCAGAACGCGCACCTTTTTATTTATACGTAGACGAATTTCAAAACTTTGCCACCGACTCTTTCGCCACTATTTTATCCGAGGCCCGCAAATACGGACTGAATCTAACTGTGGCCAACCAGTACATCGCCCAGATGGCTCAGACGGTCAAAGACGCTGTGTTTGGTAACGTTGGTTCTATCGTTGCCTTTCGTATGAGTGCTGATGATGCCCGAACGATGACCAAATACTTTGAACCCAAATTTTTGGATACTGACCTAGTGCACATGCACAACCGGCACATTGTACTGTCCATGACTATAGAGGGCGAAAAGGTTCAGGCCTTTAGTGCCACTACCCTAGATTTGCCCCCAGCACCGCCAGATCATAGCCTAAAGATTATCGAAAACAGCCGAGCTAAGTATTCGGTTAGTCGTGGAGCTATCGAATCAATTGTTAGGGAGCGCTACGTTACGGCCCACGACGATGCTAAACCCTACGGTCCAAAACCAGCCCAGCCAGTTGTGCAACCGACACCATTGCCCAAAGATCCCAACCTAGCACTAGGCGTGGCCGCTGTTGTGGCCGATGAAGTTAGTATAGAGAAATCATCCAAACGCAAGCGCACTCGTCGACGCAAACACAAGTCAGATGAACAGCCCCCTGCGGTTGCCGATCAACCTACCGACGAAACCGTCATCCACTTGCGTTAGAAATTTGTAATCTCTCTGTTAGGGGAGTTTAATACCCGACATGACTACACACGAGACCGATCCCGAACTTAGGCGCCAACCGGACTTTGTGTCAGCAAGCGCATCAGAACCACTCGACGATGTCAGCGGAGACGTTGCCATCAACGGAGTACTAAAGAAGGAGGACACCTCCTGGCAAGACCGTGCAAACTGTTTGAATGTCGGCCCAGAGTTGTTCTCTCCGGAGCGCGGTTCATCGGCTAAAGCAGCTAAGGGTGTATGTAATGCTTGCGAAGTGCGTATGGATTGCCTGGAATACGCTCTACGCAACGGTGAGAAGAATGGTATCTGGGGGGTGGTTTGAGCGAACAAGAGCGCCGCCGTATACGCCGCCAACGTGCAATAGCCCGCCATAATTCGGCCGAGGGCTAAGTAGTTATCCTACTCTTTCCAGGGAGTAGCAAGTTGGAAGTAGTTACCATCTGGATCAGCCAGGGTAGCTAGCCACATGTCTTTGTTATCATCGCCGCCTGGCCGGTACGGTTCGGCAATGACTTTGGCGCCAGCGGCCTTGATCTTGGCAAAGTCACCAGCTACATCAGTACTTTCGATCATAACCATGCTTCGCTGGGGATTGGCATTTTTGCCTTTGACCTCACTGTGGGGGCCAATCATCAGGTTGGCCTTGCCTACCATAAAGCCGTACCAGTCATCTTGTTGCCAGCCCGGTTTGCCAAACACTTTTGTATAAAATTCCCCCAAAGCTTTGGGGTTGTCTGTTCCTAACATTACGCCGTTGAGTTTCATGAGCACCTCCTACGTACCTACTATTCTACACCCGTATGTTGATTTCATGGTTCAGCATCAAAGTCGAAGTTCTTAGAACTGGCTTCCATGTCATCAAATAATCCCTGGAACTGTCTAAGTGCAGCTGCGGTGCGCTCGTCCGTTGCCCATCTGTACTCATCACCTGGCATACGATTCATAGCTATTCCTAACCACAATGAATCAGATATATCGTCTACTTCACCAAGATATTCAAACGGGTCCATGTCATGTAGAAGGTTGTGTTTATGCCCCATCCAGTCGTTGATTGCCTTTAGCATGCCGGGGCCGTCATCATGATAGGTAACGTTGAATGTGAAAGTCACTAGCAGTATTAGATTTAGCCTATGTTCGGCACTTGGGCTATGTCCATAGTTGATACATGGGGATAAAAGAAACTGTTCGGTGGAAGGGCCAATTAGTGACCTTAGAAGACTAACTCGTCCCTCTACATGTTCGGCAGGCTTGGGAAGCAGTGCGTATAGCTCCGTCTTGGTCTTACCCTGCAACTCTGGCGCAATGTTGCCATAAAGCGCGTTTAGGGCGCGGGCTTGCTGGGTCTTTTCGTGTTGTTCGCGTACTTGGCAGATCAGAAAGTGTGCGGTTTTAAGGTGGCCTAGCGTCTCCGGCTGGTTTTGTCGGCGTTCTAAAAGGTCGGGTCCCCACTCTTGGATGTAATCATCAACCCGCGCCTCGACAACCTGATCAGGCTCGGTTTCTGCCATGCATCTAGCTTACATCTTTTTAACAGGTCGGGTTGTTGTGGTTTTAGGTCGATTGCATTACTTGGGCAATATCTCGGAATGACGGCAGAGCCAGGGCTGTTGCGTCCTGTGTTTCACGAGCTGGTGCTCCGTCATCGTCCATTTGCAAAATGTCTATTGTGACTTCACTTGGTTCGCAGTTGGCCAAACAAAGTTCATGTAAAATGCCAAGCATGGAGAAGTTCCCTATTAGTATTAACGGGACTATCTCTGGAGCGGCGCCATGGCTAGACTTGCTAAAGTCAAAAGTAGCGAATGTGTCGTCACCTTTGTGTATATGATTTTCTCCCATCATAGACCAGAATCCGACCCTGATAAGATCACCCCCAAAGCTTCTGGTTTTTGGCTTTGCGGGTGTCCATCCTTGTTCGCGTAGCTCGGCCGGTAATTCTAACTTTTCTGATTCCACAATGTCGGCAATTGTGTGCCCTGCCCTGTCTCTCACAACCGCTTGTTGGGCAAACAACACATCGGGGTCGGTGAACAAGTACCTCAAGCTGGTTAGCATAGCCTTATCGCCTTCAGGAGACGGCATTACTAATGAAAACTTTCTAACTGGGCATCTATTCTTGCCAAGGATTTTTCTTTGCCTAAGACGGCCATGGTGTCGGCTAGGCCCGGTGAGTTTGGGGCTTGAGTGGTGGCGATGCGAATTAGGCTAAATAACCCCACTGGTTTTTGGCCGGTGCTTTCTAGTAGATTATTAAGTCGTTTGGTTAGGTCATCGATGCTAAAGTCACTTTGGTTTAGCTCAGTTCTTGATTTCTCTAACAGGCTTTTTAATTCAGGTTTGTCCTGTTTGCCTAGTTGTTTGTGATTTTCAATTAATTTGGGATTAACCGGCAGATCTACAAAAAATAATTTAGTTAGTTCTGGCAACTCGGCCAGGTATTTGAGGCGTTCTTGTACCAGCCCTAAAACTTGTTTTTTGTAATCATCATCACTGGCTTTGGCCTCTGTTGGCCAGAAATCTTGGGCCTTTTTGTAAAGACTGTCTAATGATAGCGCGCGGATGAAATGGCCGTTAACCCAAAGTAAGCGTTGTTCGTCAAAACGTGCCCCACTGCGTTGTACGTGGTCTAGGCTAAACTTTTTGATCAGTTCGCCACGCGTAAATACTTCTTGAGTGGTGCCATCGTTCCACCCCATGGTAGCAATGAAACTAACCAGTGCTTCTGGCAAGTAGCCGTCCTTGACGTAATCCAAAATATCCTTGGCACCATCGCGCTTTGATAGCTTTTTATTGCCATCTAGACCAAGTATGTGTGGCATGGTGGCAAAGACAGGCGGCTTTAGTTCCAGCGCTTCATACAAGTTGAGGTAGTTTGGTGTACTTGCCAGGAACTCTTGCCCACGGATTACATGGGTTATCTCCATTTCGGCATCGTCGACTATATGAGCAAAGTTGTAGGTTGGCAAACCATCGCTTTTTATTAATACAAAATCATCAACTACTTCTGGTCCGGTGCTAATGTCGCCCATGACTTCGTCGTGCCATTTGTAGGCCTTGGGATCAGACTTAAAACGTAGCGGCTGGCTACCATCCCAGACTGGTGGTTTATCCAGTCGATGGTTACGGTACAAGAATGGCTGTTTGGCTTTTTGGGCTGCTTCGCGGAAGGCTTGGACTTCTTCTGGACTGTACGGATCGGCATAGGCTCGCCCACTGTTTATCAGCTTTTGCGCCCATTTTTTATAAGAATCTTTGCGCTCGGTTTGGCGATATGGAGCAAATGGTCCGCCTACGTCGGGGCCTTCGTCGTAATCCAGCCCAAGGGCATGTAGGCTATCAAAAATTTGTTGATCAGCACCAGCAACTTCCCGCTTTTGGTCGGTGTCTTCTAGCCGCAGCACAAACTTGCCACTGGCTTGTTTGGCAACCAAATATGCAAATAAAGCTGTACGAATACCACCAACGTGCAGGTAACCTGTCGGCGATGGAGCAAAACGAGTTCTGACTTCTGACATATAACTATTCTAACAGAGGTGTCAGTTTTTTAGATGCTAGAAGCGATGTGGATCAGCTGGTCGCTGGATAGACTGGAGTTACTTTGCACCTGGTACCAGATGCCGCCGTCTACCCAGGTGGCGTTGCCATTGTTGTACAGGTAGATGGTTCTGCCGTTATCTTGGAAAGTTTGGGCCTGGTAGTGGTTAGTCGCAATAAAGTTCTGTGCCAGTGAGTCGCTGTTCCAGTTTGAAGCTGCCTGAATTACGGAATATTGCCGATCGTCGGTGGTGGAATGATAGCCAATCTTTATCTGCCCCGCCTGGTAGCCAACGCTGTTATTTAAAGTATAACCATCAGGGTGATAACCCGGCAATACGGCATGGATGCCGGCCCGAGTGGCAGCGTAGCGCACCGATACATTTGGTATGTAGCGGTGCCCCACCACGCCAACAATGATCAAAAACGCAAATAAAAAGCCCACCGTTTGCAAGGTACGGGGCTTGATCATTAGTTTTTTGGCAGCCCGGTGACTAATCTTGGCCTTCTTTAACTTGGGTTGTTCGTGGCTTTTGGCTTTTTTCAGGGCCTTGCCGAACTCGGTATCGGCTTTCGAGCTAGCCTTGGCCAGCGTTTTACCAGTAGGCAGCGGAGGTAGCGGTAGCCGGATGGCCGGTGCAGCCTTAGCCTGCAGGGCGGCTGTGTTGCGCTTGACGCTGTCGCTGAGTTCAGAAAAGCTAAAATGTTTGATTAATTTGTTCTGAGCAGTCTGTTTGGCTCGGTGTAGTCGGGTGGGATCGATAGACTTATGTCCGATATCTATGGCCGTTTGTGGCTTATGACCAGCCTTTGGTTTGGCCAGATGGCTACGCATCAGCGTGGCTGACTTGGCCGGCTTTTTGTGGACTGATTTGGCTGAAATCTTAGGGTGGGGCTTGGATCGGCTGACACTTTTCTTCACAAAGCCTTCTACGGTTGCTGGGGCCTGTCTAACCACGCGCTTGACCGAATCAAGCACTGGCGAATCCAGCAGCTTACCGCTGTTGGCATCGTATTTTTTACCGTTGATTTCTACTAAGTTTGGATGTGCAGCCACAACTAGATATATACCCTCGCTTGTTAAATGGTGCACTAGGTATCTTAAACCCACTTGACTTTACTGGCAAGTAGTCGGATCATCAATACCAGATATACAAAACAAAAAGAATTACATTAAAATATCAAAATGGACTTTTTAGATCCCAAAAAGCAGCGCTCGCACCGTACCCGGATAGTCATCGGCTACTTCTTGATTGCCATTGCTGTGGCCTTGGCAGCCCGGCTAGTGACATTAACCATCAGGGGCTTTAGTTACGACGAAAAAACGGGCCAAGTTATCCAAAATGGATTAGTCTTTGTGGATTCACAGCCGGGCTCGGCCAGGTTGTTTTTGGACGGCCAGCGTGATGGCCAGACTTCGTCACGGTTAGTTATTGCCGAGGGCAACCATAGTATCAAGCTAGAACGTGATGGCTACCGAGCCTGGCAATCTAGCTTTACCTTGCTAGGTGGATCGATTGAGCGGCTGGTGTACCCAATATTGGTACCAGACCAATTGAGTCCTAAGGCCGTGGCAACCTATAGCGCCGTCCCCAAATTGATATCTCAGAGTCCCAACTACAAACGTCTGGTGGTGCAACAAGTTGGTTCAGCTAGTCGTTTCGACCTCTACGATTTATCTGTCAAGAAAGTCATAGCCTCGGCTATTGAGTTGCCGGCGGGCGTTATTACCAAAAAGTCAGGTACAAATTCCTGGCAACCGATAGAATGGTCGGCCGATGATAACCAGCTGCTGTTGCAACACAGCTATCCCGGCGGGACAGAGTTCATAGTTTTGAACGTGGCCAAACCAGCTAGCTCGCAGAACATCAGCAAGCTGTTTAGTGCCAGCAAACCAACTAAACTTCGCCTGAACGCAGGTAAGGTCGACAAAGTGTTATTTGTAGACAAAAAGGGTCAACTGGATCAAGGCGCTGTCTCTAGCAAAACTACTTCGGTACTGGCTAGCAAGGTGTTAGATTACCAGCCAATGTTGGACGGTAGTGTGGCCCTGATTGCTCAAAATGATAGCAAAATCACACCCAGTGAACTGCGTTTGATAGTTGGTAGCCGGACGTATGATCTACGTGGCTTTGCCAAGAGCCCTAGCTACCAACTGGCAGCTTATGGCGGTGGCGGCCATGTACTGGTGGCTGCCGGCCTGCCTGCTCAACACCTGGTTTATGTTTATAAAGACCCACAGGTTGCTTTAAAAGACAGTCGGGTTGCGGCGGTGGCCCCTATTTCGGCCCTAAAACTTAGCGCCAAGACTGCTGGTTATCTGAGTTTTTCACCAAATGGGCGCCTTGTTGCTTTGCAGGCCGGTAGCAGACTGTCGGTGTATAACTTTCAAGACGATAAGTTAGCCAATTACGACATCAAGCTACCAGTTACAACCACTCAAAAAGCTTTTTGGTTAGATAGTAACCACCTGGGGATTAGCACTGCTAACAAGTTTAGTATCTTTGACTTTGATGGCCAGAACCGTCAGTATCTATTCCCTGTTGCCAATGGCACGGAAAGTTGGCTTGATAACAAGAGCCACACTTTGTTCTCCCTAGCACCAACATCTGCCAAGCTTAAGCACACCACCCTGCAGTCCACCAGCTTGTTGGCGCCGGCCGATCAGTAGTTATAGCTAGAACCAGTGAAGTACGCGCTGCCACAGCGATACAGAGTTGCTGGGCAGTGTTTTTATCTGGGCTGGTTGGCTGACGGCAGTGCTGGGTTTGTCGGTTTCGGGGTTGGGGCTGATTTGCTCACCGACTACGATCAAGCGGTTTATGCTTAGGCCTGGTGGGTCACAAGTGATTAGGGTAAAGGTAGCCGGTTTGTCTTGGGTGTTTAGCACATCAACGTCTGTAGGTGCCACAATGTGTTTTTTGTAGACTCGATAGACATAAAGTTTCTGACCTTTTTGCAGCATGAACGTATCGCCAACATCCAGTTTCTTTAATAGCGTAAAGGCGAATTTATAATGACCCTGGTTTAGGATATTGCCGCTAGAGTGCCCAAATATCGCGCCGTTACCTAGTTGGCCAGGGTTTGGCGTAGTGGCGTAGTGAACCACACCGCTGTTTAGGGCGTTTTGGATAGAGGCTTCGTCTACCGAAGCCTCGTTATAGACCACCGGTATCTGGGCGTTGATTTTGGGGATGATGATTAGCGGTTCTTTGCCGATGGCGGTACTGCTAGGATTGATCAATATCGGCGTAGCGCTGACGTTGCGGCTGGGCGTGATGAATGGTGCGATAAACCGATCGTTAAAAAAGCCAAATAGTAAAACTAGCACCACTACACCACCTAGGCTTAGACCAAATAGCAGTGATTTTAGGCTGCGTTTAGCCCTGGCCCGTCGGCTGTTATGGTGAGTGTTGTGGCTGGTGGTGGAACGGTGTTTTAGCTCCGCCAGATTGTTGATGCGCTTGGGCTTTGGGGTCGGATCTTCAAATATACCGATAGTGGTTTTGGGTTCATGGTGTTGTGGCTGGGTAACCTTGGCTGGCTGGGGATTATCACGGTAGGCGTAGAACTCTTGCCAAACTTGGTGTTTTTCGTAATCGGTTAGTTTGGAATAGTAGTTGTGCCAATCGGTCTGAATTTCGGCTGTAGATTTGCCAGAATCGTTGAGCTGTTTCATGAAGAGCTGGTGCTTGCTCAGGTCTTTGGCTGGCTCGGATTGTACTTCACTAATTTCTTCTGATGCCTCTGGCTCGTGACCATACAGCCCTGATATCTTGCTACGCACCAAATTGGCGGCCGGATCTTCGCCACCCTGATGTTTTTGTTTGTCGTCTGAATCTGCCATTTCGCAAGTACTGTATTAACAGATATGATTATAGTACAATAACGCTTATAGGGCGAGTGGCGGAACTGGTATACGCGCACGACTCAAAATCGTGTTCCGCAAGGAGTGAGGGTTCGATTCCCTCCTCGCCCACCATTTTTTGTTATGAATCGATACAAAATTGATGGCGAAATAGTTTATGTAGGCGGTATTGCTAGCCCTGAATCACAGGCTATAGAGAGCTGCTTACGATCTATTTATCCCGATACGGTTCTAGAATCATTGCACCTGGGGGTCTTGGTAAGTTTAGTAGTGACGGCGGAAGATCAGCTCAGTGCTCGTAAAGATGCTACCGAGGCCATTAGTGCTCACAGAATTCTGTCTCCAACCTTACAATGGTTCAGAGTTTTATCGGTCGAGCTTCTCACAGAGGCTGGCGGTTAACGCCTCGAAAGTTTTTATGGGATTTTGGAGCCACCACACACTGGCTTTGGCAGCCGCACCAACTCGCCAGATTTCGGGATCGCTATCCTGCTTGGTGGTGCTGACTTGCCCGTCCACGGCTACAATGATTTGATCCAAGTGTTTGGTGATGATGTTTAGTGGATAGCTCTGGCTAAAGTCACTTAACAGCTCGACTAGTCTAGTTAATGGCATGTCAAAAGTAAGAGCTTGGGGGTACTTTAACGCCGAGGCTAGCTTTTGCAGCTGAGCAAAAGACAATACCAAAGTCGTGTTGGTTCGTGTCAGGAGTGGCTGGGGGTTGGTAGTGACGTAGTCCACAGCATCTTTGGTTAGAGTAACTAACTCGGGATATTTAGTCAGGAACTTTTCTAGCAAGATTGCTGTTTCGCTATTGCGACCCAGATCTCCAGCAATCAAAACGGCATTTGCCCAATGGCTGCTGGCCAACCATTCATCCAGTGCCTTCTGGCCAAAGCTGCCACTAGGCGTGCTGGGTGCAAAATCACAATTTTCTAAAACTTTGCCCATTGTTTTTCGCAAACTGTCTGGCAAAAGTACATGGGCTACACCTATCCCAGCCTTTAGCGCGTTAGCGTAGGCTTCGGCGGGGGCGGCAAAACCATGTAGGTTACCGCCGATGATTAGCAGCTTGCCAGCCAAGGATTTGTTTTCTGGGCGACTCCAAAGTAAATCTGGAAATAGCGGTTGACCGGCAGTTTGTTTATGCCAATATATACGATCCACTTTTGGCCTCCAGTTTATAAACTACGTTTTTGCGTTCGACTACAATCGGCCAGCCTGAGTTTTTGGCGTAGTCGTACAGTTGACGGTTGGGGTTAAAGGCAATCGGATTTTCTACCATGTCCATCATGGCTATGTCGCTTTGGCTGTCACCAATTGCGTAGCTGCCTTTTAGGTCTAAATTATGTTTGGCAATCAAGGCTTCTAAAGCAGCTTTTTTGTCGTGACCGGCCACCTGGGTTTGGCCGGTAAACTTGCCGGCCTGCCTTTGGTAGCGAGTGCCCTCCCAATCCAAAAATCCGTATTGTGTAGTGATCAAGCCAACCAAATCGTGATGCGACCCAGAGATTGCCAATAGTACGTAGCCCTGCTTTTTTAAGCTGCCAATTAGATCCCTGGTGTAGGTGTAAACTTGGTCTTTGTATTCCTGGGCCACCTCTTTGATGATTCGATCCAGGACGCTAGGTTTTAGTGTGGTCAATGTCTTTTCGTAAGCATCTACCAAAAACTGTTCATACTTACCAAAAGATTCGGGGTGCTCCCGGCGCTTCCAGACCATGCGCTGGTTGTGCAACTGTTCATGTGCATCTAAACCCAAATGGCCTTTTTTGGCTAGCTTATCTACAACGGCGTGGTACAGCTGCCAGCGGATCAGCGTGCCATCAATATCAAATACCGCAAATCGACGGTTCACTTTAGAAGCTCCAGGTAGGGCTTGGGGTTTGTCCATAAGTCGTCATGCCCCCCGGGTAACTCAAAGTATGTTATAGATCCACCCAGAGACTGTTTTATAGCTGGGCTACAGAAGGCGTCATCTTTATTACGCACTACCGTAATCGTGGCCGGGGATCGGTTCAGTTTTTCTATCCATAGTTCTTTGTACCGCCAGTTTTTATACATGAGCATGACCGTTTTTGGACTTTTGATTGCGTACCAGATGTGCCAAAACATTTTAAGGGTCCAGACGGCAAGCGAAGTTCGTGAACTGAAGCCGGCCCTAACATTTTCCGCAAAACTACTTCTCAAGCTCTTACCCTCCCAGTAAGTTGGTCCGACAACTAGCAGGGTCTTGTTAATCACGTCTAGGGGTAGTGTATACAGGCCACCAGAATGAGCTATGACAATATCCGCTAACTTGGGGCTGTTAGTCATGGAATAACCAGAGGCCTTTAGCGCTCCGACGAGCTGCTTAGCGTGTTGCTCTCCTTCAGAAAAACCATGAGCAAGATAGATAGACTTCATGTCTCAAGGGTTATGCTTACTGGGCAATGGTCGCTGCCCATGACATCGGCATGGATCTCTGCAGCAGATATTTTGCTAGTCAGACTTTTGCTAGCTAACCAGTAGTCTATGCGCCAGCCAACATTACGAGCCCGGGCGTTGGCCCAATGTGTCCACCAGCTGTAGTGGCCATTACCCTGCGTAAAGATTCGGAACGTGTCCACAAAACCGGCATCGACAAAGTTCTGAAAGCCTTCGCGTTCTTCGTTGGTGTAGCCGTGTTTGCCAACATTTGATTTGGGGTTGGCTAGGTCGTGCTCGGTATGGGCTACATTTAGATCACCACAAAAAAGAACTGGCTTGGACTTTTCTAGTTGCTGGCAGTAGGCCAAAAAAGCTGGGTCCCAATGTTTGTGGCGCAGTTCTAATCGGCTTAGGTCGCCTTGGCTATTGGGGGTGTAGACAGTCACAACGTAAAACTTTTCGAACTCGGCTGCTGTGACCCTGCCCTCATCATTCAGCCCACCGTATCGTGCGTCAGTGATGTCGAACTTATCAACAATGTCTTTCGGGAAGTTTTTGAGTACATTCAACGGCTTGATTTTGCTAAAGATGGCAGTGCCGCTATAACCCTTTTTGATTGGCGAGTTCCAGTATTCGTGGTAGCCTGGCAGGTCAACATCGGCTTGACCTTCTTGGGCTTTGGTCTCTTGCAGACACAAAATGTCGGGCTGATGTTTGGCAATAAAGTCCTGAAAAGTGCCTTTGGCTAGCCCCGCCCGGATGCCATTCACATTCCACGAATACAATTTCATAGGGGTACTCTTTCATAGACATCGTAAGCAACTTCTTCATATACATGGGCGGCCTTCATGGCGGTCATAACCTTCTCCAAGACGTCTTGGTTGCAAGTTACTTCTATCCGTTCTTCGTTTACAATCTCGGACTTACCAACGGATCCAATCGTTGGGTTAGCGCCGTCTAGTGGCAAAAATCTGCCCTGACCAATACTGCTGTAGCTGCAGTGTGAGTAATTACCCAACTTGCCTGCTCCAGCATCACCCAACGCTTTGCGTACGGCGTCGGCGTTGTTTGTTGGTGCGTATACGACCAATTTATAACTCTTCACAGCTCAATTATACTAGATAGACTAGCAATTTAGACTTCCAGAGATTGGCCAGCTTTTAGCTGCTTGAGTTGAGTGCCCGATTTTTCACAGGCTTGGGTTAGGAAATGAGTATTTACGTTCTTGCCCGCTTCGGATACAAGATGATCATGGGTTTGGAAGCAGATCTTTGGCTTAACTGACAATAGTAGGTCGATGGCATGTTCCAGCTTATACCATGGTCCACTATCTGGAAGGGCTAATACCTCGACGGATCTATTTGGTCCGTCAAAGCTATCACCAGGGTAATAGAGTTTGTCGTTTACTAGTACGCCAACGTTTGGGAATTTAGGCCAGTCTGGGTGAATTGGGGCGTGCTGACCACCAAAAAATTCTAAATCAAAACCGGCTATCAAGACTTTTTGTCCAGCCGTTACAGTCTTCGCCTTAATGCCAATCCCATTTAACTTTTCAGCTGCTTGGTCGACTGCATAGACAGGTATACTCGGATTTTTGGCTACTAGTTTTTTGATGTTCTTCTCACCTAAATGGTCAAAGTGAACATCGCAAACTATTAAAGTGTCGTAACTCTCAATTGGCAACAAGGTGCTGAAATCACCCGGGTCAATAACCAGCTTCTTACCACCATCCTCAATGACTAAACAAGCATGTTCGTACTTCGTAATCCTCATAATCTCATTATAACATTGGCGGAGAGAGAGGGATTCGACCTGTCAGCGCAAAAGAACATTAACTTTTGCTACTGCCACTTTTCAGCACAGCTGAAAAGCCAAGGGCGGGGTTAGTTCACTGAACTAACCCGTTCGAATCCCCGGCTACAAACAATCCGCCATAGCTAAAGCCCTAAAGGACTTAGCCACGGCGGATGGCGGAGAGAGAGGGATTCGAACCCTCGATGGAGTTGCCCCCATACTGCCTTTCCAAGGCAGCGCACTAGACCAACTATGCGACCTCTCCGTGTCAGGAATTGATTATATCTAAAATTACTACACTAAAGATAGTGCTAGAGCTTGAACTAACAGATGGTCAACAGGTAAACTACTCCTAACGATGCCAATAATACAACTAGAAGAAGTCAGTAAAATCTTTGGTTTTGGTGATGCCACCACTGTTGCTCTAGACGAAGTTAACCTTACTATCGA
This sequence comes from Saccharimonadales bacterium (SeqCode), assembly GCA_038213615.1. Lineage (GTDB taxonomy): Bacteria > Patescibacteriota > Saccharimonadia > Saccharimonadales > OMJO01 > JBBQSV01. The sequence continues at coordinate 7,188 of JBBQSV010000009.1, read as the reverse complement.
GCGCGGTGAGTTTGTGGCCGTTATGGGTCCTAGCGGTTCTGGCAAGTCCACATTGATGAACATGATTGCCCTGCTAGATCGGCCAACACATGGCAAATATTTGCTGAGTGGCCGGCAGGTGGCCAAACTTAGACCCAACCAACGGGCCAAAGTACGTCGGGACCTGGTGGGTTTTGTGTTCCAGACTTTTAACCTGCTGCCCCGACTCAACATTTTAGAAAACGTGGCCCTGCCGCTGTCTTACCGTAACGTAGGCCAAGTACGCCGGTTAAAGGCTGCCGCGGCTATGCTGGAGCGCGTGGGTCTGGCTGAGCGTGAGTACTACCTGCCCCACCAGCTGAGCGGTGGCCAGGCTCAGCGAGCGGCTATTGCTAGGGCGCTAGTTAACAACCCAGCAATCATCATTGCCGATGAACCCACCGGTAACTTAGACAGCGATTCTAGCCGCTTGGTCATGGAGCTGCTGGCTGACATTCACAAAACCGGCAGCACAATCCTGATGGTCACCCACAATCCCGAACTTACTCGCTATGCCAACCGAGTGGTGTTTATGCATGACGGCTCTATTGTGGCAGACGAAAAGTCCAAACTGGGCGAGGTACCAGACAGCCTACGGCGCAGCATGTACTTTTTACCGCGCAAGACAGAAGATGATGATTTGGCTGGAGTGTCGGTCTTGATGCAAGCATTACCTACCGATAAGCCACCACGCACCAAGCCCCGCAAAAAACCTGCTCGTGCCAAACGCGCCTCCAGAAGAAAGGTCAAAAGATAATGTCCAAAAGTAATGTTCGACTGGCCATGAGCACTGTTCGTCGTAGCAAAACCCGTAGCTTCTTTACCACCCTGGGCATATTGATAGCAGTATCTAGTGTGGTCACTATTGTTGGTTTGGGTCAGGGTGCCAAGCAGCAAATTACTAAACAGATTGATCAGCTAGGTAGCGACCTGATTACCGTGCGGCCGGGCAATCAAGTCCATCGGGATAGCTTTGGCCGTATCACCGGCATAGACATAGGCAACGTTCTGGGTGGCTCTAGGCTAAGTGACAGTGACTACAATCACATCGCCCAGATCCGCCACATAGGCACAGTTGTACCATTTGCCAGTGTGCCTGGCAGCGTTTCTAACAGTGGCAAGACGTCCACCGGGTCTGTAGTTGGTACTAGTCAGACGATAGCTGGTGTACTAAAACTCCGTATGCGCAGTGGTTCGTTTTTTAGTGATAGCCAGACCAACTTGAATGTGGCTATAATTGGCAGCAAAGTGGCTGGCCAGCTTTTTGATGGCACCCTGCCACTTGGCCGAGCCATCACCATCCGTGATAAGACGTTTTTGGTCCAGGGCGTCATTGACGATGTTCCTGCCACGCCGTTCTTTCCTAATTCTGATTACAACAACCAGGTATTCATCCCCTACAATACTGCCAAACAAATGACCGGAGCCTCGATAGGCCTGAACCAGATCCTTATCAAGCCCAACGACCCAAGGCAGGTCTCGCAATTAGTAAAGTCGCTTAACATTACGCTTACCCAGACTCACGACGGAGCCAATGACTTCACTGTTTTGGACCAAGCCGACAGCATGGCAGTGGCCGACAACATCACTGGCCTGCTGACTCGTGTGACTATTGGCGCAGCGTTAGTAGCACTGCTAGTGGGTGGTGCGGGCATAATGAACATCATGGTGGCTTCTGTCACCGAGCGGACCCGTGAAATCGGTATTCGCAAAGCTGTGGGCGCCACCAACCGGCAGATTTTGAACCAGTTCATGGCCGAGGCGGCAGTGATTAGCCTAGTTGGTGGCATATCGGGCATCGTAGTTTCGGTAGGAGTTAACCTGGCACTGCGGATCTTCACAAATATCCAGGTAGCTTTTGTATGGCAAGCCGTGGTTGTGTCATTGGCTGTAGCCATGTTTACCGGTGTATTCTTTGGCATAGTTCCCGCAGTTCGGGCGGCTCGCAAAGACCCCATAGAAGCCCTGCGCCACGAATAGCCTAGACGTGGGTTGGCTTTGGTGCGTTGTGTTGGGGTTTGTGTTTCCTGTAGCTGTTGAACCAGAACACGGCGATCACAGCCATCATTAACCAGTACAAGGGTACCCAAATAGCTAGCAGTTGGTGTCCTAACCCGCAAAATATGGTGGCACCACTACTACCGCAGTATGATTTTTGAGTTGTGGCACCTGCCCCACTTGGCAGCGGGCCATTCACCGTTACACCTAGTTGTATGTAGGCTTGGTCTTGTTGGGCATCGGTGGCCGAAAACTTAATCTCGTAGTTCCCTGACTGGTGAAAGGCATGGCCGACATCTGTCTTTCTAGAATTGCCTAGGCTGACAGTATTTTTGTTATCGTCGCCCCACTCGGCATCAAGTCTGAATGGTGCTCTACCGTTTTTTAGTTCTATTGCCCAGCGGCTTTGCTGGTTTAGCCCAATGTTGCGGTAGCTGTAATCTGTGACTATGTAAAAGTTGGCTTTGTAGTTCTTGGTATTACCCGGCGATTTAGGATTGGCGGTGGCTAAAGTAGTTAAGTTCACGATCACCATGTTGCCAACTGGGCCAGGTTGATCTAGATTGTCAAAGTTTAGAGCTGTCAGATCATTGCGGCCATTAAATAGGCTAATAGTCAGAGAGAATGTGCCACCAGAACTGCAATAAGTAGACCCCACAAAAACCGAGTTGGAATAAACCTTTACTAGCAAATTGGCGCCACATGATCCACTAACTACCAACAGCTTTTTATGTACTACCTCGTCTTGTGGCGACAGTATTTGGGCGGAAGTAGTAGGCGCTGGCCCTGTTACGGTAGCGGTGACAGCTACATCGTGACTGTAGGTCTGTGTACCCAGTACTCCCCTGGCTGACCATAGCTGAGGGGCAAAAACGAGTAGTACCAAAAATAGTGCTCCAAACGAGGTGTGCTCTACAGCTATCAACCGACCACTTTTGTGGTGATGGTGACTATGAATACCCAGTAGCTTGTGCAAGTGTCGGTATAAGCTTTGCCACATTTTGTTGATTGCCCTACTCTCCGGGTTGGTCGTTAGTTTTGGTCATGGCTTTTTTGATGATCTTTTGGTTGTAGTGTTTTATTAGTATTCTAAGTAGCAGCGTAATAATAAGTATGATGGTCAGTGCAAACAAAATCAATCGGTAAGGGATTACCCAAAAAGCAATCTGACCGTCGAGTGTTTGGCCTTTGGTGCCGTAAGCTAACTGGGCTTTGGCCGTGTAGCGCCCAAACATCCACTTTTTGGACAATTGTTGCTGAAATCGCCGGATGCTGGTGGGTAATACATTACCCTTTTGATCGTTAATGGGCAGGTTCGCGATAGCTTTTCCAAACATGTTGGATACTACAATATCGCCCACTGGTTTGACGTGCACATTGCCGTTATTGGCTATGCGTTCAACAATATTTATGGGGCTAGATTCAAACAAGCCTTGGTGGTGGTCGCCGCGGGCTGTAAAAAAATCTTTAAAAGTTAATGACTCACGGATGTCACCAGATACCCGCACTAGTATTAGTGGCCCGGTGCTGGCGGTGAGGGCTACGCCAGTTTGATCAATCTGCGGAGCACTGGAGTTAAATCGTACTACGCCGTAGTGGCCCCCAGGCTCGGCGTTAACCGGTACTGTTAGGTGGATATCAAATGCCTTGGTTTGCTTAGCTTTGATGGTCAGTGATGCGGGGGGCGTGATCCAGCTAGCTAGTGATGAAGTGGCGGGAGCGTGACCCTGCAAAATTACTTGTGGTGTACCGGTTTCGTCGGCGGCCTCAAAATCGTTCACAAAAGACTTAAAATTTAGATCGGCTGTGGTGACATTTAGTAGTGACAAATGTAGTACGTAACTTTTGCCAGGGTCGGCATTCAGTTCGAATAATACCGGCGATATTTGCAGACCCTGGCTGACATTGGCAGCCTTAGCAGGCGCGACCAAGCAAACCCAACCTATTACCAAGGCCGCACTGGTGGCCACCAAAATTCGCTTAACTATCCCCATCTTGGGACAATCATATCACATCTGGGGTGGCTGGTTGGGCTAGGAGCTCGAACGGTTAGTCGTCGTTAAGTATGGTGATGGTACCGCTAGAGCGGCTCAGGCTTAGGCCGGAGCTAGGGCTAGACAGCGTGAAGTTAACTACTTTGTTAGATTGGCTAAGCATGTTTGTTAGCGTGCTTAGGGCAACAGATTTTTGGAACTGACCAACTTTGAAAGTTAAGACCTTTGGTTTAATCCCCTTGTAGTCTGAACCCCCAGAAACATTAAGCGTGACGGTAACTTGTGACGTAGCTGGTTTAGACAATGTAACCCATACATGGGCGCTGTTTTTGCCATGGTCGCCCTCTACAATGCTGACATTACCTACACTGACCCGCATGTTGCTACCATTACTATCGCCAAGGATGGTCCCAGTAGCGGTGTTTCTACTAGCCGTGTAATCGCCACCCGCTACGCCAGTGATTTTTACAGTAAAGGTCTTGTTGCTAGATCCAGAAGCCGTGCTTGGGTATACTACTGCGCCAATCTGAGCGGTAGTGGTAGTTATGCCCTTTGTGTTGGGCTTAAAGGTCAAGGTTCCAGTTTTTGTCTTGAAGTCTATATTGGCCGCGGCGTGAGAACTGCCTGATACGCTATCGGCCTGAACACTGTAAGTTACGGTCACAGTGGTTCTAGCTGGAGTAGATAGCGTAACTGGGAAGTTAACTGTACGGTTTTTAGAGTTGCCTCGTACTACGGTAGCGTCACCTACAGATACTACAGGTGCAGTTACTTTGGCACCCCAAGCACTTGCTGTCAGGACTTTGCTGGCTGTTGCAAAAGCTGAAGCGCCGGTTACAGACCCAGGGTTGAAGGTTAGGTCAGTAGCGGGATTTAATGCCGCATCAGTTGCTGGTGGCGTGAAGTCAGGACAAGCAAACAAGTTAGATTCCCCCACTACCTGGGCATTGTCGTTTATGGCAAAACCATGGCTAACTGTTGAATCGGTGCCGACGTTAATTAATCCAAGGGTTGGGTCCCAAACAAAAGCGTTCGATTGTCCGCAAGATGGCTCGGTATTATTAGCAAACGTACCGACCACTTGGCCGGCATTATTTATCCCATCAGCAACCGCAGATGCACACACACCAGCAGCTGGGCATAGTTGTGGTTTCAGGCTGCTAAGGTTTACTGTGCCAGTAGCAGGATCCCATACAAATACCCCCACTGAACTACTACCTATCACGTTACCGGCCACTACGCCATGGTCGTTTAGCCCAGTAGCGTGTGATTCGCTACCATCGAACGATCCAAGATCAGTCTTGCCGTTAATGCTGTCCCATGTAAAGGCAGTGCCCTGACAAGTGCCCGCGATTTCATCGTGGATGTTGATACTGGCTTTCGTCTTTATATCAATTAGGTCGCTGGCGCAACTAGCTAGATCAGGAATGGTCTGGATGACGGCGTTATTGTTATTGGCGTCTAATATCTTTGGTACGCCAGCTACCACTGCAAACACATGGCCAGTATCATTGATAGCAAGGGCTGTTGAGCTAATTCCCTGCGGGCTTAGTGCGGTTAGCGTAGAATGGTCTGCTGACACAAACCCTCGTACCACCGATCCGTTACCTGAGTTGCCAACGATGACGCCCGAGCTATTGATGCCAAGCCCTCTAGAGACATTGTCGCCGGCAAGCACGCCTAAATCATGAATTCCTGTGCCCGAATCCCAATAAAAAGCGTGCTCTGGGCCAGAACTAGCAGTTGCTGATACGCCAGTAACCTGACCGATAGAGTTAATAGCCAGACTTGTACTGGTTGCGCCACCCAGGGTGCCAATGTCAAAAAATGTGGTTGGTGCTGTGGCCAGTGCTGGCGCCATGCTAGCAAAGATTACTGTTCCTATGGCTAGTAGCGAACCAAAACTTACTGACATGCGATTAAGAGTTTTGTTTTTAGACTTCTGTGCGATTATAAACCACTGTTTAATGCTCATGAACAACGCTCCTGATTAATGCTTTAATTTTACCATGGTTATCTAAAATGTAGCGGTAGCAATATAAGTCAGCGTTGTGGAGTAATTACCGGGTGGGGTTACGCCGGCAATGTTGGCAATGTAGCTGACTGTATAAGTGGTAGTGTTGGTGGCGCCAGCGGCGGAGGCGACCGAGTCACCAGTAACAAACCTAAACTGATCAGCCGTGCCATAGCTACCTGTAGCCGCTCCAGATCCGCCAGACGGATCAGACCCTACGGACGGGGTGGCATTGGCCTTCAAATTAATACCAAACTGGCTTGATCCTTGCGAACTGGCAGTCTGGCTGGCTAGCGCCGAGATGCTGTTGGCGCCGGATTGCAAAGTGTTACCGTGCACGGTTATGGCGTAGCCACTGGGGGCATTAGTAGATGCGGCCATGGTTGATGTGCCCGACCCAGTAGTGGCTGTGCTTAAAGTGCCCAGCGCTACAGTTGCAGAGGCCAATGTAAACGTCAGAGTTTCGTTAACACTGGCGGTGACGGTTATCTGCCCGGCCGTAGATGCGGCCACCGTGCCAGTGTCTACAGGCGTGGCCCATGCATCGTCAGAATAAGTCGTTAGTCTGGCAAAGAAAGTGCTATTTGTTGCCGCTGGGTTAACTACACCGCTAAATGCTACAGTCTGATTACCTGTGGGCGCGGCAGAGTTACCAGTTTTTTGGATCTTTAATTTACCGGTAGTAGAACTGCCAGTAGACCAGCCCGATGCATCGCCAAGATTAGTCGGCTGTGAAGCAGTAGCTCCAGACGCGTCAAAACTGCCTGGTGTTGAACATGCCCCACTTGCAGTTGTACAAATCTCTGCGTCAAATGATTGTAGTGTGGTACCCGATGGCACAGTGAACGTAAGGGTATAAGTAGTAGTAGCTCCGCCTACTGAACTGCCCAGGGTTAATGTGCGGCCAGTAATCTGGGCGGCACTAGCCTGGCTTACCATGCCCAGACTTAGCCCAGCAATTAGCACGATTGCTAACCACAAGTTTAATACTCTCTTTGAGATACTTAATTTCATATGTATGTTTACTTTGAGTAATGGTAGCATAAACACTATGAGCCTGACCACTCAAGTAGCTAAAAAAACACTACTGTTAGTAGCAGGCCTTTTGTTTGCAACATTTGTTTTTAGTGGATTGGCCTATGCTCAACCGTTTGGCGTGGGAGT